>DATDOY010000160.1:0-9407 GCA_035293045.1 Acidimicrobiia bacterium
CCACTCGAGGAAGGCCGCGTTGGGCACTCCGTCCGCCGCCGGCGGCGGCATCGGGAGGAAGTACAGCTCGTAGTAGAGCGACCGCTGCTTGAGATCGAAGTAGATCGTCGCCGCGTCCCGGCCCTCGCAGCCGAAGCGGACGTACCAGCGCTCGAGTTCGCCGTCGTACTCGACATGCTGCACCCACTCCTCGGCGGCAATGGCGCCTTCGAGGTGCCGGGCGAGGAACGCTCGGGCCTCGCCCAGCGTCGACGGCATGCCTGGTGCGGACTACCGGCACTCCACCGGCGCGCGAAGCAGCAGGTCCGCGTACAGCCGGCGGAGCCGAGCAGCGGTCATGTCCCAGGAGAATTGCCGGGACAGCGCCTCGGCGTCGGCGCCCATCGACCGGGCCAGGCCGGGATCGCGCAGGAGCACCTCAATCCGTTTCGACCACTCCGCCACGTCCCTGGACTCGACGAGGTAGCCGGTCACACCGTCGACCACGAGCGAGCACAGACCGCCGACGGCCGACGCCACGACCGGCGTGCCGCAGGCGGCCGCCTCGAGCGCCACGAGACCAAACGATTCACTGAGCGACGGCACGACGCAAACGTCGGCGGCGCGATACCACTGGGCGAGCTCCTCGTGGGGGCGGGGTCGCACAAAGCGGACCTGGGGGCCGACGGCGAGTTCTTCGACCATCGCCCGAACGCGCGCCAGCTCAAGGGGCCCGTCGGGGCCGCTCGGACCGCCGATGACAACGAGCATCGCGTCGGGATCGTCGAGCTCCGCGAGGGCCTCCACCGCAAGGTCGAGTCCCTTGAGCGGTTGAATGCGGCCGGCGAACAGCAGCACGCGTCGATCACGCAGACCGAGGGCCTGCCTCGCGGCGACCCGGTCGCCGGGGTGGAAGACGTGATGGTCGACCCCCGGGGGCACGATCTCGACGCGGGCGGAGTCGGCGTCGTAGAGCGCGGCGAGTTGGCGCGCTTCGTCGGCGGTCGAGGCGAGGATGAGGTCGGAGCACCGCACCGTGTCGGCCTCGTGTCGGGCGCGCAGTTCCGGCGGGGTGGCGGGATCCGCCGCCGCCCGCACCCGCGCCAAAGTGTGAAAGGTGCTCACCAGGGGGAGGTCGAGTTCGTGCTTGAGCGCGTGACCGGCGACCCCCGAGAGCCAGTAGTTGGCGTGGAGCAGGCTGGGCGGCGCGGCCGCGCGGCGAATCTCGTCGGCCACCGCCGCGGCGAACTCCGGCACGAGGTCGGGCAACCGTTCCTTGGCCACCGGCGCCTGCACCCCCGCCGCCACGTGGCGCACCACGACGCCGGGGTCCATCGCCACCGACGGCGGTGCCTCGGGGCTCTCGCTGCGCGTGTAGACGTCGCAGGCGAATCCAGCGCGCGCCAGAGCCGCCGCCAGGCTACGGACGTAGACGTTCATGCCACCGCCGTCACCCGTGCCCGGCTGGGCGAGCGGCGACGTGTGCATGCTCAGGATGGCGAGCCGTTCGGGCATGGAAATATGAGCCTACCGGTCAGGAATCGGCGACGGGCAAGGGGACCCGGCGACGCCCCGGGCGTTCAGCCGGCTTCGTCGCCCGTCTTGTCGAGGGCCGCGGCGGCGTGCTCGTTCTGGAACGACCGGTAGATCTCGAGGAGCGTCTGCTTGTGACGTTCCGAGATGGTGGGGTCACGAAGGATCTCGCCTTCGAGATCGTGATCGGCGGGCCGTTCCTCGAGGATGCCCGCCTGCACATAGAGCGTCTCCGCCGAGATACGAAGGGCCTTGGCGATGGACTGGAGGATCTCGGCCGACGGCTTGCGGAGTCCGCGCTCGATCTGGCTCAGGTAGGGGTTGGAAATTCCGGCCTGCTCGCTGAGCTTGCGGAGCGACAGGCGAGCGTTGCGGCGTTGGTCGCGGATGAACTCGCCGAGGTCGTGCATCCGGCTCTCGATCTCTTCGCGCACCACGGCGCAAAGGTAGCCGGGGGGTCTCCGGATCTCACGATCTCGCGCGGGCGCTCGACGGCAGCAGCCGCTCGCACATCGGAACGAACACGCGGACGATCTCGGGGTCGAACTGCGTTCCCGCCATCTTCTCGAGTTCGGCGGCCGCCTGTTCGAGGGGCAGCGCCTCCCGATACGGTCGGTCGGTGGTCATGGCGTCGAAGGCGTCAACGATCGAGAACACGCGAGCGGCGAGCGGGATCGCGTCGCCGGCTCGGCCTTCCGGGTAACCGGAGCCGTCGAACATCTCGTGGTGATACCGCACCACCTCCGCGGCTGCTCGCAGGAACGGGATCCCTCCCACCATCTGGTAGCCGATCAGGGGGTGCGTGCGCATGATTCGCCATTCGGCCGCGGTCAGCGGACCCGGCTTGTTGAGGATCCGCTCCGACACGCCGACCTTCCCGGCGTCGTGCAGCAAGAAGCCGTACTCCGCCTCGCGGAGTTCCTTCTCGAGCCCCATCTCGCGGAGGAGCGCCATCCCGTAGACCCGACACCGCTCGAGGTGCTGTCCGGTGTACGCGTCCTTGGCCTCGACGACATAGGCGAGGGAACGGACGGTTTCGAGGTACGCGTGCCGCAACTCGTCGAGCGCGTCTTCAAGACGCGCCGCGCGCTCACGCTCGCGGCGGATGCTCTCGCTCAGTTCGCCGGCGGCGATCAGCAACTGGCGTTCGCCGGCTTCCACGGCGGCACCCTCGGTGCGGGCCACTTCCTCAGCTGGGAGGTCGAGCCCGCCCACGAGTTCCTCGATGGTGTCGAGCAGCTCACGGGGCGAGAACGGCTTCACGAGGTACGCGGAGACACCCGCGCCCTCGGCCTCGCGCTCGACGTCGGGGTCGTCGACGCCGGTCAACATCAGCACCTTCGTGTCGCCCTCGAGCTGGCGGGCGACCTCGATGCCCGACATCCCCGGCATCGTGACGTCGCACACCACGACGTCGGGTCGGAGCTCGCTGGCGAGGGCGAGCGCCGTCGGCCCGTCGGCCGCCTCTTCGATGTGAAGACCGAGGCCCTCGAGCACCGCCCGCACGAACTTTCGAGTGACGGCGTCGTCGTCAACGACGAGCACGCACGAAACGTGGGCTGGCGTCGGGCTGGCGCTCTGGCTCACGCGCTCGCGGTCGAGCGCGCCGCCAACTGTTCGGCAAGCGTGTCGATCACGTCGTGCAGGCTCTTTCGGATCTCGGAGACCTCGCGTTCGAGGGCGTGGAGCTGCTCGATGGACTCGGCGACTTCGCCGTCGGAGAGATTGGGGAGATTGGCGAGGGTGTCGTCCTCGACGAGGCGTTCGAGGCCGCGGTGATATCCGCTGAGCTTCTTCGGTGCGAGCAGCGCGGGTATCCGAACATCGGCCTGTCCCGGGCGCGGCGGTTCGCCGTCGGCGAGGATCTTGGGCAGCTCGTCGATCAGTTCGGAGAGCGGAGCCCCGCGCTCGCGGCGAGCACGCTCGGCCTCGAGGATGGCGATCCGGGCCTGGGCCAGGCGCCGGAGATAGGAGTACTCGGTCTCGACCTCCTGGCAGTCCTTGCGCATCGACCGCAGCTCGTCTTCGGCGCGCGCGGGAAGGTTGTCGAGGAAGTCGGGTTCGAGAACGCGATCGACGCGGCGCTGATCAGTCATGGCGAGTCCGTTCAGACTACTTGACGGCGGGCTCGCGCTCCCCCGCTCGCGCGCTCAGCAGATGGGTCGGACGGTCGGGTACGGATTGACCGGCCCGCCGCCACCGGGGTGCACCTCGAAATGCAGGTGGGGCGAGCCGCTCGAGGCGTTCCCACTGCTGCCGTTGTATCCGATGACCTCACCCTGAGAGACGGCGCCGCCGCTGGCGTAGCCGCTCAAGTGGGCGTAGTAGTAGACGTTCCCGTCGTTGCCCCGGAGGTACGCGCTCTTGCCTCCGAGACCCGACGTTCGGAAGCTGACCGTGCCGCCCACCACGGCGTACAAGGGCGCTCCGCTCGGACCCATCATGTCGACGCCCTTGTGCCGGCGCCCGCCGGAGCGGGGGGCTCCCCACGAATCCGAGAACGACGACCACGGCGCCGGGCACACCAGCCCACCGATCACCCGCGGTGGCGCACCGAAGTTGCCGCCGCGCGGCGAACGCCTCGCCCGGCGCGCGAGCTCGGCCTCGAGCGCCTTTCGTTTTGCGGTGAACTCGCGCGAGCGCGCCTCCATGCGGGCCTCGGCGGCGCGCTTGGCGTCGATGATCTTCTGCGCCTGATCGAGGAGCCCGGCAAGCTTCCGCTTCTCAGTGGCGAGGTCGGTCGCCTCCACCTCGAGGCGATCGATCGCTTCGCTGTCCTTTTTGGTGACCTCGCCGAGCAGGCGTGCCTTGCGCGACGCTTCAAGGAGGTCAGGACTGTCGAACACGTCGGTGACCTCGAAGTTCGAACCCTTGTACGCCTCGACGGCGCGATCGACGGCGATGTTGCCGATCTGCTCGGCCTGCGATTCCTTGGCCGCGATGGTGGCCTTGGTCGTCTCGATCTCGTGGTAGATGCGGTTGTACTCGCCGATGGACTTGGTGACCTCGGCGGCGGCCCGGTCGGCGGCGCGCTTGGCTTCGGCCTCCTGCTTCTTCAGCCTCTCGAGCGACTGCGCGGCACCCGCGGGCGTGGTGTTGACCACCACGAGCGTGGCGACAGAGAGAGCAGCGAGGAGTGCGCCCAAGGCGCGTCGGGACCGCATACAAAGTGTGGGAACGGGACGAGGCTACCGGATGCCGTCCGGCGCAAGCAACGCCACCCCATTTCCGAACGTGTGAGTGCCTGCCCGGCTATCGCCGGGCAGGCACTCACACAGGGGAGGGGCGAGCAGGCGCTCACACACGGGAGGGTCGGCGCGTTGGGACCTACAGGCCGAGGTGCTTGGCGATGTAGTCGAGCATCACTTCGTCGGCGCCGGCTCCGATGCGGGCGAGGCGGCTGTCACGCCAGGCACGCTGGATCGGGAACTCCATCATGTAGCCGTAACCCCCGTGGAGTTGGAGGCACGTGTCGGCGACGTTGAAGTGCACGCGGGTCGCGAGCAGCTTGGCCTCGGTGATCTCGCGCACCGGGTACTCGCCGTCGTTCACTTTGAGTGCGGTCTCGTAGACGAGCGCTCGCGCCGCGTCCACCATCGTCTGCATTTCGGCGAACTTGTGCTTGGTGGCCTGGAAGTCGGCGATGCGCTGGCCGAACGCCTCGCGTCCCTTCGTGTATTCGATCGTCATGTCGATCAGGCTCTGGGCGCCGGCGCACGCGCCCGCCGCGGCCGCCAAGCGCTCGCCTTGGAGTTCCCACATGATTTGGTGGAACCCCTTGCCCTCCTCGCCAAGAAGGTTCTCCGCCGGCACGTGCATGTCGGTGAAGCGCAACTCCGCAGTGTCGCTCGACCACATGCCGACCTTGTCGAGTCTCCGCGCCACTTCGAACCCCGGCGTGTCGGTGTCGACGAGGAAGAGTGAGATGCCGGCGTGCCGCTCCTCGGGGTTGGTCTTGGCGACCAGCAGGAGAAAGTCGGCGCGACACCCGTTGGTGATGAACGTCTTGGCGCCATTCACGACGTAGTCGTCGCCGTCGCGGATCGCGCGCGTACGGATGCCGGCGACGTCGCTGCCGGCGTCGGGCTCGGTGATGCCGAGAGCGCCGATCTTGGTGCCGGCGAGCGCCGGCCGGAGCCAGCGCTCCTTTTGCTCATGGGTGCCGAACTTTGCGATGGGCGGCGTGACGTACTCGGCCTGCACCGACACCGCCATCGAGACGCCCCCGCTCCCGCACCGGTGCATCTCCTCCTCCCGCACCAGCATCGTGAGGTAGTCGCCACCCGAGCCTCCGTACTCGACCGGGTGGTGCAACCCGAGGAAGCCCAACTCCCCCATGCGCTCGAACACCCAGTTCGGGAAGTCGCCCTTCTCTTCCCATTCCTCGGCGTGCGGTCGGAGCTCCTTTTCGACGAACGCCCGGATGGACCGCCGAAGCTCCTCGTGCTCGTCGGTGAACATCGCGTGCGCCATCTCAACCTCCGCTGACGGGCGGCAGCACCGCCAGTTCGTCGTCGGGCCCGACCGTCGTCTCTCGGCCGGAGACCGGTTCGTCACCGTTGATCCACACGCGACACCGCGTCAGGACGGCGGCGAACTCGGCTCCGTAGCGCTCGGCCGCGCGATCCAACACTTCGCCGACGGTCGCGCCCTCGACGACATCCTCCGACGTGCCCGCGGCTTCGCGAGCGTGCGCGAACAACCGGAGGCGAGCCGTCAGGAGACCTCTGCGAGCCCGTCCTTGATGACGAGGTCGCCGTCGGGGTTGGTGGTCTCGAACGCGTACACCGTGCGTCCGTCCCGCTCCCCTGCCGCCCAGATGCGCGTCGTGATGGTCTGCGTCGGCAGCACGGGACGGGAGAACCGGACGGCAAGTCGGGCGAGCCGGGCCGGATCGCCGTCGCACACCGAACCGATCACCGCATGGCTCGTGAACGCCATCGTGCACAGCCCGTGGATGATGATGCCTGGGAGGCCGACGCTCTTGGCGAAATCGTCGTCGAGGTGGATCGGCATGAGGTCACCCGACGCGTCGGAGTAGCGATACGTCTGGTCGGCGTCGAGCGTCTGGGCAACCTCGGCGACCGGCGCGCTCGCCCGCGCGTCCTCGGGAAACTTGTGGTCGGGGGGTTCCTCGCCCTTGCTCTCGCCGTCGGTCGCGCCGCGGATGAAGGTGGTGAAGTGCTGCTCGTTGACGAGTTGCCCGGCGTCGTCACGCGTCTCGGTCTTGGCGACCACCGTGGTGCCGTTCGGCTTCACGTGAACGCCGACCGGCGCGGCTTTGGACCGCAGCACGGTGCCCGGCCGAATCGGCTGGTGGAAGCGAATGTCCTGTTCGCCGTGCACGACCATCGGGAGCATGTCGGGCGTGATGACCTGCGCCGCCGCACCACCCATGGCCTCCCACACGGGCACCACGGCGAAGATGGGCGGGGCCAAGTCGCCACTCACATGCGCGGCGATGGAGTCGTTGGTCGCCGCGGCGTAGGCCTTGGCCCGATCCGCCTCGACCTTGAACTCCTTCTCGTCCGACCACTCGCCGAGACCATCGAGGTTGAAGCCCATCGAGACGCCCTTCCTGTCCGTCGTGTCGGTCATGCCTGCGACCTGCGGCGGACGGGAGGCTACTTGACCCCTCGGTCAAGGAGCCAGGCACGACGAACGGCGACCAGTCACCGACGAGCGACTGGCGTGCAACTAGCGACTGGGTGTGTGGGCGGCGCAAAAGCGCGCCGCGGGCTGGGCCTCGAGACGCTCTTCGGGGATCGGCCCCTTGCACGCCTCGCAGATTCCGTAGGTGCCGTCATCGACCCGCCGTATGGCGGCGTCGAGCTCGCGGAGTTCACGTTCGAGGCTCTCGAGGATCGAGAGGTCCTTTTCGCGCTCGAACGTCTCGGTGCCGAGGTCGGCGGGGTGCTGATCGGCGCTCGAAAGCTCGCCGATCGAATCGCGCTCGGATCCCTCGCCGAGATCCACGTGCACGTCGCCCACGACCTTCTCGACCCGCTCGACTTCGGCTCCGATGAGTTCGCGCGCTCGGGCGGCATCCATGGCGTCAGCGTACCGCCGCCGGAGCGCTCGTAAACTCGGCGCCCACAGGAACGTGATCCCGTCATCGAGACACCCCTCGTGAACTCTCTGGAGAGCCACCAACGCCATGCCGCGGCTCCGACTCGTCGCCGCGCGGTTTCGGGCCGTGCTTCGTCGCGAGGCATCCAGCCTGCGACAGAGCTCCGTCGCGCTCGCGATCTCGCTCGCTGCGAGCCTGTTGGCGGGCGTCATCCTCGGGTCGATCACCGGCACCCTTGAGCGGTTCCCCGGCCTCCTCGTGCTCATCCCGCCGGTGCTCGCACTGCGGGGCAACATCGGGGGAACCCTCGCCAGCCGCCTCGGCACCGCCATCCACGCCGGCACATACCGCCGGTCCCTGAGCCTCGACGGCCTCCTCGGCCAGAACCTCGCTGCTTCCTTCGCCGTCTCGGTCGGGCTGTCGTTCGCCTACGCCGTGCTCGCCCGCATGGCCGTCGTCGCGGTCGGCATCGACCATGCGATCGGCATCGACGACTTCGTCGTCATCTCGGTGATCGGCGGCACCGCGGCCTCGATCGTGGTCGCCGCCATCACGGTTCGGATGGCCAACGCCAGCGCCCGCCGCGGATGGGACCTCGACAACGTCGCCGCTCCGGTGGTGACGGCGGCGGGCGACCTCGTCACCGTTCCGAGCCTGTGGGCGGCCGCGCACCTCGCCAACCGCGGCGTCGCCACCCCCCTTGTCGCCGGGGCCTGCGCGGCCGCCGCCGTCGTGATGATCTTCGCTTCCCTCCGGAGTCGGCGGACGACCCTGCGCGGCATCGTGCGCCAGTCGCTCGGCGTCCACATCTTCGGCGGGTTGATCAGCATCGCGGCAGGGATCACGATCGAAACGCGCCTCGAGCACTTCGTCGCCTTCCCGGCGGTGCTCGTCGTCATCCCCCCGTTCCTCGCCATGAGCGGCGCCGTCGGCGGCATCTTCTCGTCGCGGATCGCCACCAAGCTGCACTTGGGTCTCGTCGAGCCGGCCCGGTTCCGGCTCTTCGCTGTCGCCGAGGACCTCACCCTCGTCGCCGCTCTCGCCGTCCCGATGTTCCTCGCCTTGGGGGTCTCCGCCGAGGCCGTCACGGCGGCCCTCGACCTCGCAAGTCCCGGAGTGGTCTCGATGGTCGAGATCGTGCTGGTCGCCGGGGTCATCGCCGGCGCGGGTCTCGCGGTTGTGGGGTACGTGGGCACCGTGACGACCTTCCGGTTCGGCCTCGACCCGGACAACTTCGCCATCCCGGTGGTCACGTCGGCGCTCGATCTTCTGGGCGCGCTGGCGATCATTCTCGCCCTCGTGGTGGTCGGCGTGATCTGACGTCGAGCTTCCGAGGAGCACCGCTTTGGCGGTCGAACTGGATACGCTCCGACGTGATCTGACCGCCGGCGTGCGGCACGCGGCAAGGGGAGGGACGACGTGGAGATCTTCAGCGACTGGATGGGTCCCGGGGGCGCCGGGGAGATGCTTTCTCGCTACGGCCACTTCCTGTCCGGCATCACCTGGATCGGCCTGCTCTACTACTTCAACTTCGTGCAGGTTCCGGCCTTCGCCGAGATGGAGGCGGGCGCCCGGTCCGAGGCGCTCCGCAAGGTGACGTTCCGGGCGCTGTGGTGGTTCCGCATGGGCGCGCTGCTGACCTTCCTCACCGGCGTCCTCATCCTCGGGTTCCAAAGGAATCTCGGCGAGAACTTCAGCGACTACTTCGCCACACAGGTCGGCACGAGCATCGCCTGGGGCGCGCTCTTGGCCACCACCATGTTCCTCAACGTGTGGCTGGTGATCTGGCCCAACCAGAAGATCGTCATCGGGTCCGCGGAGTCGG
>DATDOY010000161.1:0-8008 GCA_035293045.1 Acidimicrobiia bacterium
CGAGGCGAATCGGGAGCAGTTCGCGCGGGGCCTGCGGGGTGCCGACACCCTGACCGCACAGCTGGCGCAGCTCACGAGCCAGTTCAAGGGCACCCTCGACCAGCTCCTCGGGACCGTGCACAAGACCGCCGACATCCTCGATCGGCGCCAGGCCGACCTGGATCGAGCGCTCGCGTACCTCGGCCCCGGCGCGCTCGGGCTCGCCCAGGCCGTCAACCACGGCCCGTGGGCCGACGTGTTCGTCTGCCTGAATCCCACGGAGGCGTCGTGCACCGAGCCGTGACCCAGAGCCGCGCGCGGCCGACGCGCCTCGGCGCGACCATGTGTGTGGTGGCGATGGTGGCCTCGGCCTGCGGCATCGTCGGCGGAGGGGGAGGTGGGGGTCGCACCTTCACCGCCTACTTCACGAGGGCTGTCTCGCTGTTTCCCGACTCCCAGGTTCGTGTGCTCGGCCTTCCCGCCGGAAGCGTCGCCGACGTTGAGGTGGAGGGGAATCTGGTCCGCGTGGAGTTGTCCGTGTCGGACGACGTCCCCGTTCCTGCCGATGCGCAGGCGACCATCGTCCCGTTTTCGCTGATCGGCGAGCGGTACGTGCAGCTCTTCCCCGCCTACACGGGCGGGCCGAGGATGAAGGATGGCGCGGTCATTCCCGTCGAGCGCACCAGCGTCCCGGTCGAGCCTGACGAGGCGCTTAAGAGCCTCCGTGACCTCCTCGAGGACCTCAACCCCGAGGGAACCCGGCGCCTCACCGAGAATCTCGCCGAGGACCTCGAAGGCCAGGGCCAGAGCGTCAACGCCATGCTCGCCCAGGTGGGTGACCTGACCCGCGACCTCGGTGCCAAGAGCGACTCGCTCGGGCGGATCATCGACCACTTCGACGCGTTCACGGCCAGCCTGGTGACGCGCGAGGCGCAGATCGGACGCGTGCTCGACGACTTCGCCGCGGTGACCGGCGTCCTCGCCGAGGAGCGGGCGCACCTGGCCAACGTCGTCACCAACCTCGCCAAGTTCGCCGCAGACGCGCGGGAACTCGTCGAGAAGCACGGCGACAGCCTCGGGAAGGACCTCGAGGTCCTCGAACACGTCGCCCAGGCGCTCGAGGCGAACCTGGCCGCCGTGGGCCAGCTGCTCGACACCGGTCCGATGCTCGCGTCCGGCCTGCGGGGGGCCTACAACGCCACCAACCGCGTGATCATGCTGCGCGACCACGGCGCCCTCGACGGAGCCACGCAAGGACCGAGCGCCTCGGGCTCCAGCAGTGGCGCCGGGGCGCCCGGCGGCGGTCCAGGGGTCGGACCCGCCGGCGGCGCGACTGGCGGAGGGTCCTCGGCTCCGGTCCCCGAGACGCCGTTCGGACCACTCGACGAGCTCTTGAGGCAACTCGCCGACCAGGGCGACGCACCGGTTCCCATCGCGGCCCGGGCCGCACCGCGGCGTGGGCGGGTCGAGCGGATGGCGGACGCGGGGGCCGACTTCGTGCGTCGGGTGGGCGGACTGGCCCGGGCGGTGGTGGGACTGTGATGTCTCGGGGACCTCGGCTCGTATGGTCGGGCGTCGCGGTCGTGCTCGCCGTCCTCGTGGTCACGGGGGGTCGCGCGATCCTCAGCCCCGACGGATACAAGCTCACGGCGACGTTCGACGACGTCGGCGACCTTGTGAGTCAGCACGCGGTCCAGATCGCCGACGTGCGCGTCGGCCAGATCGCCAACATCTCCCTCACGGACGACTTTCGGGCCGAAGTGACGTTGCGGATCGACCCGGATATCAAGGTCCCGAAGGGAAGCACCGCGGTCCTCCGCACCACGAGCCTTCTCGGGGAGAAGTTCATCGAGCTGCGGCCACCCTCACCCGATGCCTTCACCACCGGTCCGTATCTTTCGCCGGGGGATCGAATCACCAAGAGCGAGGAGGCACCCGAGCTCGAGTTCGTCGCCGACACCCTCATCGAGCTATTGGGCGCGGTCGAGGCCTCGGACGTCGCGTCGCTCGTTGAAGTGGGTGCTTCGGGGTTCGGCGGTGAGCGCGAGGCGCTCCGTTCGATCATCACCGACTTGACCACGGTCAGCGGAACGCTGGCGGAGCGCTCAGAGCAGATCGTGCGCATCGTGGATCGTCTCGACACGGCGGCGAGCAGCCTCGGCGCGGGCAGCGGGGGACTGCAGGAGGCGCTGAGTCACCTCGCCACAACGACCGGCATTCTCTTCGACAACCGGGATCGGGCGGTCGAAGCGCTCAAGCAGCTCTCGCGGCTCGCAGCGGCGCAGAACACGGTCGTCGTGAAGCACTTCGATGCGGTCAAGACGCAGATCGCGCAGGCCGACGCGATCCTCGGCACGCTCGCCAATTCCCAAGAGGACGTGAAGTCGCTTCTCGACTGGCTCGAGCGCTTCGTCGTGGCAGGGCCGGAGGCCATCCCGCGTGACTTCACGATCGTCTACCTCGAGGGCGTGCTCCGGGGGAGCGGGGACGACTGATGGTCCGTCGGCGCATCCTCATCAACCTCGCGTTCTTCACCCTCGTCGCCATGTTCTTCGTCTACTGGGCGATCACCAACATCATCTCCGTCGAGTTCATCGAGCGGCCGTTCCGGGTCACGGGTGATTTCGAGAACGCCATGGGTGTGCTCCCCAATGCCGAGGTGACCTACCTCGGGACTCAAGTCGGCCTTGTGGAGAGTGTCGAGCGCCGCCCCGACGGCGTGCGGGTCACGATGAAGCTCTACCGGGACAAGCGCGTTCCGAAGGACGCCACCGCCCACATCTTCCGCAAGAGCGCGCTGGGCGAGCAGTACATCGACTTCTTCAACCCGCCCGATTTCAAGCCGGGAGCACCGATTCTGGAGGAGGGGGATCACATCCCGCGCGACCGTACGCAGATCCCGATCGAGTTCGCCGACATGCTCCGGGCCGCGGACGCGCTCGTCAGCTCGATCGATCCCGCCGATCTGAAGGTCATCACCCACGAGCTCGCGGTGGGACTCCAAGGTCGAACGGACGACCTCCGGAGCCTGATCGTCGAGGGCGACCGGCTCTCGGCGATGTTCGCCGAGCGCACCGACGCGCTGGACCGCCTCGCCACGAACAACACCCGCCTGACGCGCGTATTCGCCGCGCACTCCGACGCTCTGGCGTCGTCGCTCGAGGACCTCCGAGCGGTCACCGAGAGCTTGAAGGGCGTGGCCGGGAGCGTCGGCCCCCTCGTCGACAACGGAGCGGTGCTGTTCTCCGAGCTTGCGCCGATCGTCCACGACCACCGAGATTCGCTGGCGTGCTTGTTCGACGCCGTCGATTCGGTCGTGGATCTCACGACGACCCCGGCGCGCCTCACCGGCCTCGAGGGGCTCCTCGTGAACATGCCGGTCGCCACCGACCAGCTCAAGCAGGCCACCGACGTCGAGACGGACGCGGCGGGCAGGAAGCATCAGTTCGTCCGGGTCGACCTCACCGACGACACGACCAACGAGGCCCCGGACTACGCGCCGAATCGGTCGACCCCGCCCGCTCAGCCGTCGATCCCGGCGTGCGCGGTGCAGTTCGCCAGCGTCGATCCGGGCGAGGTGGCTGCCGGTGCCCCGACGACCGGTCCGACGCCCGCCACGGGCTCCACCCTCGGCCTCACGGTCGGGTTGGGACTCCTGGTGCTCGTCGGTGTTGTGCGCCGACTGGCTCCGGCCGTTCCTGCCTGACACTCTCCCGCCTGTGGAGGACTCGCAGACCCGTCTTTCGACGCCCGCTCCAGGTGCGGCCGCGCCCGGACCGGGAGATACCGCCGATACCGGAAATTCCGGCGACGCCGCGGGTCAACGCGTGCGGCGGGCCGGACGCCTGCGCAATCCGCGCCCATCGCCGGCCGACGCGCCTCGGACCCTCGCTGCCGTGTTCGGAGGTGTCTCTGCCATCCTCCTGGTCCTCGTGATCGTGTTCGCGCTGCTCTGGGACGGGGCTCGGGGCGACCAGGGCGACACCGATGCTGTCCGGCGGGTGGCGGGCACGTTCACGGACCGCTTCTTGACCCTCGACTCGAAGGACCTCGAGCCGAACAAGCGCGGCGTGCTCGCCCTCTCGACCGGGGCATTCAAGCGGACCTACGAGGAGGGTCTCGAGACCCAGGTTCTCCAGGCCATCCTCGCCCTCGGCGATACGACGACCGAGGCGACCATCACCGAGATCTATCTCGGCGAGGTCGACGAGCGGACGGCGCACGTGATCGTCCAGGCCGAGACGACGGCCTACACGATCGACGAGTCGGGAGCGGCGCGACCTCCGCTCACCCAGGAGATCTACATCGAGCTCGACCTGCTCAAGCAGGACGGCGCGTGGCTAGTGGATCACGTCGCGCACCTCAACTTCGGCGGACCTCGATCATCCTCAGACGTTCCCTCCGAACCCGCTCCGAGTCCGACGACGGCGCCCGCGTGATGCCCGGATCAGGGAATTCCCCCCGCGAGACCCGGCGTTATACTCCCGCACGCTTCGCCCGGGGCACCCTGCCCCCGGCGGGAAGCGTCCTTACAAAGGTGCACCCATAGGCATGACTCGCCCTGACGACGAAGACCTCGAAGAAGAGGCACTCGACGACCTCGAAGTAGAAGAGGAGATCGAGGAAGAAGAGATCGACGATGAAGAGATCGACGAGGACGTCCTCGTCGTCGATTTCGAGGCCGACGATTTCGAGGCTGACTTCGTGGCCGACGACGACGTCGTGCCGGTGGTCGACCCAGTCATCGGCGAACCCGAAGTCGAGGAAGAAGAGACCGAGGACGACGACGAGGCGGCCGTCATCGACCTCGAAGAGGAAGAAGACTCTCCCGATGACGTCGAGCAGTCGCTCGACGTCATCCTCGAACAGCAGATGAAGACCGAGGACGAAGAGGACGAGGAAGAGGACGAGGACGACTTCGAGGAGGAGGGCGGCCGGCGGGGCAAGGGTGAGCGCGCCAAGAAGATCCCGGCCAAGCAACCGGGCGAGTTCACCTGCCGTTCGTGCTTCCTCGTGAAGCATCCGAGCCAGCTCGCCGATCCCAAGGGCATGCTGTGCAAGGACTGCGTGTAGGCGGACGATGTACCGGCACATCCTCGTCGGGACGGATGGCTCTGCCACGGCAACCGACGCGGTGCGCCACGCGGCCGTGCTCGCCGCCGGGTCGGGAGCGCGTCTCACGGTGATGTCGGCGTTCGCCGACCCGAACCCCGATCAGCTCGGACAGATCCAGGACCAGCTTCCTGACGATCTCAAATGGCAAGTGACCGGGATCGCCCAGGCGGAGGAGACCGCGCAGGCCGGAGCGAGGGTGGCCGCTGCTCTCGGCGCCGACGCCCGCGCCCGCGTCGAGCGCGGCGACGCAGCGGAAGTGATCTTGAAGGTGCTCGAGGTGGGCGACTTCGACCTCGTCGTGGTCGGGTCGCGCGGTCTCAGTTCCGCCACCCGATTTCTCCTCGGCAACGTGCCGAACGCGATCTCGCACCACGCCCCCTGCGACGTCGCCATCATCCACACGACGGATTGACCGAACTCAACGCCCGCCCGCGGTGGGTCCGTCGGCTCGTCCCGGCGACCACGGGACTGCTCGCCGCCAGCGCCCTCCCGCCCCTGGATCTCGGGCCGATCATCTTCGTGGCGCCCGTCCCACTCCTCATGGCCTGGCGTTCCCGCGGCGCGGATGTGCGCGGCGCCGCGGCGGACGGATTCGTCGCGGGCGTCGCTTACTTCGCCTTCGTGGTTTCGTGGACGTGGTACTTCGGAGCCGTCGCCTATTTCCCGTTCGTGGCCGTGCTGGCGGCGTATTGGGCGCTGACGGGGGCTCTCGTAGCGCTCGCACAGCGAGGGGGCGTGCGCCGCCCGCTCGTCATTGCCGCGGCATGGACGCTGGTCGAGGCCCTGCGCGGCCGGTGGCCGTTCGGCGGGTTCTCGTGGGGAGAGTTCGGCTATGCCCTCCACGACGTTCCGGTGGCTCGCTCCGTCGCCGGTTGGGGCGGCGTCCTCGCGGTGTCGTTCCTCGTCGTCGTGTCGGCCGCCTACATCGAGGAGTTTCTGGACCGGCGGGGGAGGGGGGTGGCGACGCGCTCCGTAGGGCTCGGGCTGGTGGGGGTGGTTGTGATCGCCATCGGGGCTCACGTTGCTCTTCCCGACCTGAAGCCCGGCGCGACGATCCGCGTCGCCATCGTGCAGGGCAATGACAAGAACCGGACCCTGACGAGCGCAGAACTCGCGGAACGCTTCCTACCGGTGAGCCACTTCACGCTGGCCCGGGGCCTTGACGACCCAGTCGATCTCATCGTCTTACCGGAGTCCAGCCTCGACGAAGATCCTCGCATCGACGAGTTCCTCTTGGACGAGATCAGGTCGATTGCGCGCACTCACGATGCCGCCGTCCTCGCCAACGCCGCCGTCGAGATCGACGATGGGCGGCGCCTCGAGAACACGAACTTCTACTTCGATCCCGACGGCGAACTAGTGGGAACGTACGTGAAACAGCACCTCGTGCCGTACGGCGAGTACGTCCCGGGACGCAGGTTTCTCGAGGAGCTGGTCAAGGAACTCGAGCAAATCCCGCGCGATCAGGCGCCCGGCGACCGGCGCGAGATCTTTCGCGCGGGCGGCGTGCCTTTCGCCAATCTGATCTGCTTCGAGTCGGCGTTCACCGAGATCTCGCGCGCCTACGCCGACGAGGGGGCAGAGGTGCTGGTGGTGTCGACCAACAACCGCTCCTTCCGTCGCTCGCCCAACTCCGCCCAACACCTCGCACTGGGCCAGATGCGGGTGGCGGAGACGGGACGGCCCTTGGTGCAGGCGGCGATCTCAGGCCGGAGCGCCTTCATCGACGCCGACGGCGACGTCGTGGCGACGACCCAACTGTTCGACCGCACCACTCTGGTACGAAGCGTCACCGGAACGCGCGGGCGCACGCCCTATGTCGCGCTCGGCGACTGGATGCTCGTCGTGGCTGCCGCGATCCTCGTCGTGGCCGCGGTTCGGGCACGGCGGGTGATGCGATTCGCCGCTTCGGGTACCCATTCCTAGACTCGATTTCGAGGAAAGGACCCCCGGTGGGAGAGCCAGTGGGAGAGCACGACGACAAGCCGATCGTCGAACGGGCCATCGAGCTGATGGTCTACGCCCCAATCGGGCTGGCGATGTTTGCGAGGGACGTCGGCCCGACCCTGTTGGGTCAGTTCGTCGAGCGAGGGAAAGCGCGCGTCGACGAGCTGCAAAAGCAGGTCGAGAATCAAGTCCTCCAGGCGCGCATCATGGGGCAGTTCGCGGTGGCCGAGGGCGAGCGCCGCATCAAGCGCGAGGTCGAACAACGTTTCGGGCGCGAAGACCCCGTGCCCGCGCCGAGGGTCGAGGCCCACCCCGCGGCCCCTACCCGCGCGAGCGGAAACGGGTCACGCCCCAAGGCCGACGCCAGCGGGCTTCCCATTCAGGACTACGACGAGCTCTCGGCCTCCCAGGTGGTGGCACGACTCGCCGGCCTCAGCGGCGAGGAGCTCGACGCCGTGCGCGCGTACGAGGAGAGTCAGCGCCAGCGCCGGACCATCCTCACTCGCATCGAACAGCTCACGGCCTGACGCCACTCGATGGAGGGCTGTCGCCTCGCCACCCGCGACGATCTCCCGCGCATCGTGGAGCTTGCCCGCGCCATGCGCGAGGAGATCCGGTCGGTGCGCGGCGGCGACGTCTGGACCCTACGGGAGGGTCGGCCCGAACCGCTCGAGGAGTCGTATGGCGCGCTCTTCGACGACGCCGGCGTGCGCGTCCTCGTCGGGACGATCGATGGCACGGTCATGGGATTCGCCGTCGGCGAAACCGACGTCCTGCATGACGGGGGTCTCCTCGGGATCATCTCGGACATCTGCGTAGAGCCCGGCGCCCGGGCCATCGGCGTGGGGGAGGAGATGGCCAACAACCTCGTCGACCACTTCCGCGCCCTCGGCTGCATCGGCGTGGACTCCTGGGCTCTCCCCGGTCAGCGCGAGACCAAGAACTTCTTCGAGGAACACGGCTTCGT
>DATDOY010000162.1:0-2089 GCA_035293045.1 Acidimicrobiia bacterium
AGACCATGGAGGACTTCTTCGGGTCGTGCACCAACCACGGCGAGTGCGAGAAGGCCTGCCCGAAGTCGATCTCGATCGACTTCATCGCCCTCCTCAACCGCGACTACCTCAAGTCGAAGCGCATCAACCGCCGCCTCGCCGGCCAAACCTGACTGAGCACGCAGGAGCCTGCGGTCGCGCCGACGGGCGGGTTGGGGCGTAGAAACAGGCATGCACCGTGTGTGGCGAATCCTCATCCTGTTGCTGACGGTCTCGCTGACTCCCGTGAGCGCCCTCAGCCCTCCCGTGCGGGCGGCGAGCGCCACGTGCCCCACTTACACCGAGGTAGCGCTCGTCGGGTCAGCCTGCCGGCTACCCAACGGACTGTGGCAGGTGCGGATCCCCGGCGGTGGGCTCATGACAACCCACGGACACGACGCCCCGACTCACTTCTTCTACCAACCTCCTGCCGACAACCCCGTCCCGCCCGTGTGCGTCGCTGATCCCACGAGCGAGCATCACGGCCAAGTCATTTACGCCCGCCCCGTCGACCGACCGGATCGGTTCGTCGCCCTTGAGGGAGAGATTCGCGACATGGTCGGGCATGCGAACGCGGCGATACGCGCCGAGGCGTCATCCTTCGGTTCGGAGCTCGACCTCCGCATCGCGTGCGCCGAGACAGGCGAGCCGGATATCGACTCCGTTCCTCTCTCGACGACTACCGCACGCACCACCTTCTCGACGATCGTCGCCGACCTCCGAGCCCTGGGTTACGCGAGCCCTTGGGCGAAGTATTGGATCTGGGTTGACTTCGAGTACAACGCCGGCGGTTTCGGGACCATCGAACGCGACGACAGCCCGACGGTCGGCAACAACAACAACACGGGGCCGAGTTACGCGGCGACCTATGGCACGCGCCTGACCGACGGCGGTCATCATGTGATGCTCCATGAGGCGGCGCACAACCTCGGCGCGGTGCAGTCGACCTCACCGCACACGTCGGCCGCGTGGCACTGCAACGACGGATCCGACCTCATGTGTTATGCCGACGGCGGTCCTCGCTCTAACTACTCGGAAGTGTCGTGTCCGACGACAATGCCATTCGACTGTGGGCACGACGATTACTTCCATCCAGATCCCCCCGCTGGCTCGTATCTCGACACGCACTGGAACCTAGGGTCGCCACTAAATCGCTTCACGCAAGGATGCCTTCATGAACGTGGCGCCCTGCCATCGACCCTCGGCGCCGTCGACGCCGACGAAGGGGTTTGGATCGACGTGGGCCCCTCATGCACCGATCGACGGTTCACTCTCACCGGGCGGATGGCGGTCATCGGGGGCGTCTTGGGTTACGACAAACCCGACCTCGACGTGTGCTGGTACAACGCGACCGCGGCCATTCGGTGTGACCAGGCAATTGGCCTGGAGGCGGGTCGAATTCCTGCCGGGACCAGCCGCGCTCGCGTCACGCTCAAGGCGGGGTTTTCGACGGAGTTCTTCATCGCTGCCGTGTGACGCCGCTCGCCCAACGTAGCTGCGCTACCGAATGCCTCGCACGGGCCGCGCTCGCACCCTGCGCAAGAGCACCGTTGCGTACGCGTTGATGACTTCGCCACCTTCGAGCGCCGGATGATGTAGCGCCACCGATGCCTCATCCGAGTCCACCGGCGCTCCAAGGGAGCCGATGTAGGTCACCGAGTCGGCGTCCACGTCGCCGGAGAAGCGGCGCACGACGTCGCCCGCGGTCACGGTCACGATCGCACCGTGGAGTCGGTCGCGCAGCTCGCTCACCACGTGGACGTCGCCGGTCCGCGGGTCGAGCATCGGCAGCACGGGCCGACACGCGTCGCGCATCGCCGCGAACCCGGGCTTCGGACGCCGCTGGTGGTCGAGCACCGACCACGTGACCGATGGGAAGGCGTCGGCGAAACAGAACTGCAGGAACCCGCCGCACGGATGGTGCTTCACCCGCCGGAGATCCTCGATCTGGAGCTGGAGCAGCGCCGCTTGATACGCCTGGGTGGCGATCCGCCAGGTGTCGAAGTCGGGATAGTCGGCGGGCGGCACGTGCTCGTCGAAGTAGAGCTTCTGCGCGCAGTGGCGGTGCAAC
>DATDOY010000163.1:0-11891 GCA_035293045.1 Acidimicrobiia bacterium
GGAAACGGGCGCCGATCTTGGCGACGGCGAGGAGGGCGGCCACCGTCTCGGGGATCATCGGGAGGAAGATGCCGACGGCGTCGTTCTCGCCGATGCCCCGCGCCGTGAGGAGCCCGGCGAGCCGGTCGGTGAGCGCGCGAAGTTCGGCGTAGGTCAGCTCGCGAACCTCCCCGTCCTCGCCCTCCCACACGACGGCGAGGGCGTCCGGACGCGTCTGCGCGTGGCGGTCGAGGCAGTTGTGGGCGAGGTTGAGCCGGCCTCCGACGAACCACCGCGACCATTCGATGCCCTCCGACGTGTCGAGCACCTTGTCGTAGGGCGTGAACCAGTCGAGGCCGAGGAACTTCACGACCGCGTCCCAGAACCACTCGGGGTCGTCGATCGAACGACGGAACAGCTCGTCGTGGGTGGCGAAGCCGTGCTCGACCATGAATCGACCGATGACGCTCGCGCGCACCTGTTCGGGCGTCGCCGCCCACACGATCTCGGGCACGGGACGGAGGCTATAGGTTGCTCTCATGCCCGAACCGCCGCCGTCAGCCGTCCTGCTCTGGCTCGATCTCGAGATGACCGGCCTCGACGTCGAGCGCGAGGTCATTGTCGAGATCGCGGTCCTCGCCACCGACACCGACCTGCGCGCACTCGACGACGGCATCGACATCGTCGTGCACCAGCCCGAGGCCGCGCTGACCACCATGGGCGACCACGTGCGCGAGATGCACACCAAGTCGGGCCTGCTCGAGGCCATCCGCACCTCGACGGTGTCGCTCGAGGACGCCAGTGCGCAGGTCATGGACTACGTGAAGCGGCACTCCCCCGAGCCGCGCACGGTCCCGCTGTGCGGAAACTCGATCGGGGTCGACCGGCGGTTCCTCGCTCGGTACCTGCCCGAACTCGACGAGTACCTGCACTACCGCTCGATCGACGTGTCGTCGCTCAAAGAGCTCGTGCGTCGGTGGAACCCGGAGGCCTACGCGCACCGCCCACCCAAAGGTGGCGGCCATCGGGCACTCGCCGACGTGCAGGAGTCGATCGCCGAGCTCGCGTATTACCGCGAGGCCGTCTTCCGCTAGCGCGCCCGGAGCCGCTCAGATCAGGGTGCGGATGGCCTCGACGAGGCGATCGACGACCTCCGGGCGAGCGTTGTGACCCATCAACCCGATGCGCCACAGCCGCCCGGCGAACTCGCCGAGGCCGCCGCCGACCTCGATGCCGTGGTCGTCGAGAAGGCGCGAGCGGGCGACGGCGTCGTCGAGGCCCGGCGGGAGAAGCGCCGTCGTCAGTTCGGGCAGGCGGTGTGTCTCGTCGACGAGGAACTCGAAGCCGAGGGACGGCAAGGTGGCGTACAAGCGCTCGGCCGCGGCCCGGTGACGCGCCCATGCCGCGTCGAGTCCCTCATCGAGGAGCACGCCAAGCCCCGCGTGCAGCGCGTAGATCATCGAGATCGGCAGGGTGTGGTGGTAGCGGCGCTCGCTCTGATACGCGCCCACGAGGCCGAGGTCGAGATACCACGACTGCGGCGGGGTTGCTCGGGTGCGAATGCGCTCGGCGGCGCGGGCTGAGAAGGTGACGGGAGCGAGCCCAGGCGGGACGCCGAGGCACTTCTGCGTGCCGCTGTAGCAGGCGTCGATGCGCCAGCCGTCGACGTCGAGAGGGATCCCGCCGAGCGAGGTGACGGCGTCGACGACGAGCAGCGTGTCGGTGTCGGCGAGGGCGGCGAGCGGGGCCAGAGGGTTCTCGACCCCGGTGGACGTCTCGGCGTGGACGGTGGCGACGAGCCGCGCGCCGGGCGCTCGGCGCTGCGCGGCGAGCAGGTCCTCGGGGTCGATCGGCCGGCCCCACGGCGCCTCGACGCGGATCACGGTCGCCCCGCAACGGGTGGCGATCTCAGCGAGTCGTCCGCCGAACACGCCGTTGACACCGACGATGGCGGCGTCACCCGGCTCGAGGAGGTTGACCAGGCACGCCTCCATGCCGGCCGACCCCGTGCCCGAGACAGGAAGGGTCAGGGCATTGGCCGTCTGGAACGCGCGCCGGAGCCGTTCACAGGTTTCGTCGAAGACGGCGAGGAACTCGGGGTCGAGGTGGCCGAGCACAGGGCGCCCGAGCGCCTCCATGACCTCGGGGTAGGGGTTCGAGGGACCCGGACCGAGGAGCAGGCGCGAGTCGGTCATGACGCCATGGATCGCGCCAAGCCGTCCAGGATGTCGGCCTCCGACACCAGCATCTCGTCGCGGTCGTAGTGGCGCATGACCGCGACCAGCACGATGGCGCCCCCGACGATGACGTCGACGCGACCGGGCTCGAGTCCGGGGTTGTGCCGGCGCTGGTCGGCGGCCTCGGTGGCGAGCGTGCGGAAGACCTCTTCGGCCGCCGACCGGGTGAGGCGGAAGTGGTGGATCCGGCCGCGGTCGTATTCCTCGAGACCCAACTCGATCGCGGCCACGGTGCTCACCGTGCCCGCGAGGCCGATCAGGGTCTTGGCCTCGTGCGCGCTCGGGAGCGCCATGTCGGCGTCGGTGAGGTGCAGCCGCACGACTTGGACCGCCTGTGACAGTTCCTCGGCGCTCGGCGGATCGGAGTGGAGGAACTGCTCGGTCACCCGCACGCAACCCACGTCGAGCGACACCTCGCCCTCGGGCATCGTGGTTCCCACCACCAACTCGGTGGACCCGCCGCCGATGTCCACCACGAGGAACGGCGCCGGCTCGTCGACCCCTGCCGTGGCGCCGTCGAACGACAGCCGCGCTTCGTCGGCTCCGGTCAGGATTTCCCCCCGGGTCCCGAGGGTCCGTGCGATCGCGGCGAGGAGATCGTCGGCGTTGGACGCGTCGCGCGCGGCGCTCGTGGCGACGGCACGAACCCGTTCCACCCCGAGGTCGTCGAGCGCGCGCCGGTACTCACCGAGTGCTTCGACCGTGCGCTCGATCGCCGCGTCGGCGAGGCGCCTCGACGCGTCGACGCCCTGCCCGAGCCGGGTGATTCGCATGCGGCGATCGAGGGTCGCGACCTGTCCGCCGTCGACGTCCGCAATGAGCAGACGCGTCGAGTTGGTGCCCATGTCGATGGCGCCGACCCTCACGTCAGCGGCTCCGTCGAGATTGGGGATTCCACACGGGCGGCGACCCACTCGCCGACGGGGTCGGCATTCCCGGCGAGCAGGTTGGCGAGGTGGGCGTGGAGGCACTTCACCCCGCGTCGGGTCCCTCCCACGCCGCCCGACGGCCGCGGCCCGGCGTGGCCGGGAGGGAGCGCCGCGTCACGTTCGACGGCGTACCGTTCGTGCGTTGTCGCGAGCGCCTCCGCGTCGACCGCCTCCTCGGCGGCGCGGACGCCGCCTTCCGCTTCGAGACGAGACACCGCGAGCGCGAGCTCGCGGTCCACGAGCCAGTATCTCGTCGGCATCGGCGTGCCGTCGGCGAGCAGCGGCGCGTTCCGGATCACCACGGGCGCCCCGCTACCGACGCGCCGCACCACGACCGCGAACGCGGCGAGCGGCGCTCGCCCGAGGAGCGCAGTGACGGCAGCGTGGTCGGTCCGGGACGCGTGCACCGGGCCAGTCTTCCCCGCGTCGCGGCAACGCGCCCTACTCGAACCCCCACGCGGCCCGGATGGTGGCGATGGCCTCTTCGGTCGTCCCCTGGCGCCGGATGGCCTCCATCTCCGAGGGGATCATCACGAAGACCTCCTCGCCCGGGCGGGCGAGGTTGTACTCCTCGCGGGCGATGCGCTCGATCGCGCTGGGGTCGCTGAGCTCGCCGATGCGGCCGCGCATGCGTTCGTTCTCGGTGCGGATGACGTCGAGGCGCTTCTCGACGGCGCCGATGGCGCGCCGTTGGTCGAGGTAGGTGCGGGTCGGGAAGACGGCGAGGAACAACACGCCCACCAGCAGGACGACCCCGATCATGAATCGGGCCAGGGCCCCGAAGCGTGCTCGCCGCGGGCTCATGAACCTCGGCGGGGGAACCCGGCCGCTTCGCCGAGATCCTCTTCGATGCGCAGCAGTTGGTTGTACTTCGCCACGCGGTCGCTGCGCGCGGGCGCGCCGGTTTTGATCTGCCCGCAGTTGGTGGCGACGGCGAGGTCGGCGATCGTTGCGTCCTCGGTCTCGCCGCTGCGGTGCGACATCACGCTCCCGTAGCCCGCCCGCGTGGCGAGACCCACGGTCTCGAGCGTCTCGGTGAGGGTGCCGATCTGGTTGACCTTCACGAGGATGGCGTTGGCGACGCCGGCGTCGATCCCACGCTGAAGGCGCTCGGCGTTGGTGACGAACACGTCGTCGCCGACAAGTTGCACGTCGCCCCCGGCGAGCGTGGTGAGAACCCGCCAGCCCTCCCAGTCGTCCTCCGCCATGCCGTCCTCGATGGAGACGATCGGATAGGTGCGGCACCACCGGGCCAGCTCCTCGGCGAACTCGTCGGACGAGAAGGACCTCCCCTCGCCGACCAGCTCGTACTTGCCCTCTTGGTAGAACTCGGTGGACGCGACGTCGAGCGCCACCGCGATCTCTTCGCCGGGCCGGAAGCCCGCCCGCTCGATGGACTCGACGAGCAACGTGATGGCCTCCTCGTTGGCGGCGAGGCTGGGGGCGAACCCGCCTTCGTCGCCGAGGCCCGTGGAGAGTCCGCGCTCGCGAAGCAGGCTCTTCAGCACGTGGTACGTCTCCGTGCCCCAGCGCAGCGCCTCGGAAAACCCGGCCGCGCCGACCGGCATCAGCATGAACTCCTGGACGTCGACGTTGCTGTCGGCGTGAGCGCCGCCGTTGAGCACGTTCATCATCGGGACCGGCAGCACGTGGGCGTCGGTGCCGCCGACATAGCGGTAGAGCGGGAGGTCTTGCTCGTCGGCCGCCGCCTTGGCGACCGCAAGCGACACGCCGAGGATGGCGTTGGCGCCGAGGCGGGCCTTGTTGGCGGTGCCGTCGAGGTCGACGAGCGCCCGATCGACGCCCCGCTGGTCGAGCGCTTCCTCGCCGAGGAGGGCGTCGCCGATGGCGCCGTTCACATTGGCGACCGCCGTGAGCACACCTTTGCCCGCGTACCGCTCTCCCCCATCGCGCAGTTCGACGGCCTCGTGGGCCCCCGTGCTGGCTCCGCTGGGGACGGCGGCGCGTCCCGAGGCTCCCGAGGCGAGACCCACCTCGACCTCGACGGTCGGGTTCCCACGCGAGTCGAGGATCTCGCGTGCCTGGATGTGGACGATCTCGCTCATGTCACTCCTGTTACTTGTGTTGAAATTGTAATCGACTGATGACCCGGGAAACCGCCACGCAGCGGGTCAGCGGGTCCCGTGGCTCTCGATCCATAGTGCGCCCATGGTGTCGGGAGGGAGCGCCCCGAGGTCGAGACCTCGCTCGGCAGCGAGCGCCTCGAGCGCGAGGAATCGCTCGCGGAACCGGGCGCCCCACGCACGGAGCGCCGTCTCGGCGTCGAACCCCTTCTCGCGCGCCACGAGCGCCACCGCCGCGAGGAGGTCGCCCACGAGGGTGACGGCTTCCTGCCCGTCGACGACCTCGAGCCGGGTCGCGGCCCGGCCGATCGCTCCCGCTGCTTCGCCGATGCTCATGGCAGGAAGGCCCGCCGAGGACGCCTTGCGCAGGAGCTTGTGGGCGTAGAGGAGCGCCGGGAGCCCGGCGGGCACGTCGGCGACAAACGACTTGACCCCGCCCGCGGACGCCTTTTCCTCGGCCTTGATCTGCTCCCAGTTGCGCATCACCTCGCCGGCGCCCTCGGCCTGCCAACGGCCGGTGGGGTCGCCGAACACGTGGGGGTGCCGGCGAACCAGCTTCTCGTGGATCCCCGAGAGGACGTCGGTGGTCGTGAAGGCGCCCGCCTCCCGCGCCAGCGTGGCGTGGAAGACCACCTGCGCGGTGAGATCGCCGAGTTCGTCCTCGACGCGGGCATACACGGCCGGGTCGACGGGGCCGTCCGGGGCTTCGGGCGGAAGGGCCTCGAGCGCCTCGATCACCTCGTAGGCCTCCTCGACGAGGTGGCGGGTGAGGGTGTGATGGGTCTGCTCGGCGTCCCACGGGCAGCCGCCCGGGCCGCGGAGGCGCTCGATCAGGGCGACGAAGCGGGCGAACTCCGCGCCGGGCGCCGCCCCGAGGTCGACGTAAACCGACGTCAGGTGGTCGGGCGGGTCGCCGCGGTCGAGGTCCTCGAGTGCCAGCGTCTCGACGCGCTCATCCGACAGGCCCAAGCGCGACGCGATGGTGACGGGCGCGTCGGGCGGCAGCGATTCGAGCAGCGCCAACTTCACGTCGGAGAGCACCGCCGGGGAGTCGCACTGCGAGATGAGCAGCGGCCCACCGAGAAGGAGCGTCTCGCGATCGAGCGTGCGGGCGTCGGCGATCCGGCCGCCCCCGAGGGGGTCGACGCCGAGGCGCGCCCACGCCAGCTCGGCGAACGAGAGACCGGGGATCACCTCGACGTCGATGCCGTCGAGCGCCCGCAACATGACGACTGTGCGTTCGGCGACGCCGGGGTTTCCGGGGACGGCGTAGGCGACGGCGGAGCCGGCGGCGCGAGCCGCGTGCTCGACGTCCGCCACGATCGCCGCATACGCGACGTCGAGGTCAGGCGCCGCGTCGTAGTGATGATCGAGCGAGACGAAGTTCATCCCTTCGGCCGTGAGCTCCTCGACGGCGGGATGGCGGGCGGTGCGCACGAAGCGCAGCGACGCGTCCTCGAGCGCTCGGCGGGCGGCCGGGAGCAGAAGGTCGGCGCCCGCGGGCCCGAGGCCCACGACGACGACCCGGGCCGTCATGGCCCGGTGGGAATCAGCCCCGGCGGGAGTTCCCCGACCGGGGCGGTCTCGTCGCCCCCAGCGGGTAGGCCGTCGGGCGGCGCGGGTGCCACCAGCGGCACGCACGCCGGCCCGTCGATGCCGATCTCGAACGTGCAGTACTTCGGGTTGACGGTGATGTCGGCGCGCTCGAGCTGGGCCAGGAACTCCTCCTGGATTCGCTGCTGCGATCCCGACGTCGCCTCCTGTTCGAGCTCAGGCCGCACGTCCTCGAACGACCTGACCTCGCGCTTGGCCACCTTGATGATGTGGAAGCCGAACTGGGTCGCGATCGGCCCCGACGCGACGTCGAGGGGCACTGTGAAGATCTCGCTGTCGAGCGGCTCGACGCCGAGGCCGCCGCGCGGGTTGCACCCCAAATCGCCCCCCTGCTGCGCCACGGGATCGATCGACTTGGCCCCCGCCACCGTGGCGAAGTCGGCCCCCGCGTCGAGCTCGGCCTTGACCGCGGCCGCTTCCTCAGCCGTCGCGAGCGTGATGATCGACGTGCAGGCCTGGAGCAGGTCCGTCCCCCGGGCGTCGTAGATCTCGCGAAGTTCGTCCTCGGTGGGGGCGCCACCGAGGTGATCGAACACTGCCTGTTGGAGGGCGTTGCGCTCGACGAGACGGCGGCGGAACCACGCGGGGAGCGTCTGCCAGTTCTTCTCCCCGCCGAACTGTTCGATGAACGCCTGCTCCTGCTCGCGCCGTTGGTCGACGCCGGCGGTGATGTCTTCCCGGGCCGCGATCTCGATGATCACCTGATGGAAGATGAGGTTCGAGAGCCAGTTCGACGCCGCGCCCGCCGTGACCGCGCCGCGTCCGGGATCACCGAACGAGGGGTCGACGTTCTTGATCGCCTCGTTGGTGCTGAGCACGTCGAGCTCTTCGATCAGAAACCGCTCGCTGATCTCGTGGCCGTTGACGCGAGCCGCGTAATTGCCCGATCCCGAGTAGGCGGCCGCGGTGATGGCGACCAACAGGGCGCCGACGAGCGCGGCGACGCCGAGGAGAACGGTGCGGGTGGTGAGCGCGGACGGGTTCACGATGCGCCGGATCGTAGCGACGGCTGCGCCTCGGGCTCGGCCTCGGGGGCGGCCCCGGCCTCGGGTGGGATCAACTCGGTCAGCAGGGCCCGCACGCGGTCGAGTTGGGCGACGATCTCCTCGGGATCGTCTTCGCGCCCGGGCCGCAGGCCCCCCTTGGACGGCGTCGCCACCGACGTCACGATGTCGAACCCCGCGTCCCGCTGCTTCACCTGTTCCTTCACGACCGCGTCGCGGGCGAGGCGTTGGAGGCGGACGAGCTGGGACTGGCTGAGCGCGAGGGGTCCGAACCTCGCCATGCCCCCTCGGAGCTGGAAGTCGGAAATGCCGAGGCGCGCGCACTCGGCGCGGATGCGCGCCACCTCGAGCAGGGCCTCGGCCTGCTCCGGCGGCGGCCCGAAGCGGTCGTTCCACTCGGTGCGGACGTCGTCGACGTCGGCGGCCGACGCGACCGCGGCGAGGCGGCGATAGGCCTCCATCCGGACGTCGTCACGCGAGACGTAGTCGCGAGGCAGGTGGGCGTCGAGCGGAATGTCGATGTTGATCTCGACCGGCTCGGGGATGGGCTCGCCCTTGAGGTCGGCGACGGCCTCGGTGACCATCTGGCAGTAGAGGTCGAACCCGACGGCGGCGATGTGACCGCTCTGGGCCTCGCCGAGGAGGTTGCCGGCGCCGCGAATCTCGAGGTCGCGCATGGCGATGCGGAACCCCGACCCGAGATCGGTGAACTCGCCGATGGTCTTCAGCCGCTCGTAGGCCTCCTCGGTGAGCTTCCGGTCCTTGGGGTAGAGGAGATACGCGTAGGCCCGCTGGCCCGCCCGCCCGACCCGCCCGCGCAACTGGTACATCTGCGAGAGGCCCAAAAGATCGGAGCGGTCGACGACGAGGGTGTTGACCGTCGGCATGTCGATGCCGCTCTCGATGATGGTGGTGCACACGAGGACGTCGTACTCCCGCTCCCAGAAGTCGAGGACGATGCGCTCGAGCGTCCCTTCGTCCATCTGCCCGTGGGCGACGCACACCCGCGCCTCGGGGACCAGCTCGCGGATCCCCGCGGCGATGTGCTCGATGTCCTGCACGCGGTTGTGCACGACGAACACCTGGCCCTCGCGGAGCAGTTCTCGCCGGATGGCCTCGGCGATGGCGCGGTCGTCGCGCTCGCCCACGTAGGTGAGGATGGGCTGGCGCCCCACCGGCGGCGTGTTGACGAGGGAGAGGTCGCGGATGCCCGTCACCGCCATCTCCAGCGTGCGCGGGATCGGCGTGGCCGACAGCGTGAGCACGTCGACGTTGGTGCGGAGCTGCTTCATGCGCTCCTTGTGCTTGACGCCGAAGCGCTGCTCTTCGTCGATGACCAGCAGGCCGAGGTTCTTGAACACCACGTCCTGCGAGAGGAGGCGGTGGGTACCGATCACGATGTCGACGACGCCGTCGGCCACCCCTTGCACGACCTGCTTTTGCTCCTTGGCCGACAAGAAGCGCGACAGCATCTCCACCCGGATCGGATAGTTGGCGAGGCGCTCGCGAAACGTCTGCGCGTGCTGCGTGGCGAGCAGCGTGGTCGGCACGAGGATCCCGACCTGCCGGCCGTCCTGCACCGCCTTGAACGCGGCCCGCAACGCGACCTCCGTCTTGCCGTAGCCGACGTCGCCGCATACGAGGCGGTCCATCGGGACGATCTGTTCCATGTCGGCCTTCACGTCGTCGATGGCGCGCTGTTGGTCGGGGGTTTCCTCGAATGGGAACGCCGATTCGAACTCGCGCTGCCATGGCGTGTCTTCGGGGAAGGCGTGGCCCTCGACGGCGAGACGGCGGCGGTAGAGGTCGACGAGTTCCTGGGCGATCTCTTGCACGGCCGCCTTGGCCTTGGCGCGCTGGCGCTCCCATTCGGCGCCGCCGAGGCGATGCAGGCTGGGCGAGTCGGCGCCCGTGTAGCGGCGGATGAGGTGGACCTGGTCGGTCGGGATGTAGAGCTTGTCGTCGCCTCGGTATTCGAGCAGGAGGTAGTCGCGCTCGACGCCGCCGACCGTGCGCGTGACCATGCCCGCGTAGCGCCCGACCCCGTGCTGGTGATGGACGACGTGGTCGCCGGGCGCGAGGTCGTCTTGGAACTGCTGGTCGCGCCGCGACGCCGGCCGCGCCTTGCGGTGGGTGCGGCGGCGCCCCGTGAGGTCGGGCTCGGCGACGACGGCGAGTTTGATCGACGAGAGGAGAAACCCCCGCTCCATCGGCGCGGCGACGACGGGGACGGCGACGCCTTCCTCGGAGAGCACTTGACGCAGGCGGGCCGCTGAGCCCTCGCCGTCGGCGGCGACCACCACGTGGTAGCCGGCCTTGAGGAGATCGCGCATCCGCTCGGCGAGGGCCTCGGCGTCGCCCGACACGGGGGCGAAGAGGCCGGCGTCGAGCGTCGGGGTCGACGGCCCTTCCGGCGCCGCGAGCACCGTGACCGCGTCGGTGGTGGTCCGAGCGAGGAGCCGGTCGAAGGGCAGCGACAACCGCGGGAAGGTCTCGCCGGGCGCCGCGCCCCAGGTGCTCGCGAGGGCGTCGGCCAACGCTTCCTCGTCGTCGAGAAGTTCCTGCGCCCGGTCGCGCATGCGCTTGGGTTCGACGAGCAGGGTGAGCGCGCGGTCAGGGAGGAGATCAGGGAGCAAGTGCTCCTGGTCGCCGAGCCACGGCAGCCACGACTCCATGCCGTCGAAGATCTGCCCTTCGGCGAGGCGCTCCCATTGCTCTTTGCCCCACGGCAGCTCGTCGGTCAGCGCCGCGGCGCGCGCCCGCACCTCGGCGGTCGGGAGCAGCTCGCGGCACGGGAAGATCTCGACGCGTTCGAGCGCTTCCTCGGCGCGCTGGTCGGCGATCGAGAAGGCCTGGAGGCGGTCGACCTCGTCTCCCCACAGGTCGATGCGCACGGGGTGGTCCCACCCGCTCGGCTGCGGGGCCGACGGAAACACGTCAACGATCGATCCGCGGACCGCGATCTCCCCCCGCGCCTCGACTTGGTACTCGCGGCGGTAGCCGGCGTTGACAAGACGCTCGACGAGCTCGTCGCGATCGATGGTGGCGCCGCGCTCGATGATGACGGGCTCGATGTCTTCGACGTGGGGTCCGAGTCGCTGCACGAGGGCTCGGACCGGTGCGACCACCACCGCCGGAAGGGCGTCGCCGGCCTGCTCCCCCTGGCGCAGCCGCCACATCACCCGGAGGCGGCGCCCCATCGTCTCGATCTGCGGCGACACGCGTTCGAAGGGCAGCGTCTCCCACGCCGGGAACTCCTCGACGGCCGCTTCGCCGAGGAAGGCCTTCACGTCGTGGGTGAGGCGGTCGGCCTCGGCCTGGGTGGCCACGGCGACGAGGATCGGCCGGCGGTGGGTGAGCCGGGCGAGGGCGGCGATGAGGACGGCCCGCGGCGGGTCGGGCACCGCCACCACCGGCGCCGTGCCGGCGATCAGCCCCGTGACGATCGGGTCCTCCCGCAGGAGGTCCGGCAGCGTGAAGAGGTTGGACTGGTTCGGGGTGGGCTTGGCCATGGCTCCGGGCGCGCGTTGATGCCCCCAATCCGCTCGGACCGGGGGTGTGTCGTCGCAGAGTCTACGGACCGCGTCTAGCGCGGGGAATCCGGTCCGCGGTTCGGGTGGCGAGGATCGGTCCCCGGGCTGAAGCGATCCGCTGAGCGCCTGCGGCCCCGGAACGGAATCCAAAACCCGCTGAGAAAGCCCCCGACCAAGCCCGCGGCCTCGTCGCGCTCCTCGCGCCGACGCATCCTCCGATACGCGCGGTTGGTCCGCGCGATCTCGCGAGTGATCTCCGCCTTCTCCTCGGGTTTCTCGGGCACCTCGGCCATCACGACTCCGACCTCCATCACTCTTGCGCCCACGCGGACGCGACGTCACCGCGCTCAACGTCTTCCCCTCCCCGACCACGCGCCCACCGCTCGGCGAAGGCGCGCCCACCCCCCTCATTTCCGCCGCCTCGGGGGCTCCTTGCCGAGCAACCCCTTGCGGCGGTCCTGCTCGGTCTTGCGCGCGTGGCAGGGCCAGCACCGCCTCGCCAGGTTGCGAT
>DATDOY010000164.1:0-2706 GCA_035293045.1 Acidimicrobiia bacterium
GGCGGCGAGAAGAAGCGCAACGAGATCCTTCAGATGGCGCTCCTCGAACCCGACCTCGCGGTGCTCGACGAGACCGACTCCGGCCTCGACATCGACGCGCTCCGTCAGGTGTCCGAGGGGATCCAGGAGGTGCGCAAGGAGCGGCCGGACATGGGCGTCCTGCTCATCACCCACTACCAGCGCATCCTGCAATACCTGAGCCCCGACGTCGTCCACATTCTCGTCGACGGCCGCGTCGTCGAGAGCGGGGGCATCGACCTCGTCGAAAAGCTCGAGCGCGAGGGCTACGACGCCTTCCGGGCGGGCGGGCCCGAGCCGGTCGTCGCGGGAACGGCGCGGTAATGGCAACCACCAACGTCGCCGCGACCGCCACCGACTGGGCGGCCATCAAGCGCGACTTCCCGCAGCTCGAGCGCGAGGTCAAGGGCAAGCGGCTCGTGTTCCTCGACTCCGCCGCGAGCAGCCAGAAGCCGCGCTCGGTGCTCGCGGCGATGGACGACGTCTACGAGCACCACTACGCCAACATCCATCGCGGCGTTTACGCGATCGCCGAGGAGGCAACGGCGGCCTACGAGGCCGGCCGCACGTCGGCGGCTCGACTCATCGGCGCCAACGATCGCCGCGAGGTCGTCTTCACCCGCAACACCACCGAGTCGATCAACCTCGTGGCGCACACGTGGGCCCGCGCCAACCTCGGCGCCGGCGACGCCGTCGTCACCACGATGATGGAGCACCACGCCAACATCGTCCCATGGCACATGCTCGCCGAGGAGCGCGGCGTCGAGGTCCGCTGGATCCCGCTCACCGCCGACGGCCGGCTCGACCTCACCGATCTCGGACGGCTCCTCGAGGGCGCCAAGCTCGTCACGCTGGCCCACGTCTCCAACGTGCTCGGCACGATCAACGACGTGCGCTCCGTCGCCGACGCCGCGCACGCGGCCGGGGCCCTCGTGCTCGTCGACGCCGCGCAGTCGGTGCCCCACATGCGCGTCGACGTCACCGAGCTGGGGTGCGACTTCCTCGCCTTCTCGGCCCACAAGATGTGCGGCCCAACCGGCATCGGCGTGCTGTGGGCGCGCCTCGAACTTCTCGAGGCCATGCCGCCATTCCTCGGCGGCGGCGAGATGATCGCCGACGTGCGCCTCGACGGCTTCACACCCAACGAGGTCCCCCACAAGTTCGAAGCGGGGACGATGCCGATCGTCGAAGCCGTCGGCCTCGGCGCCGCCGCCGCCTACCTCGACGCCATCGGGTTCGACGCCGTCCGGCGGCACGAACGCGACCTCACGGCGTACGCGCTCGGGGCGCTGCGCGATCGCTTCGGCGACACGATCCGCATCTTCGGCCCCACGTCGGCCGACGACCGCGGCGGCGTGGTCAGCTTCGAGTTCGCCGGGATCCACGCCCACGACGTCAGCCAGGTGCTCGACGAAGAGGGCGTCTGCGTCCGGGCCGGACACCACTGCGCCAAGCCGCTCATGCGAGAGTTGGGTGTTCCAGCGACCGCCCGGGCGTCGTTCTACATTTACAACGACGAGGCCGACGTCGACGCCCTCGTCGACGCGTTGGTCAAGACCGAGAAGTTCTTCGCCGCTTAGCCGCCCAGGAGTTCCGCAAGGGCCCGCGCCGGGCCGAACGACCACGAGAGGGAGTGCCGCCGATGCCGGGCCTCGAGGATCTCTACCGGGAGATCATCCTCGACCATTACCGCTCGCCGCGGAACCGCGGCGAGCTTGCCAGCCCGCCGGCCCACAAGGCCGAGGGGTTCAACCCGCTGTGCGGCGACGAAGTCGTGCTGTTTGTCGCGCTCGACAACGGCACGGTCACCGACGTCAAGACCACCGGCCAGGGCTGCTCGATCTCGCAAGCGTCAACCTCGATGATGAGCTCGGCGATCAAGGGCAAGTCGCTCGACGAGGTGGCGCGGCTCATCACCGCGTTCAAGGCGATGATGTCGATCCACGAAAGCAAGCTCGAGGGGGATTCCGCCGCCGGCGAGGATCTCGAAGAGCGGCTCGCCGACGTCCGCCTCGGAGACCTCGAGGCGCTCCAGGGCGTGGTGAAGTTCCCGGTCCGCATCAAGTGCGCGACGCTGGCGTGGAACACGCTCCAGCAAGCGCTGGCGGAGGCCAACCAGCCCGCCGGCTGATCTCCTCGCCGACCTACGGCCGTTTCGACGTCGCGTCCGGGCGGCCGTTGGTGCGGACGACGGGATGGGGCAGCGCGACGCTCCGCACCGAGGACCGCTCGTCGAGATAGGCCGCGAGGAGTTCGTAGACGCGCTCGCCCACCATGGCGACGAGCTCGTCGCGCAGCGACCGGTAGACGGGTTCGGCTCCGGTGAAGGCCTCGGTCGCCTCGGTGCACCACCAGTGGAAGTCGCTCCCACCCTCGCCCCAGTGACGGCGGTGCCACTGCGTGATGGTGGTGGTGAGGTGGCCGTCGTCGGCCTCCTGCTCGTCGAGCCGGAGCGGGAGCTGCCAGCAGACCTCGGGTTTGGTGTCCATCGGCCGCTCGCCCCGGTCGAGCGCGGCGCGATGCAGGGCGCAGCCGGGTCCGCCCGGAAAGCCGGGGCGGTTGAGGAAGACGCAGGCGCCGTCGACGAGGCGGGTGGCCGCGACGCCGTCGGCCCCGGGACCTTTGATGACACCCCGGGCCCGTCCTTGCTTTCGGAACTGCCACTGGTCGTCGGTGAGGTTGGCCGCC
>DATDOY010000165.1:0-14103 GCA_035293045.1 Acidimicrobiia bacterium
CCATTCGGTCGCGGCTCCTCGTCATGCTGCGGGGAGCCACGCCGACCGGCGCGCGTTGCGAGTCCGAGGAGAGCCGAGCCGGGCGGGCGGAACCCGCCGCCCAACCCCCGGCGACCTCTAGCCCAGGAAGACCTTGCGCACCTCGGTCGGGTTCTTGAGGGCGTTGCCCCGCAACTCCGAGACGATCGTCCCCTGCTCCATCACGAGGCCGACATCGGCGACCTCGAGGGCCCCGATGTTCTGCTCGATCAGGATCACGGTGACGCCGTCGTCGTTGATCTGGCGCACGATCGAGAAGACGTCCTTCACGATGACCGGGGCGAGACCGAGCGACGCTTCGTCGATGATCAGGAGTTTCGGGCGAGCCATGAGCCCGCGAGCGATGGCCAGCATCTGCTGTTCCCCACCCGAGAGGGTGCCGGCGAGCTGCTCGCGACGCTCGCGCAGGCGAGGGAAGTAATCGAAGACCCGCTCGCGCTGGGTGGCGAGCCACCCGGAATCCTTGCGCTGCGACCACGCCCCGACCTCGAGGTTCTTCTCGACGACGAGGTCGGGAAACACGCGGCGGCCTTCGGGGACCATGACGATTCCGGAATTGACCGACGTGTGCGTGTTCCATTTCGTCACGTCCTGGTCGTCGAACTCGATCGTGCCGCTCCACGGCGCGACCGCGCCGCACAGGTTGAGGCCCGTTGTGGTCTTGCCCGCGCCGTTCAGACCGAGCAGCACGACCGTCTCACCCTCATTGACCTCGAAGCTGATGCCGTGAAGGACTGGCAGCGAGCCGTAGCCCGATTTGAGGTCCTTCACGCGCAGCAGCGTGCGCGCCGCCGGCTTTCGCTCGGCGCGCGTCCGGGGCACGTTGCGCGTCGTCGACTTCGTGGTTTTGGCCGTTGCCATGGTCTCCTGCCTCAGCCGAGCGCGGTGGCGCCTTCGCCCATGTACGCCTCGGCGACGGCGACGTTCTTGCGGATCTCGGCCGGCTCACCTTCGGCGAGGAGCTGGCCGAAGTTGAGGACGTAGATGTAGTCGCAGATGCGCAACATGAACGGCACGTGGTGCTCGATGACGATGACCGTCAGGCCCAACTCCTCGCGCATCTCGAGGATGCGGTCGCCGAACTCCTCTCCTTCCTCTGGTGCGAGGCCGGCCAGCGGCTCGTCGAGCATGAGGACGTCGGGGTCGGTGCCGAGGACCGCGGCGACCTCCACCTGCTTCAGGGTTCCGTACGAGAGGTTGTCGAGTCGGCTGTGCGCGAGGTGCAAGAGACCGAGGTAGTCGAGCACCTCAAAGGCGCGCTCCCGAACCAGGCGCTCCTCGTACCAGCTGTCCGGCGCGCCGATCAGGCCGGCTCCGGTGTCGTACTCGATCTTTTGGTGCTGGGCCACCATCACGTTTTCGAGGACGGTGAAGGAACGGACCAGCCCGACCTGCTGGAACGTGCGCCCGATGCCGAGGTGCACCCGCTGGTCGGGGCGGTAGTCGGTGATGTCCTTGCCGCTGTAGTACACCCGCCCGGTGTTGGGCGTGTAGAAGCCGGTGACGCAGTTGAAGAAGGTGGTCTTGCCCGCGCCGTTGGGACCGATGAGGCCGACGATCTCGCCGTCGTTGACCTGGAACGTCACCCGGTCAAGCGCCTGCAATCCGCCGAAGCGGATCGACACCTCGTCGGCGTGCAAGAGCGGGATTTCGACGTGGTCAGCCATCGTGACCCCGGCCGCTGCGCCGACGTCGGGTGCCGAGCGACGGATCGACGATCGGGTCGGCCCGGAACGGACCGAAGCTCAGCCACCGGCGCAGGTGCTCTTGTTGTTGGGCGATGCCGCCGGGGAACTGGATGAGCGTCACGATCAGCAGGAGGGCGCCGATCAGCGGCTCCCACAGGGCGTCGAACTGGGTGAACGGGAAGAAGTGCCAATTGGCGTGGGCCTTGTCGAGGAGCGTCGGGAGGATGGCAAAGAAGATGCCGCCCTGGACGACACCCGACCGCACCCCGAGGCCTCCAACCACCGTCATCAGCACGAAGGTGAGGGCGAGGGTGAAGCTGAAGTCGACCGGCGTCACCACCTGCTCGATGCCTGCGAAGAGCGCCCCGGCCAGCCCCGCGATGGAACCCGAAATCACGAACGCCAGCAGCTTGTAGGCCGTCACGTTGATGCCCCATGACGCCGCCACGCGCTCGTCGTCGCGCAGCGCCTCGATGGCGCGTCCGGCCTTGGTCGAAGTCAGCCGCCAGTCGAAGATGAGGCAGACGGCGAGCATGATCACGCAGAAGTAGACGTACGCGATGTCGCTGTCGAACACGCCCGGGCGCGGAGCCCGCAGACCCGCGCCCCCACCCGTCAGGGCGCGGATGTTGAAGATCACTTCCTGCGCGAAGAGGCCGTACGCGATCGTGACAAGCGCGAGGTAGAGGCCGCTCACGCGTAGCGCCACCGCGCCGAGGATGAGCGCCGTCGCCGCGCCCGTGGCCATGGCGCCGATCAGCGCCATTGGGTACGGCAGCCCCGACTCCGAGAGGAAGTACGCCGCGGTGAACGCACCGACGCCGACGAAGGCCTGGTGCCCAAGCGATACCTGGCCCGCATAGCCCATCAGCACGTTCATCGACAGCGCCACGATGCCGAACACCGCGGCGCGAGCTGCGATGTTGACGAGCGTCGTCGGCAGCATGTGTGGGATGAGGAGCACAAGGAGCACAAGGAAAGCGATGGCTCCGAATCGGGCGGCGACGCCGGCCGGCGACGGCCACCAGCGCTCGCGCGGATCGCTGAGCACGATCGCATGACCGCCGTGTCCGTTGCCGCGCGTATCGACGGCGACCGCCTCCACGGTGTCGTCGTCCCCGTCGTCCACGTCGACATCCATGTCGACGTCGTCCACCGCGTCTCGCCGGCCCGCCATCCTCAGGCCTCCTTGCCCAGAAGGCCGCGGGGTCGAAGCATCAGCACGAGCAGCAACAGGAGCAGCATGGCGATCTGCGGAGGACCGGGAATATCCCAGCCCATGCCGAGCACGAGCTCGTTCGCGTAGACGGTTGCCAGACCCAGAATCAGACTCCCGACGACGGCGCCCGGCATCGAGTTCAGGCCGCCGACGACCGCGCCGGCAAAGGCGTAAATGAGGTACTGCGTCGTCATCAGCCCGGGCCGAACCTGGCCGAACACCCCGGCGCCGAGCAGACCGGCGACGGCGGCGAGTGCGCCGGCCGTACCCCACGCCAGCACCGACATGGCCCGCACCGACACGCCGGAGAGCTCGGCGGCGAACGGCTCTTGGGCCATGGCGAGAAGGGCGACCCCCGCCGGCGTGCGAAAGAAGATGGCCAAGGCGCTGGCGGCGGCGCCGAGGACGAGGAGCACGATCACGGTGTGCCAGGTCACCCGCACGCCCGAGACCGTGAACGCGTCACCTTCGATGTAGCGAGGGAACGGGCGGACCTTCGCCTCGAACATGACGACCTCGGCGGAGATGAACAGCAGCGACACGCCGGCGGTGGCCACCAGGGCGGTGACCGGCGACGCCTTTGCGAGGCGCTGGACCACGGCGACGTTGACCAGGACGGCGAACCCCGCACCGAAGGCGATGGCGACCAACGTGGCCCACCACAGCTTCCCGGAATCTGGGTTCGGGCCCGTGTCGCTCCAGTTGAACCCCACGAGGAGCGCATACGCGACAAAGGCCGGCGCCGTGCCGAGCTCGCCCTGGCCGAAGTTGAGGACGCGCGTCGCCTTGTAGACGAGGGCGATGCCGAGGGCGACGAGGCTGTACACGGCCCCGCTCTGGAGGCCGATGACGACCACTCGGGCGGGCTTGATGTCCGCGGCAATGAACCCCCAGACGAGGAGGAGCACTCCAAGGCCGCCGAAGATGGCGCCGACCTGAGAGCGATCACCCGAGCGGATCCCGTCCCAGAAATCGCTGAACCGATCGCGCACGACGCTGCCGACGGCTCCCACTCGCGAAGCAGCACCGGAGGAATCCCGCTCGGGCTGCTCGTCGTCGAACTCGTCGTCGATCGATTCCTCGACCGCTGGGGCCTTCGCCACTCGTCCTCCACTCAGAGGTTGCGCGGACAGGGACACCCCTGTCCTGCCCAAACTCTCTCGGCGGGCTACGCCCGCCGAACTCCACGCCTACTTCTAGGAGGATGCGCCTGTCGGCGCATCCTCAATGCCCGGGCGGTCGGCACGTTACCCGCGGCAGGCTGGGTCGGGAGGACTCGCTCGAGCGCGGGCAATGCTGACCCCTGTCCTGCCCAAATTCTCTCGGCGGGCTGCGCCCGCCCAACTCGACGCAAATTCCTAAATGGATGCGCCGGCCGGCGCATCCTCTTAGAAGCTGCTCTTGAACGTCTCGAGGGTCTTGTACTGCTCGGTCTCGCAGTCGGCCTGGAGCACATGGACCTGAGCCGCCCCGAAATGGTCGTCCGGGGAGTAGTTCAGGTCGGGTCCCACGCCGGTTTTGATGCCGGTGATGGTCTCGAGAACGGCCCGGAAGTCCTCACGGGTGAGGTCGTTGCCGAAGGCCGCCTCGTAGCGCTGGAACATCTGGTGCTGGGCCTTGGCAAGGGACCACAGAACGAGAGCGATGTCGTCGGGCGTTCCTAGCTGGCCCTGGAAGTGATCGCCGGCGGCCTTGAACTCCGGATCCATGGCGGCCGCCCGGTCGAGGCCCGGGAACGGCGAGAAGAAGATTCCGCCGTTCACGGTGTCGCAGCCGGTGGGGAGGATCGCGTTGAGCCCCTGGGTGACGCCGACGCCGATGTACTGGAAGCCGCGGCCGTCGTTGCTGTCGGCGAACTGGATGTAGTCGACGGGAGACGAGAGGAAGAACACGTTCTTCACGCCGTCATCGGCGAATTGGCCGCCGTAGCTGGCGTACCACGACGTGTCTCCCTTGGGGTGCTTGAGGACGCCGGCGTCGTCGAGTCCGTGCTTCTTGACCGCCGCCTCCCACCCCTCGACCGCGTCGTCGAAGTTGGGGGTGTCGGTCACGATCATGCCGACCTTGCCGCCACCCAGTTTGTTCTTGACGTACTGGGCGAGCATGTCGGTTTGCTGCTTGTAGGACATGGAGGTCGCGAAATACCACGGCAGGCCGCGCAGACCCCGTTCGGTCACGCCCGCCGACATGTACGGGACATTGGACTCGTTGGCGAGGTCTCCGCATGCCTGAACCTGGTCGGTACCGCCACCGCCGACGACCACGAACGCGGAGTCCATCAGCTCCCGGCACACCTGGCGAGCGGACGACGGCGTGTATTTGTCGTCCCGGAAGATCACCTCGACCTTCGACCGGCCGAGCACCTTCTCCTTCTTCACTTCGGTGAGATAGCGCCAATAGAGGTCGCCGAACTTCTCGAACGAGGTCGTGGGCAACGGCGCGGCGCCCGTCGCCGGGGCGTGGATGCCGATGACGATCTTGTCGGCCGGCGCACCGGTGCGGTCGGTGCCGCTGGCCTTGAGGGAGCCCCCTCCACCGCCGCCACCCGTGCCGCCGCCACCTGTGCCGCCGCCACCTGTGCCGCCGCCGCCGGAGACGGTCTTGGTGGATGTTCCGCCGCCGGCGGACGTTCCGCCACCGGTGGAGTCGAGGCCACCGGTGGAGTCGAGGCCTCCCGAGGTCCCTAGGCCATCCTCGGTGACGAAGGTGCCGCCGCCCGAACCGGCACTGGTGGCCACGTGGACGCCTTCCTTTTGGCCACACGCGGCGGCCACGAAGGCAAGGGCGAAGACGAGCGCGAGCACGCGCCGTGCACCGAGTTTGGATGGGGTCACGTTCTGGGTCACGTTCGACGCACCTCGTGTGTCACCGGGAGTGACGACGAACTTAGTGCCGAACCACTCCCGAGCGCCGGTCAGGACCCCGCCCGATGTGCCTTACGTCAGTTCTCCGCGTCGCCGAGCCTCGATGAGGCGCGTCATCGCGCCAGACCGCTGGACCGTGACCATGGCCGGCTCGGCGGTGAGGGCCTGGGTCGTGAGGTAGACGCCCGCGAGGAACATCGGCAGCAACAGCCACACCCACCACTCGGTCACGGGGACACCGAGTCCCGCGGGGAGGGTCGCGCCACGCTGGGGAGGAGCGTCGACGGCCGGAGCGGGGTCGGCGGCATCGAGAACCGGCGCCGGATCGTCGAGCGCACCGAAGGTCTCCGTGAAGGTCTCGGACGTCGCCTGGGCCCCGAGCACCTGGGGCTGGATCGTGCGACCCGAGGCGAGCGTCACCGGCTTCGACTTTTCCTTGGTGGCCAGCGAGAACGTCGGCAGGTTGTCGCTGATCGTCGTGCCCGTGGGGCTGAAGAAGACAGCCTGGTCGAACGTGGACAGGTCGGGGTCGCCGTAGGCGAGGTTGGGCGGGAGCACAGGACGCAGCAGGAGGCCGTTGTTGGGGATCTTGCCGTCCGCCCACGCGTTCACGGCGAGGGTCAGGTCGAAGACCCACTTTCCGTCCCGGTGCTTGGCGTTGGAGCCGAGGCTGCAGTCGACCTGCTTGGGAAAGACGGCCCCGTCCTTGCGCTCGTCGGTGTCGCGCTCGGGTGCCTTGGCCGCGTCCTGGTTGCCGCCCGCATCCCAGGCGAAGTCGCCGACGATCGGGCACGCCTCGACGCCGAGGAGGGTCTCGCTCTTCGGCGGGTGTCGCTCATTGCCCACCTTCTCAAGCTCGGTCATGAACGCCTCGGGGTCTTCCGACTGGATCAGACGTAGGACGGAGAGGACGGTCTGGCGGAACGCGGGCGAGTCGTAGTGGAACGTGAAGTCGGGGTCGGGCGTGAGCTGGATCTCGAACTTGGTCGCGCGGTGACCCGTGGGGATCGCGGGGGTGTCGAACTGGATGGCCGAGAGATAGCGCCGGGCACCGGCGAGCACGCCGGTGGGCAGGTTTTCCTTCCCGCCGGCCATGGCTTCGGCAGTGGCGTCGCCGCCGGGAATCGACTCGGGCTGGGTCTGCTGGGCGATCTTGTCGCCCTCGGCGAGCGCCGGCGCCAGCGGACTGTTGCAGAACTGTGGGGCCACCAGGCACACCACCGTCGGCGGGAAGTGGTCGGTCAGCGCCTTGGGCGCCACGTGGCCGAGCGAGCGGCTCCAGTACGCCTGCTTCGTGATCGTGAGCTTCTGGGCCTCGGCCCCTTCTTCGGCGCGCGCGACCCCGAACGGGGTAGCCAAAAAGAGTCCGCCGATGGCAAATGCCATCAAGGCGACCCCGGCACGAAGTCGTGTCCGATGGCCGCGGGCGGCAGGCGGTTGGTACGGAGTGCGGGTCACTGATCCACCTCGTGTGCTGCGACGAAAGCCTGCGTTGGCCGATGTATTTCGACATCACCAGGCCGAATGCCTGCTTGCGGCGCCTCCCCGGTCGGAAATCACGATCGGCGTGAATCTACCGCGAATCGCCCGGCGCCAAACGGTACGGCGAACCGAGGCGGCCCGCGCTGGCTAGGAGACGTCCCACGAGACGCCGCCGCGCAGCAGACCTTCAAGGTCCCCTTCGCCGCGCTGGGCCAGCGCCGCCTCGAGTTGGATGTCCATCTGCGCGCCGTAATGGGGGCGAGCGACCGCCCGGAACACGCCCACCGGCGTCGGCTGTGTGGGCGAATCGGCGAGACGCGAGAGGGCGAACGCCGCGGCCGGGTTGGGCTCCGTCTCGTCGTGCACGAGGAGGCGGCCCTCCCCCACGTCGGCGACCTCGACGATCTCGGCCTGACCGGACTCGTTCATCAGGACCCCACGGTGGCCGTCGGTGCCGAAGCGAACGGGCTCGCCATGCTGCAGGTTGATGAGCATCTCGTCGCGGGTCTGCTTGGCCGTGATGCCTTCGAAGGCGCCGTCGTTGAAGACGTTGCAGTTCTGGTAGATCTCGACGAACGACGACCCCTGGTGCGCGTGCGCGCGGCGGAGCGTCTCCATCATGTGCTGGCGGTCCATGTCGTGGCTCCGCGCCACGAAGGACGCCTCAGCTCCGAGCGCGAGCGAGATCGGATTGAACGGCGTGTCGAGCGATCCGAACGGCGTCGACTTGGTGACCTTCCCCGCCTCGCTGGTCGGCGAGTACTGGCCCTTGGTGAGGCCGTAGATCTGGTTGTTGAACATCAGGATCTTGATGTTGACGTTGCGTCGAAGGGCGTGGATCAGGTGGTTGCCGCCGATGGACAGGGCGTCGCCGTCGCCGGTGACAACCCACACGTCGAGGTCGGGGCGCGTGACCGCGAGTCCGGTGGCGAGCGCCGGCGCTCGACCGTGGATGCCGTGCAGCCCGTAGGTGTCCATGTAGTAGGGGAAGCGGGCGGCGCATCCGATGCCGGACACGAAGACCGTGCGCTCCGGCCGGACGCCGAGCTCAGGGAGCAGCAGCTGCACCGCGGCGAGGATGGAGTAGTCGCCGCATCCCGGGCACCACCGCACCTCCTGGTCGCTCTGGAAGTCCTTGCGCGTGAGGGCGACCGGGGCGCCGGTGCCGTGCCCGTTTCCGTTGCCGCTCACATCGCCTCCTCAGGGAGGTACTCCGCGCCTTCGTAGGCAGCGGTGTCGCCAAGCACCTCGAGCACTTTGGTCTCGATCTCCGAGGCTCGGAACGGGAGGCCCTGAACCTTGGACAGCACCTGCGCGTCGACGAGGTACTCGGCACGGACGAGCCGGGTGAGCTGTCCGCTGTTCATCTCGGGGCAGAGCACGTACTCATACGCGGTGACGACCTCGGCGAGGTTGGTGGGGAACGGGTTGAGGTGGCGGAGGTGGCACCGCGACACCTTGCGGCCTCGGGCCCGGAGACGGCGCGTGGCGGCCTTGATCGACCCCCAGGTGCTCCCCCATCCGAGGAGGAGGACGCGTGCCCCCTCCTGGTGGTCGACTTCCGCGGGCGGGATGTCGGACGCGATGCCGGCGATCTTCGCCGCACGCAGGCGCGTCATGAGCTCGTGGTTCTCCGGGTCGTAAGAAACGTTGCCCGTGCGGTCGGCCTTTTCGAGTCCGCCGATGCGGTGCTCGAGTCCCGGCGTCCCCGGGATGACCCACGGACGAGCGAGCGTCTCGGGATCGCGCTCGTAGGGAAGGAAGATCGGGTTGCCGTCCTCGTCCACGGCGTTGGGTTCGGTCGTGAAGGGCGACGAGATGTCGGGAAGGTCGGCGACCTCGGGCAGCCGCCAGGGCTCCGAACCGTTGGCGATGTAGCCGTCGGAGAGCAGGATCACCGGCGTGCGGTACTTCACGGCGATCCGTACCGCCTCGATGGCGGCGTCGAAACAGTCGCTGGGTGACTGGGGAGCCACGAGCGGCAGGGGTGCCTCGCCGTGACGCCCGTACATCGCGTGGAGGAGATCGCTCTGCTCAGTCTTGGTGGGAAGTCCCGTGCTCGGCCCGCCCCGCTGGATGTCGACGACGATGAGCGGCAGTTCGAGGGAGAGGGCGAGGCCGATCGTTTCCGACTTGAGGTCGAGGCCCGGACCCGACGTCGTGGTGACCCCAAGGCTCCCGCCGAAGGCGGCTCCGAGCGCCATGCCGGCCGCCGCGATCTCATCCTCGGCCTGCAGCGTTCGCACCCCGAACTCCTTGTAGCCGGACAGGATGTGGAGCACGTCGGACGCAGGTGTGATCGGGTAGGAGCCGAGGAACAGTGGCAGCTTCGCGAGCTTTGACGCGGCTACAAGACCGAGGGCAAGGGCCTGGTTGCCCATGACGTTGCGATAGCGACCGGGCGGCAGCTTGGCCGGGCGCACCTGGTAGGGATGGTCGAAGAGTTCGGCGGTCTCGCCGAAGGCGAAGCCGGCCTTGAACGCGGTGAGGTTGGCGTTCATGACCACTTCGTTTTTGGCGAAGCGCTGCTGGATCCACTCGACGGTCGGCTCCACCGGCCGCGTGTACATCCACGTGAGGAGACCGAGCGCGAAGAAGTTCTTCGATCGGTCGGCGTCGCGCGGCTTGACGCCGAGTTCCTTGAGCGCCTCGCGCGTGAGGCTGCTCATCGGGACGCGGAAGATCTGGAACCCGTCGAGCGAACCGTCGTCGAGCGGATTGGCGGCGTAGCCGGCCTTGTTGAGGTTGCGGTCTTCGAACGTGTCCTCGTTGACGATCAGAGTGCCGCCCGGCGGGAGGTCATGCAGCTCGCTCCGGAGGGCGGCGGGGTTCATGGCGACAAGGACGTTGGGTTGGTCGCCCGGGGTCAGGATGTCGCGCTCGGCGATGTGGATCTGGAACGCCGATACGCCGGCGAGCGTGCCCGCGGGCGCTCGGATCTCGGCCGGGAAGTTCGGCAACGTCGCGAGGTCGTTGCCGAAGATCGCGCTCACGCTCGTGAAGCGGTCGCCGGCGAGCTGCATGCCGTCGCCGGAGTCGCCCGCGAAGCGGATGACGACCCGTTCGAGCGCGACGGGTTCGGTCACGCTGCTCGAGGGAGGAGCTGCAGTTGTATCGGGCACTCGTCTTCCTCACCGCGCGTCGACGTCGGCGCGCCCGTTACGTAGTTTGCCCCGGCCCGGGGTGCGAGAGACGCATCGGCGAACCCCAGAGAAGTTTACCGACGGTTTCTGCACCCCGAAGCCGGGGTGGTGGTCAGCCCGCGGCGGTCTCGAGGTGCTCCCGAGCCCGGCGCAGAGCAACTCCGGAGCGCCGGCGATCGCTCGCCAGAGCCACCGTCGTCGCCACCACTTCCACACGTGAACCCGTGCCGGCGTCGCGCCGGCGAAAGAAACGCCGCTCGATGCGCCCGACCACCACGACCTCGTCGGCCTCGGCGAGGGTCTCGATGGTGGTGGGTGGGTCCCAGATGGTGACGGGGACGGAGGTGTGTCGATCGCCGTCGCCACGGGTCCGGACGCTGAGGTGGGCGAGGCGCGTCCCCGAATCGAGGAGCCGGATCTCGGGGGGCGACGACAGTTCGCCGACGAGGACGGTGAGGTTGGTCATGACTCTTCCCCTTTTTGCGTGGCCATCCGGGCGCACGCTGATCTGAAGGTGTTCGGGGGAAGGCCGATCGAACGCTACCTGGGCCCTGTGACGGTTTCGCGCCGCCACAGGGCGTACGTGACCGCGAGGGCCACGACGCCGCAGGCCAGTCCGAGAAGCGGCGTGGTCGTCGACCACACGACATTGAAGACAACCAGCAGAAAGAGAGAGACCGGAACTGCGACCGGGACGCGCCGGGCACGGCGGGGGTCTTGCGAGGCCTGCGAGGCGTGGACCCGCCACGCTGGCGCCGTTCCGGTGGCGGGGACGACGGAGCCACAGAGGGCGCACGGCGCCATGGCCGTCCCGGGGGCGCCGCACGTGATGCATCGGGGTTGCACCCGCGGTCTATCGGCCGAACAGACCGTGCGATTCACCCGAATCTGCCGTCCCGGTGGGCGGGTCGCGGCCTGCGCCGTGGTCAGCCCAAGGCGGCGAGGCGTTCGGCAACGTCGGCGAACGCTCCGTCGCGGCGGCGCACCTGCTCGAACAGCGCTCGTGCGCGGGGCACGTTGCCCGACCGCTCTTCGAGGTCCGCGAGGGCGTACCAAAGGCGGAGGTGGTGCGGCTTGGCGCGCTTGGGCTCGACCGGGCCCTTCTGAAGGAGTTGGAGCGCTTCACGGAGGCGGCCTTGGTCGGCGAGGGCTCCCGCCATGACAATGCGGCCCTCGGTGACGAGTTCGCCGGACGGCGAGGCGTCGCGCAGTTCGGTCCAGAGGCGCGCGACGTCGTCCCAGTTGGCGAGGGCCCGGTAGCAGTCCATGAGCACGGGGTGCTGCTCGGTTGAGGACGTCCGATCGGTGAAGGTCGTGAGCTCCTTGATCGCCTTGGCGTACTCCCCCTGGCGATAGAGCGTGAGCCCGTACAGCTCCCGGATGCTGAGGGCCGACGGGTAGCGGCGGGCGAGCGGCTCGATGATGCGGCGGGCGTCCTTGTACCGCTCGGCGTCGTACGCCGTCGCCGCCTCCATCAGGCGCCGGTACTCGCGGTCGGCTTGCGGGCCGGCCGCCTTCCGGAGTTCGGCCCGCGGGTCGCCGCCGGAGGAGGTGGCGCGGGCGGGTGACGGCATGGTCGCAGTCTCGCGTGAAAGGTCCGGAGGTGCGGCACGCGCGAAAGGGACCAACCTGGCGGACTCCCCCGTTCTGGGGATGTGGTGCACGAACGCCCCAGTAACGCTGGCCTTACCTGCAGCCTCAGGAGGCATATGGGATCCGGAGCATCGTGGCAGGAACGGCCGGTGCTGGCCGTCGGGGCTCGTGTCGCCGCGGGCGCCGTCGTGGCGTTGGCGCTCGCGGGCGTCGCCGTCGGTGTCGTGGCGGCGGCCGCGGACACGTCGCTTGGCGTCCGGCTGGCGTGGGCGCCGGTCGCTGCGCTGCTCGCGCTGCCGGTGGCCCTCGTGACCGAACGGGTCGCCGTGTTCCTCTGGACGCTCGGCGACGTCCTCGAGCGCCGCCTCGACTTCAGCGATCGTGCGCCGTCGCGCGTCCGAGTCGCCTGGCTCGCAGCGACGCCCCGCGGTGCCGAGATGCTCGCCGCCCGGGCCGTCGACCCCGAGCCGCCGGCGGCCGAGTCGGTCGTCGCCCTCGTCGTCGGCGCCCTCCGACACCACCCGATCGTCCGAGAGCGCTCCCCGCTCGCCCACCGCTATCTCGCCCAGATCGGCGAAGAGGCCGGGCTCTCGCCCGCGGAAGGGCAGCGGGCCCGGTGGGCCCTCGACCTGCGGCTCGCCGCCGACGCGGTGCCCGGGGCTTCCATGGACCGATGGCTCGCGAACGCCGTCCAGGTGGTGCCCGGCGGGCCACCGGCCTCGGCCAGGCGGGCGCTCACCCTGGCCGGCCTCACGATGATCGCCCTCGACCTGAGCGAGGACCCGGAACCGACTCCAACTCGTCGCGACAGGTCGATGACGGCGGCCCGGGTGGTCATGCGTGCCCGATCGTGGACGCAGCCATGGCGCCTCGCCCCCGCGCTCGTCGGTGGGTTCGCCGCCCTCGGGTTGCTGGCCACGGCCGCCGCGCTCACCGGTCAGATCGGGGCGGGGTCGGGCAACGAGGAGCGTCCCCGGGTCGCCGGGGTGACGGTCGACAACGCGGCGCCTGTGCCCGTGGAGGACGCGGCGACCGTCACCGTCGGGATCCCTGCCGACGTCGACGTGCTCGGCAACGATCGCGACCCCGATGGCGATGCCCTCACGATTCTTCGGTTCGACCAGGGAGCCTTCGGGTCGGTCGAACGCTTCGGGCCCGGCCTGAGGTATGTCGCGGGGACGAGCGGCATCGACCGCTTCTCGTATGTCGTGAGCGACAGCCACGGGGGCGAGTCCTCCGCACTCGTCACCGTCACGGTCCTGGCGGCGTTGCCGAGCGAATAGATCCCCGCCGGCCCCGGAGGCGGGTGCGGTCCGAGGGCGCGACAACGCCCCGCCATGCGGTCTTTTCGGACCGTATGGCGGGGCGTTGTCGATTGAGAAAACCGGCGGCGACCTACTCTCCCAGGGCGTCTCCGCCCAAGTACCATCGGCGCTGGCGGGCTTAACTTCCGTGTTCGGAATGGGAACGGGTGTCTCCCCACCGCTATCACCACCGGAAAGTGATGAGTTCATATTGTCAAGGTGAGCCGCGCCGGCCTCCTGGAGGCGGCGTGCCCTTTGAGAACTCCATAGCGAGCAAGAAAGTCATTATCTCTCCTGTCCTTGCAGGGAAATCCCGAAGGATTCCCTGCCCAAACAGGAGAGAGAGGTAGCCAAGCCCTCGGCCGATTAGTACCGGTCAGCTGAGTGCGTTGCCGCACGTACACCTCCGGCCTATCAACCTGGTGGTCTACCAGGGGCCTTACCCGGTTAACCCGGTAAGAAACCTCATCTTGGGGTGGGCTTCGCGCTTAGATGCCTTCAGCGCTTATCCCGTCCGTAGGTCGCGAACCAGCGGTGCCCTTGGCAGGACAACTGGTATACGAGAGCTACGTCCTTCCCGGTCCTCTCGTACTAGGGAAAGCTCCCCTCAAGTCTCTCACGCCCGCGGAAGATAGGGACCGAACTGTCTCACGACGTTCTAAACCCAGCTCGCGTGCCGCTTTAATGGGCGAACAGCCCAACCCTTGGGACCTGCTTCAGCCCCAGGATGCGACGAGCCGACATCGAGGTGCCAAACCCTGCCGTCGATGT
>DATDOY010000166.1:0-5040 GCA_035293045.1 Acidimicrobiia bacterium
GAACTCGCCGAAGAGCATCGAGCAGCGCATTCGAGAGAATCGTCGAGATGCTCCTCTGGTCTCGCGCGTTGGCTCGACCGTTCCGCTACAGGTCCACCAACGCGGACACGAATGCGCGGTCGTTGTCGAAGGGCACGTACGGACTCACTGGCACCGGACCCGCCGTGTGGGGCAGGAGCGCGCTCTCGCGCCCAGGTTCGTTGTCCGCGATCCGAAACTGCAGCGCTCCGGGGTGTTGCGCGAGCACGGCCTCGGGTACGAGGAGTTGCTCCCAGAACCGGCCGTTCACCCGGAACCGGTTGGGGACGACGAGGGTGGCCTTGACGCCGGGGACGTCGGGTCCCGCGAACACCAGCGTGTGGGTGAAGTCCTGTACGCCGCGCTTGGGGTCGAAGAACCCGCCGCCGTGATCGCGAACCGTGCCCATCACCGATGCGTTGGTGGCGACGTCGGAGACGTCGAAGGTGGCGGCATCATCGCCCGGCGAGTGAACGATCACGACCCAGTCCTCGCACACGTCCGCAACGCCTCGTGACGATGACGTGCGGCGACATCCGGCGTCGTCCATCTGCCGGCGCGAATAGTTGGAGTCGACATCGAACGTGTGGCCGCGTCGCTCGTCGGGGAAGCTCGTCGGAGGCCACAGGGCATTTGTCCACGTGCTGAGGGAGAACGACAGGTCGGCAACGCTCGCCGACGACAGCGCCGTGTTTCCGGGTGGCACGAACGCCAAATAGAGCGTCCCCTCCGGCGCTCCTCGGGGCAGGAAGGCAAACTCGAAATTCGCCCGGCCCTCTGCCCGCCCCCCGAGGACCAGCCCGTCGAGCCCCAGGGCGTCGTCGGCTGGCGGAGCGGGCGTGCGGACGGTGCCGGTGGGCTCGATGACGCCCCAGGCGATCGTGTCGCCGACGACGACGGCGACGATGAGGACCGCCCAGTCGATTTCGTAGGAGAAGTTGAGCGACATGTGGGCGCTGTAGTTCGGCGTCGTGAGCGCGAAGGGGTAACGCGCGACCCCCACGCCGCTCGACGCAGCGACTCCTCCGCTCGGTCCCAACGCGCCGGGGAGCACGGATGCCGTGAAGCCGTCCGCCTCTTCCGCGGTCTCGGCCACATTCCAGACATCCTCAACGGGGACGGCCGCCTCGAGGTCGGCGCGGGAAATCGACACTCCCGCGTCGACACCGACGAATTCGAGGTCCTCGAAGTCGACCAGATCGACGTAGCGAGACGCCACGGCCGGCCCGGGCATCTTCTTGAGGAAGTCGAACGCCAATCGAAGCCGCGTCGGGCCAACCGTCACCAGCCAGGTGCCGGTCGTCTTGTCGAACTCGACGTTGTCTGCCCCGAATCGGTCCGCGAGGAACTGGCTCGTGCACGGGCGCGACGATCCGGTCGCCTCGATGGGGTCCGACACCTGCTCCGAACAGACAGGGGAGAGCACCAGGGCGTCGAACGCCTGATAGCCGACGGGGTGGCCGATCTCGGCGTCCTGGCGCACGGCGGCTCCGGTGGTGGGGTGGGCGACGGTTTGGGTGACCGGAGTCGCATAATCGGAGAACTGCCGCACGCGGTAGTAGCCCGGCGGGATGTTGGGGAGATCGGCGTAGCCGTCGCTGCCCGTCACACTCGAGAACAGGGTGGTGTCGAGGGGATTGACCGGGAGCAGCATGAGGGGGTGGTGGAGGAGCGAATCACCGACGGGGAGGCCCGGGAGGAGGGTGAAGGTGAGGTCCTCCGCCGGCTGGTCGTGGATGTAGAAGCCGAAGGCGCGAAGGCGTGTGCCCTCCACCAGACAGGTGGGAACCTGCTCGAGGCCCAGGGGAATGCCGTGCGCGTCAACCCCCGGTTCGACGGCGGCGTCACTGCCTGGCACTGACAGCTCTGCGTATCCGCAGTAGAGGCCGCCCTCGTACTGGTGATCGCCGGTCGGAGCGGTGAGTTCGATCCCCTCGTTGGTGACCCGCGCCGAAACCGGAGGCGTGGCGGAGCCAGGGGGGCCGAGGTTGCGGGCCACGGATCCCCCGTCGGGACCCACCCCGAGGAAGCCGGTCACCGTGACGGTGGCGCCCGTCACGGCCTCTCCGCGTACGGGCACGACGGTTGTCCACGTTCCCCCCACCGGCTCGGCGCCGAGGTCGCCGTGAGCGAGGGCGAGCGATCGAGAGGCGGCGAAGTCCGCATCCGGCGTTCGCCTCAGGACCCCCGCCCCCTGACGCCAGACCGGCACGCCGTCGAGGGGAACCGACGCCGCCGTCAGTGCTCCGCGTTGCGTGGGGACATCGCGTATCCCGGCCGCGGCGAGGGACGCGGTGGCCACCGCTACGACGGCGGCCGACGTCATGGTCGAGTCGACGCGCGCCCGCGCATCGGTGGCCGGCTGCGGGGCGTCCCACTCGATGGGAAGGGACGGGTCGAGCAGGCCCCGAGCGGAGAGGAAGGGCACGGCCGCCGCCCGAGCGGGCAGAGCGCCGGCGATGCCGGTGGGAGCAATCAGGTCGGGCTTAACGCCCCCGGTCATCGAAGGCCCCGAAGCGCTGCTTGCCGAAACCTCTGACCCGTCGAACCCTCCGACCGTGATGACGTCCCCCAGGTTGGCGAGGCCGAGGATGGTCTGGGGGTGCGGACCGAAATTTCCGGCCGGTGCGACGAGGGCGACCCCGGAGTCGGTGATCGCCTTGATCGACGACCGGGCGCGGGTCCAGTGCTCGACGTTGGTGGCGAACCAGTCGAGGAGCGTGCGATCCATGCTCGACGCTCCCGGGGCCATCGCGCGTCGGAGACCCCCGCTGAGGGGGAGCCCGAACGCCGGCCCAACGGGGCCTTCGCTCGGGTGGCGGGCGATGAGATCGCCGAGATGCTCCCAGACGCCGGCGGCCATGGCCGCGGAGACGGGGTCAACGAAATCGGACGGGGGTATGGCGTAGAGCACGGCGTCGAACTCGTCGGCGTGGGTTGCCAGCCAGTCCAGCGCCATGCCGTGCCACGTGGAGTCGAGTCGCCCGGCCGGGTAGACACCGATGGATGTGACGCGGGCCGTCGGGGCCAGTTGGAGGACGATCGAGGTGGCGTAGGTGCCGTACCCAATTGGATCGCCGGCGTTCCCGAGCAGCGTGACTTGTTCGGACCGGGGTGCCGGGAGCACACCCGCGTCGACACCCGACGAGACGATCGCGATGCGAAGGCCTGCGCCCGCGGGTCGAAGTGCTGCGAGGCCACCGGCGACGGGGGGCGCGGCGACGAGGGTTGCCGCGGGGTCGACGTCGAGGCCGGCGGTGAGGCCGTCGAGCACGGGTGTCTCGGACGGCGCGGGGATGGCGGGTTCGTCGGCGGCGAGGGTGGGCGTGGAGACCACTGGCGCGGAGGCGGTGACCAGGATGACCAGGACCACGCTCAAGCGAATTCGGCGCGCGCCACCACCGGCACCCATCGGCTCGACTCCGATCTGCGGAGCCAATCGAACGGATGCCGTGCGGGCCCCGCGTCATGTGCTGCCGGGGCGTTCCTGATGCGTGGAACCGCAGAGCGATCCCGTGAGGAACGCCCCGGCGTTCGTCAAAGTTGACGGTACGGACGCGCGCGATCGCGACCGTCCCCCGATCGGGTGATCGAACGCGATCGACGCCTTTGAGCCCGCCGACGAACCGCCGCGCGCCCGACCCCGCCCCGCCTACGGGTCGTCGAGCTTCGAACCCGGCGAGCCGAACGAGATGAGGCCCAGGGCAGTTCGCTTCCATCGCCGTCGCCAGCGCCAGGCCGAAATCACGGTCACGGAGCTGAGAAGACCCAGCGAGAACTCGGCGAGGATGGCGGCCCGCCTTCGCGTACCTTGCGAATCTCCGTCAAGCCGAGCCGTGACGCGAGGATCACCGGTTCCCGACGCCGCGGTTTTCCCATCGGCCGAGCCCTCGCCAGAGGCGACGGTTGTTGTGGCGGTGGTTGAGGCCCGGCTGTGGGCGACTCGTGTCGTCGTCGTCGATCCCGATGGTGACCCGTTGGTGACGTCGGGGGGCGTTCCGGTGTCGGTTGAGCTTGCATCGGCGGGCGTGTTGTCATTGCGACCAGAGGCGGTTGGTGGTTGCGTCGTTGCCGATGATGGCCGCGGGTGCTCAGATGACGCGTTCGGCTCATCGCTATGGCGGGAAACCGCGGCGATCGCGTATGACCACCCAGCCAGTCCCGGAATCGCCTGTTTCGTGGCAGAGATGTTCGCTCCCGACGAAACTGGCCTGAGCTTGAAGCCTCCGGATTCGAGTTGGAAAGCTCGCAGCGCGCGTGACGGGTCGTTGGCGCCCTGCGCCCATGGAGCACTCCCAGGGTTTTCACCGAGCGCGACGATGGCTGCCATCGCGAGGCCGCACGAGTTCGGGTTGTCTTGGGGGTTGGCCTGGTCGTACCCCCAGCACCCAGAGTCGTTCTGGGTGTCAAGGAGCCATTGGCGGGCGTCACGCACTTCCTGACCGGCGGTCCCCGTCGTCGCCGCGAGCACCGATACGACGAGCGCCGTGGTGTCGGTGTCGGCGATGTTGCACGGGGTTTGGTGCGACCATCCGCCGCCGTCGCACTGGTTCAACTCGAGTCGAGTTACGACGAGTTCCGGGAGGGAATCGCCCGATGCAAGCACGCCGAGCATCGCTTGGGCGTCGGCGTAAAGGCTCGGGCTCATCCCGCCGTCGCCCGCGCCTCCGTAGCTCGCAGTCGCCGGGTTGTAGAAGGACTCCAGGTGTTTCACGAAATCGAAGCCGGCGAAGGTGCGTGGGTTCTCTCCGGCCGAAACCAGACCCGAGACAATGCGACCCGTGCGCGGCCCGCTGCCGCCCGGGCCTTGCGCAAACCCTTGGGCCGATTTCTTGAGGTACTCGATCGCCCGGGCGACGGCGGACACTTGATCGCCGCCGGCGACAAGTGCCGTGACCGCCTCCGCCACCTCATCGGGCCGTTTCGATTCGGCCGGCACGGCACCGTCGTCTCCCTGTGTCGACGCGAGATACGTTGCCCCCCGGCGGGCGGAATCGGCACTGGCTTGATCGGGAAAGCAGC
>DATDOY010000167.1:0-29564 GCA_035293045.1 Acidimicrobiia bacterium
ATCGCGTGTCGGCGCTGAAGCCGTCCGAGCGCGAGCCGTACCATTGACTCCCGATGGAATTCGTCCTCACCCCCGAGCAGATGGCCCTCGCCGACCGCGCCGCGGTGGAGTCGGGCACGCCCGTCGCCGAATTGATGGACCGAGCCGGGTGGGCACTCGCACGCGGGGTACGCGACGTGCTCGGCGGCACGTACGGCAGGCGGGTCGTCGTGGCGTGCGGGAAGGGCAACAACGGGGGCGACGGCCGGGTGGCGGCGGCCGTCCTTGATCGGTGGGGAGTGCGCGCTGAGGTGATTTCGCTCGAGGCGGGAGTCGCTCGCGACGCGCTGACGCGAGCCGTCTCGCGTGCCGACGTCTGCGTCGACGCCATGTACGGCACGGGCTTTCGCGGGGTGCTCGACGGCGACGCCGACTTCGTGGCGGCAACTTTTGCATCGAGCGGCGTCCCTGTCGTCTCCTGCGACATCCCGTCCGGTGTCGACGGTCTGACGGGTCGCGTCGAAGGACGCGCCGTCGACGCCGTCCTGACCGTGTGCTTCGCCGCCCTCAAGACCGGCTTGCTGTTCGCTCCCGGCCGCGGGCATGCCGGCGTCATCAAGGTGGTGCCGATCGGCGTCGACGTGACCAGAGTCCCGGGCCACCCCGCATGTCTCCTTGATGACGACGACGTCGCGCTGTTGCTCCCCGACCGCGACGCCGAGACGCACAAATGGGCCGCAGGCGCCGTGTACGTCGTGGCGGGAAGCGGCGGCATGCTCGGCGCCGCGACGCTCGCGGCGCGGGCCGCCTTGCGGTCGGGGGCGGGCCTGGTCGCGCTCGGAGTGCCCGGCACGGAGCTCGCGGCGAGGGCGTCCGGCGGCGAGGTGATCACGAAGGCGCTGGCCGAGACTCCCGAGGGACTCCTCGACGAAACGGCCGCCAAGGAAGTGCTCGGCGACCTCGATCGCTTCGGCTCGCTCGTCATTGGCCCTGGTCTCGGGCGAGACATCCGCACTGCGAACGCGGTGCGCGCCATCGTGGCCGACGCTCCGATTCCGGTCGTCGTCGACGCCGACGGCCTCTTCGCCCTCGCCGAGGACCCGGGCGCGCTCGAGCGCCGGCGCGGCGACACCGTCCTCACGCCCCACCTCGGCGAATTCGAGCGTCTCACCGGTGCGAGTGGCGTGCCGGACCGCGTTGCCGCCGCCACGGCCGCGGCCGCCGACTTCGGCGCCGTCGTGCTGCTCAAGGGCTCGACGACGGTCATCGCCGAGCCGGGCGGTCGCGTCGTCCTCAACCGCACCGGTGGCTCGTGGCTGGCGACCGCGGGAACCGGCGACGTGCTCGCCGGGATCATCGGGAGCCTCCTCGCCCAGGGCGTTCCCGCCTTCGAGGCCGCGGCGGCAGGCGCGTGGCTCCACGGAAGCGCCGCCGATCATGTGCGGCACCACGGCCTCATCGCCGGCGACCTCATCGACGCCCTTCCGGCGGCGATGGAGCACGTGCGGCGCGAAACGACGAGGCCGAGCCGATGAGGTTCCGCCCGGTCGAGGCGCAGATCGATCTCTCGGCCATCGCGGCCAACGTCGCCGCGCTCTCCGAGTTGGCGGGCGACGCCGCCCTGATGGCGGTCGTGAAGGCCGACGCGTACGGCCATGGCGCGGTCGAGGTGGCGCGCGCGGTGAAGCGGGCCGGGGCGGGGTGGCTCGGCGTCGCCCTCGTCGAGGAGGGCGTGGGGCTGCGCGAGGCCGGGATCGACGGGCCGATCCTCGTGCTGTCGGAACCCCCGCTCGCTGCGGCGGAGGCGGTCGCCGCCGCCCGCCTGACCCCGGTCGTGTATCGCGAGCGATGGATCGACGCCCTCGCCCAAGCGGTGGCGAAGAGCGACTCGAACGCCCCCCTCCCGGTCCATCTGAAGGTCGACACCGGCATGCACCGGGCGGGGTGTGACCCTGAGGAGGCGCTCGGCCTCGCCAAGGCGGTCGCCTCCCACGGCGAGTTGGTGCTCGAGGGGCTCATGACGCACTTTGCCGTTGCCGACGAGCTGGACCACCCGGCCACCGAGGCTCAGCTCGGGAGCTTCCGCGCGGTGCTCGCCGAATTGGAGGACGCCGGGGTCACTCCACCGATCGTGCACGCGGCGAACTCGGCCGCCGCCATGACGCGCCCTGAGGCGCGCTACGACCTCGTTCGATGCGGCATCGCCCTCTACGGAATCCCGCCGGCGCCCGCGCTCGACGGTCGACTCGATCTGGTGCCGGCGATGAGCCTTTCGGCCGAGGTGTCGCAGGTGCGGCGGGTCGACCGCGGCGACGGCGTGTCGTATGGGCTCCGCTACCGGCTCGAGCGGCCGGCGACCATCGCCACCGTGCCCATCGGGTATGCCGACGGCGTTCCCCGCCGGCTCGGCCACGTGGGCGGCGAGGTCTTGGTCGGCGGCCGGCGCCGGTCGATCGCCGGGACCGTGACGATGGATCAGATCATGGTCGACTGCGGCGACGACGAGGTTTCGCCCGGCGACGACGTGGTGCTGATCGGGCGGCAGGGCGTCGAGGAGATCACCGCGTCCGATTGGGCCGTCCTCCTCGACACGATCGCGTATGAGATCACGTGCGGCATCGGCGCGCGGGTTCCCCGGCGGTACCGGGCGTGAGCCGGCGCAAGCGTCTCGCGCAGGGCGCGGCCGTCGCGCTCGGGACCGGCATCGCCGCCTACGGCGCGGCGCGGTTCGCCGCTCGCCGGGCGCGGCGGCGCGACGACCCGCACGCGGGGCGCGACTTCGAGCCGCCGTTCGACGTCGAACGCGAGATCGTCACCGCCGACGGCGCCCGTCTGCATCTCATCGAGCGCGGCGAGGGGATCCCGATCGTGCTGGCCCACGGCGTCACCAATGACCACCGGTCCTGGTTCCATCAGGTCGAGGATCTTCCGGCGCAGGGATTTCGAGTGGTGGCGTTCGACCAGCGCGGTCACGGGCAGTCGACCGTCGGCGAGTCGGGCTTCGGCATCGTCCCGCTTGCCGACGACCTCCGTGAGGTGCTCGAACAGCTCGACCTTCGTGATGCCGTGATCGTCGGCCACTCGATGGGAGGGATGGGGGCGCAGGCCTTTGCCTGCCACCACCCCGACGTCGCGCGCGAACGGGTGGCCGGCCTCGTCCTCGTCGGGACGACCTCACACGCGCTTCGAATGTGGCGGTCCGTCGATCGCGTGCCGGATCGGTTCTCGATCGTGACCGACGAGTGGTTCAGCCGGTTGATGGTGCACGACGACCTGGGGTATCTCGCCACCCGGCTCGGGCTCGGCCGCAGCCCCCACACCAGCCACGTCGAGCTCGTCCGCCGGATGGTCGTCGAATGCCCGTCCGAGACCCGCCGCCTCGCGACGCGGGCGCTGCTCGACTACGACGTCCACGATCTTCTCTGCGACGTGGGACTGCCCGCCCTCGTCCTTTGCGGCACGCTCGATCTGCTGGCACCGGCGGCTGCGTCGCGTCGGATCGTCGCGGCGCTCCCCAGGGCCGAGTTGCGTCTCATCCCCGGCGCGGGGCACATGCCGCATCTCGAGTTCGCCGACGAGGTCACCAAGGCCATCGCCGACTTCGCGGGCGACGTCACGGCCGCGACCGAAGGGGTCCGCCCCTCGTCCACGAACGCCGGATGATCACCGACGTCCCCGGCATCCGAGCCGGCCATTGGACGGGGGACGGCACGGGCGTCACGGTGGTGTTGGCGCCGTCGGGATGCGTCGGAGCCGGCGAGGTGCGCGGCGGCGCGCCGGCCACCCGGGAGAGCGCCTTGTTGCACCAGGGTTCCCTGGTCGAGCAGGTGGACGCCGTCGTCTTTGCCGGAGGGTCCGCGTTCGGCCTCGCGGCCTGCGACGGCGTGATGTCGTTTCTCGAAGAGCGGGGGCAGGGGTTCCCCACGCCGGCCGGCCCCGTTCCGATCGTTGCCGGCGCCGCCATCTTCGACCTCGTGGCCTCCGGCGGTGCCCGGCCGGGCGCGGCGGAGGGGCGCGCCGCGGCCGTCGAGGCCGAACGCGGCCACCCGCTCGTGGCGGGTCGCGTCGGCGCGGGACGCGGTGCGACCGTCGGGAAGTGGCGGGGGCTCGAGCACGGTGTGCCCGGCGGTCTCGGGACGTCTGGGAGGCGCGAAGCGCTCGAGGGCGCCGACCTGGTCGTCGCCGCGCTCGCGGTGGTCAATGCCGCGGGCGACGTGATCGACGAGGACGGTTCGATCCTTGCGGGCTCGTCGGCGGCGGAGGACGCGGCGCCGTTCCCGAGTCTCTACGGAGCGACGAACACGACGCTGGTGCTGGTGGCGACCAATGGCGCGCTCACCAAGCCCGAGTGCCTGCTGGTGGCCCAAAGCGCTCACGACGGGTTCGCACGGGCCGTCCATCCGGCGCACACGCGCGGCGACGGCGATCTCGCGGTGGCTCTGGCGACCGGCGAGGTGTCGGCCCCCGTCGATCTCGTGCGGGTTCGCGCCGCCGAAGTGGTTGCGGACGCGATTCGCGACGCGGTGCGGACGCGATGAGCGATCTGTTCGTCAGCAGCGAACCGGTACCCCCCTGGGATGAAGTGATGGCCGACGCAATGGGGTGCACGCGCTGTCGTCTCTCCGAGGGTCGCACCAACGTGGTGTGGGGGGTCGGCCGGCGCGACGCCGATCTCATGTTCGTCGGCGAAGGGCCGGGGCACGACGAGGACGTCAAGGGCGAGCCGTTCGTTGGTCGCGCCGGGCAACTGTTGACGCGGCTGATCGAGGGGATCGGACTCTCGCGCGACGATGTGTACATCGCCAACGTCGTCAAGTGCCGGCCACCCAACAATCGAGATCCGCAGCCCGACGAGATCGAGGCGTGTTCGCCGTTCTTGCGCGCCCAGGTGGCGCACGTTGGGCCCAAGGTCCTGATGACCCTGGGAAACTTCGCGACCAAGCAGCTCCTCGGAACCACCGAGGGCATCACCAAGATCCGAGGGCGCGAGTTCCCATTCCGCGACGGCGACGCCGTGTTGATTCCCACGTTTCATCCTGCTGCCGTGTTGCGGGGTCGCGGCGACGCCCTCGCACACATGCGTGCGGACTTCGTGCTTGCCAAAAGGGCAATGCGAAGGCATGCAGGAGCGTCCGACGCGTGAGCCTTCGTACGCAGAGCGTCGAGGAGACGCGAGATCTCGGGGAGGCGCTCGCCGCATTGCTGTGGCCGGGCGACGTGGTCGTCCTCGCGGGAGACCTCGGCACCGGAAAGACCGCGCTCGCGCAGGGAATCGGGCGCGGACTCGGCATCGCCGAGGCCATCGTGAGTCCGTCGTTCGTGATCGTGCGCGAATACGCGGGGAGAATCTCGCTCGTGCACGTGGACGTCTATCGCCTCGACTTCGTCCAGGAGCTCCACGATCTCGGCTTCGAGGAAGTGCTCGACGAAGAGCGCGTGACCCTGATCGAGTGGGGCGACCGGGTGACGGGACTGCTTCCCGAGGAACGGCTCGAGGTGACCCTCCGGGCGGCGGAGGGACCCGCGACGCGCGATATCGAGTGGGTTGCGCTCGGCCCGGCCTGGCTCGAGCGGTCGGACGCACTCGCCAAGGCCCTCTCGCCCTGGGCCCTGCCGGGCGACGGCGGTCGGTCGTGCTGATCCTCGGGATGGACACGGCCACGCCGCAGGTCGGCGTGGCCCTCGGTTCGGAGCACGGCCTTGTGGCGCAGATCCGCCTGGCGCAGGGGAGACGGCACGCCGAGCAGCTCGCGCCCGCCATCGAATACCTCCTGCGTGAGGCGCAGGCGCAGCCCAGCGACTTGGCGGCGATCGCCGTCGGGGTCGGGCCCGGCCTGTTCACCGGTCTCCGAGTCGGGGTGACCACCGCCAAAGTGATGGCGCAGGCGCTCGAGATCCCGGTCGTGCCGGTGCCGAGCCTCGACCTCGTTGCCTACCCGGTGCGGTTCACCGCCCGGGTCATCGCTGCCGTGTGTGACGCTCGGAGGGGCGAAGTGTTCTACAGCGTCTACCGGACGGTGCCCGGGGGAGTGCAGCGGGCCGGCGAGTATCGCGTCGGCGCGCCCGGAGAGGTGGCCGCCGAGCTCGTCGCCACCGGCGAGGACTTGCTGTTGGTCGGCGACGGCATCTCCGCCCACCGGCAGATGTTCGAAGACGAACTCGACCGGGCCGAGTTCGCGTCGACCTCGTTCGCCTACCCGAGCCCGTCCGCCTTGGTGGAGCTGGCGTGTTCCCGATACCGGCGCGAAGACTTCGTCCGAGCGTCGGAAGTCCAGCCCCTGTACCTGCGCAAGAGCGACGCGGAAATCGCGTGGGGACCCGACCGTGCGGGCCACGAGGGGGCGCCCTGATGGCGGCGAATCCCGAACAACGAGACATCGAAGTGACCATCGCCCGGATGCACCGGCGCGACCTGCGATCCGTCCTGCGGATCGAGACCGAGGTGTACCCGCGTCCGTGGAGCATGTCGCTGTTTCTCTCCGAGCTCGCGCTCGCCAACAGCCGCTCGTATTTCGTGGCGAAGATCGGCCGGCACGTGGTCGGCTACGCCGGGCTCATGATGAGCGACGCGGATGGCCACGTGACCACCATCGCCGTCGACCCCGACTGGCATCGCGAGAAGATCGGCACCCGGCTGATGCTGGCGTTGGCCCGGGAGGCGATCGAGCGCGATGCCACCAGCCTCACCCTCGAGGTGCGCGTCACCAACAAGGGCGCCCAGGCCCTCTACCGACGCTTCGGGTTTCTGCCCGTCGGCGTCCGTCGCAACTACTACCAGGAGACGAACGAGGATGCCCTGGTCATGTGGGCCGACGACGTCGACACCCCCGGGTATCGGAGGCGCCTCAACGCGATCGAAGACGCCCTCCCGGGCGCGACGCTGACCGAGCCGCCGGAGGAGGACGAGTGACCGTGACCGACCCGGACCTGACGATCCTCGGCGTCGAGACGTCGTGCGACGAGACCGCCGTCGGAATCGTCAGCGGCGGGGCCGACGTGCGTTCGTCGGTGATCGCCAGCCAAGTCGACCTCCACGCTCGCTTCGGCGGCGTCGTCCCCGAAGTCGCCTCGCGGGCGCACACGCAGCTCGTGAACGGGGTGCTCGCGCAAGCCCTCGTCGAGGCGGGGCTCACCGGCCACGACCTCGGGGCGGTCGCCGCATGCGAGGGGCCGGGGCTCGCCGGCGCCCTCCTCGTGGGAGTGAGTGTCGGCAAGGCGCTCGCCCTCGCCCACGGCATCCCGTACGTCGGCGTCAACCACATGGAGGGCCACCTGTACGCCGCGTTTCTCGAGGAGCCCGATCTTGCGCCTCCGATGACCGTCCTGCTCGTGTCGGGCGGGCACACGATGATCGTCCACATGGAGGACCACGGCCGGTACCGCGTGCTCGGCCAGACGGTCGACGACGCCGCCGGCGAGGCGTTCGACAAGGTCGCCCGACTCTTGGGTCTGGGGTTTCCGGGCGGCCCCGTGATCGACCGGCTCGCGACCCGCGGCGATCCGTCCGCCGTCGCCTTTCCGCGCCCCATGCTCGACGAGGGGTACGACTTCTCGTTCTCGGGCCTGAAGACGGCGGTCCTCGTCCATGTGCGCGACCACGGCGACGAACAGGTTGAGGACATCGCCGCGTCGTTCCAGGAGGCCGCGGTGGACGTCCTCGTCACCAAGCTGTTCCGCGCCGCGGAGGAGGTCGGTGCGCCCACCGTCGTCCTCGGTGGCGGCGTGGCTGCCAACACGCGGCTGCGAGAGCGCGTGTTCGACGAAGCGGAGCGGCGAGGCCTGCATCCGGTGGTTCCGAGCCCGGTGATGTGCACCGACAACGGCGCGATGATCGCGGCGGCGGCGTTCCAGGTGCTTTCGCGCGTGGGGCCCACGTCGATGCGGGCGGGGGCCTACCCCGGCCTGCGGCTCGCCAGCCATCCGCACTAGCGGCACCCGAACGCGAGGCGAACCCGATGCGTTCGTCCTGTTTGCGAAGAAACGGACCCGCTCAGGATTGGTGGACGGGGCTCGCATTAGCACTCGGGAATCGAGAGTGCTAAAAATGCGTGAAGCAAAGCCCGTCCAGATGAGCCAGGAGACATCGATGAACCTGCAGCCGCTTGAGGACCGGATCGTGGTCCGCCCCAGCGAGGCGGAGGAGACGACCGCCAGCGGACTCGTGATTCCCGACACCGCCAAGGAGAAGCCCCAGGAGGGCGAAGTGCTCGCGGTCGGCCCGGGGCGTCGCTCCGAGGACACCGGCGAGATCATCCCCCTCGACGTCGCCGTCGGCGACAAGGTCGTGTACTCCAAGTACGGCGGCACGGAGATCACGCTTGACGGTGAGGACCTCCTCATCCTCTCGGCCCGTGACGTGCTCGCCAAGATCGGCACGTCGGGCAAGGCCGCCAAGAAGAAGTAACCCTGCTCGTCACGAGCAGATCGAGGTTTGAAACGGCGCCCTTCGGGGCGCCGTTTCGCGTGCGGCGACGGGTCGTCAAACGCCCAGCGTCAAACGCCCGCGCTTCTAATGTGCCCGACCGTCGTTGAGGTGCGCCCGGTCGTCGTCGTCGAGCGGACGCATCATGATGTCGACGGCCGCCCACAGGGTGCGGGTCAACGGGAAGATGAGGACAGGGAGCACGACGGCGACCGCGACGCCGACCGCGGTGACGGGCCCGACCGCGACGTCGGGCGCCGTGAGCGCGACGCCGGTCACGATGGTGACGAGGAGCGCCCCGAACGAGATCACCGTGTTGAGGCCCAGCGACCCCACCCAGTGACCCGCCTCGCGCTCGAAGCGGAAGCCACACCGCGGGCAGCGTTCGACCATCGAGAACCAGCGGCGGAACAAGCCCCGGGAGCCACACACCGGGCAGCGGACGGTGAGCCCGCGCCAGAGCAGCCGGCGACGGGACGCCGGAATCAGCGCTCGGCCAGCGCTTTCTCCGCTACCGACTTCGCCCACTTGTAATCAGCCTTGCCCGACGGTCCGCGCACGATCTCGTCGACGACGACGAAGTGCTTCGGGCGCTTGTAGTCGGCGAGATGGGCTTTGGCGGTGGCTCGCAGTTCGTCGTCGGAGGCCGACGCGCCGTCTCGCAGGGCGAGGACCGCGGTGACCGCCTCGCCCCATTTCTCGTCGGCGACACCGACGACGTTGCAGTCGAGGACGGAGGGGTTGGTCTTGACCGCCTCCTCGACCTCCTCGGGGTAGACCTTCTCGCCGCCGGTGTTGATGCACACGGATCCGCGGCCGAGGAGGGTGACGGTTCCGTCGGTCTCGACGGTGGCGAAGTCGCCCGGGATCGACCAGCGTTCTCCGCCGAACGCCCGGAAGGTCTCCGCGGTTTTGGCCTCGTCCTTGTAGTAGCCGAGGGGGATGGCGCCGCCCACCGCGAGCATCCCCACTTCGCCGGTACCCGGCTCGATCTCGCGGCCCTCCTCCGTGAACACCTTGGTCCGCGGCCCGACGGAGAACTTCGCCGTCTTCACCTCGGTGCCCGGAAGGGTCACGTTGGTCGCGAAGCCGATGCCCTCGCTGGCCGACAGCGCGTCGTAGAGGATGATGTTGCCGCGCTCGAGCAGGGCTTCTTTGACCTCGGCGGTCCACATGATCCCGGAGCTGACGATGAGGCCGAGCGTCGCAATGTCGTAGGGCTGGCCCTGGCTCTCGCGCTCCTCGAGCGCGCGCAGCATCGGCTTGGCGAAGGCGTCGCCCACGATCGCCATCTGCTTGACGCCCTCGGTCTCGACCGCCCGCCACAGTTCGTGGGCGTCGAACTTGCGGCTCTCGAGAGTCACGATGGTGCCGCCGGCGGTGAGGGCCTGGCACGACGTGATGAAGCCCGTCCCGTGCATCAGCGGCGACGCCGGGATGTGGACCGCCGCCTCGCCCGCATCCACGAGTTCCTTGGCGACAACCGCCACGCCATCCGCGTCGGCGGGCGTCGCCTGTCCCCGCAGCATGTAGGTGGTGGGCATCGTCGAGTCGAACAAGTCTTCGTGGCGCCACATGACGGCCTTGGGCATGCCGGTGGTGCCGCCCGTGTAGAGGAAGTAGAGGTCGTCACCCGACCGGTCGATCCGCGCGGCCGGTTCGTGGTCGGCAATGAGCCGCTCGTACTCGAGCGCGCCGTCGAGGAGGGGACTTCCGTCGTCGACTTGGATGACCGCTTTGAGCAACGGGGCGTTGGCGCGCACCGCGGCGACGCGGTCGGCGAGCGATCCGTGGAACAACAGGACCTCGGCATCGGAGTTGTCGAGGAGGTAGCTGAGTTCCTCTTCGAGATACCGGTAGTTGACGTTGACGGGGACGGCGCGGCACTTGTAGACGGCGAACGTCGCCTCGAGGTACTCGTTGCCGTTGTAGAGGTAGAAGGCGACCTTGGAGTCGTGCCCCACGCCGAGCGATTCGAGCGCGGCGGCGAATCGAGACGCTCGCTCGTCGAATGACCGCCACGAAAAGGATCGCTCGCCGTGGACCAGGGCGGTGTGCTCGGGCACCACATCGGCGATGCGTTCCCACAGGGTTGCGTAGTTCTCGTTCATAGGACGGACAGTAGTTGCACCGGTAGTCTCGCTCCGTGCCCGAACGTCCGCCAGGCGATCCCCGCGAGTTGCTCCGCATTTGGATGGAGTGGGAGCAGGGCGACACGACGCCCGGCAGGGTGATGGCCGACTTGAAGCGGGCGGGCCTGCGCGAGCTTCTCGACGGACTCGCCGAACAACTCAATGCCGCGGGCGACGACGCTCCTGGATCGGACGGGTGAGCCCGCGCGGCGGCAACCAGAGGATTCCGAGACCGCCGCTGGCACGGGGCGGACGGCCGTCGCCGTGGTCGCACCTCGCCGTCGAGGATCGTCGGGTGGGGATCGCCGAGATCCGTGCCGCCGCGCAGCGGTTGCCGGCCACCCGCCACCACCTGGTTCGCGTTCCCGGCATTCGCGCTGCCGCGGTGATCATGCTGTTCTTCGAACGCGACGGCGAGGCGTGGGTCGTGCTCACCAAGCGTCCCGAGCACATGCCGACCCACAAAGGCGAGATCGCCTTCCCCGGCGGGAAGCGCCACGAGGAGGACGCGTCCTTGCGCGACACCGCGCTTCGTGAGCTCGAAGAGGAGATCGGGGTGCCCGCCGACGCGGTCGAGGTCATCGGCGAGATGGAGGCCTTCGGAACCCTCGCATCGCGATTCGCGATCGTGCCGTTCATCGGAATCCTCACGCGGCCGGTCGACTACGTCGCCGACCCGAGCGAGGTCGAGCTTGTCTTCGAGGTGCCCGTGGCCGAGCTGCTCGACGACGGCGTCCACCGCGAGGAGCGATGGGGCATCGGTCCCGCCGACCGTCCCATCCACTTCTTCGAGCTCGAGGGCGAGACGGTCTGGGGAGCGACGGCACGGATCCTCGAGGCGTTCCTGACCCACCTCCTCGTTGATCGATAGGACAGGTCCCTACGGACCGACGGTCTCCTCGATGAAGTCCATGAGGGCGTCGAACTTGGGGGCTTGCTCCCGGGGCTGACTCTGGTACTCGAGCGCGCCCCACCGGCCGTAGCCGCCCCATCGATCGCAGCTCTGGAAGTGCCAGAAGACCTCGTCGGAGCGTCGGCGCCAGTTCTCGAGATAGGTCAGGTAAATGTCGTGCATCCGCGGATCGCGATTCACCGCGTCGAGGATGTCGTTGAGCGCCTCGTCGGACGGGTCGGCGCCGACGAAGTGCTGGCCTCCCTCGTAGGTCGTCAACGCGACGCCGAATTGCTCCGTGGCGGCGACCTGCTCGGCCACGACCCGGTCGACTCGCTTGAGGTTGAGTTCGAGCCGCGGCTCGGCCCGCTCGCCGCGCAACCAGGCGAACATCCCGTCGACGCCGAGTTCCTTGTACGCGGCGACCGCCTCAGGTTCTGACGCGGTGTCGCCGAAGTACGGCGCCACCGCGAACAGGTCGGTGTGCTCGGCGGCATTCTCGAACCCGAGGATCGTCTCGGTGAAGAAGGGAACGACGGCCTGGCTCGCCATGACGCGGCGGAGCCGCTCGGTGCCGTCGAACGCGGCGGCGAACAGGGAATGAACCTCGGCGGCGCGGCGCGAGTAGAGGCGGAGCATTCCGATCGTCGTGTCCTCCACGTCGGGGGTGGCCGGGTCGCCGTCGTGGTCGGTCATGCCGAGGTCGAGGGCGTCGGCCTCGTCTCGCACCGCGGTCGTCTGCCCGAACTGGGAGTTCCAGACCTCGTTGGAATACTCGACATGGACGATGAGATCCGGCTCGAGCCGGTCTCGCACCACTTCGGCGAACTGCGTCACGTAGTTGTCCGTCGCCCCGTGCGGAATCGTGAACCACGGGTCGGCGTCGACGCGGTTGACGAGGTCGATCATCACTTCGAGCGGGACGCCGGCCTCGGTGGACCAGAACTGGTCGGCGACTTCGGGCCGGTCGGCGAAGTCGCGCTGAGTCGAGTCGTTGGTCCGCATCCAGTCCATGAACCGCAGGCCGCGGTAGCGCCGGATGCGCTCGAGGAAGTCGGGGTTGAACACGATGGCCGCGCCATGGGTTTCGAATGATCGGAACGCGCCATCGGGACACGAGTCGGCGGCGCCGACGCGCCGGAAGGGGTCGTCGGCACAGATCCCGCCCTCGGGCACGATCCGCAGGTCGCGCAGGGGATCCGACGGCGCCGTCTCGGCCAGCGCGATGACGACGAGGTTCTTGCCGCCGGGACCGTTGCCGACGACTTCGATGACGTCGCGGCCCTTCGATCGGCTGACAACCCGTGCACCCAGTTCGTAGTCGAGCGTCCCTCTGCCCGCGTATCGCACGACAAAGCGTCGCCCGACCAGCGTCGGATCGGCCGGCTCGCCGTCGAAGATCAAGGTCCGGGCGACCTTGCCCGGCTGCAACCCGACAACGTTCCCGAACTCGTCCACGCGTGGCGTCGTGCCGTCGTCAAAGGTGTCGGGCGTTCCGCCGAACCAGGGCCGCGCCTGCTTGGCGAAGTCGACGAACGGATACTCGGATCGGTAGTCCTCGACCGCGGTGAGGTTGGTCGCCACCGGGGAACCGAGGTTGGCGAGGTTGGGGGCGGCCTGGTCGGTCGCAAGCGATGTCTCGGCTCGGCCCTCGCGGTCGGTGCCGCTCGGCCTCCCAGCCAGCCAGGCACCGATTCCGATCCCGAAGAGGGCGAGGACCGCCACCGGTCCGACGAGGCGCGTTCGAATGCGGCGAGCGTCACGGGTCGGCATGGTCGGGACACCGTACGACCGAGCGGCTCGGCGCCACGGCGAAGGCACCCCTTGGCGGGAGCGATCCGAGCGGGGCCCATCCCCGCCATCCCAGCGCAGCTTGCCCGCGCCTGTATTCTGAGAAATCAGCCGGGCGCAGGTGTTTTGGGCGAGAGGGCACGAACGTGGAAGTCGAGATCGGCATCGGTAAGTCGGGTCGTCGGGCATACGGATTCGACGACATCGCGATCGTTCCCAGCAGGCGCACCCGCGACCCCGAGGACGTCGACATCTCGTGGGAGCTCGACGCCTACCGCTACGACATCCCCATGATGGCGGCCGCCATGGACGGCATCGTGTCGCCGGCCACGGCGATCGAGATGGGCAAGCTCGGAGGCCAGGCCGTCCTCAACCTCGAGGGCCTCTGGTCTCGCTACGAGGATCCCGAGCCCGCCTACGAGCGGATCGCCAAAGCCGAGCCCGAGAAGGCCACCCGCACGATCCAAGAGGTCTACGCCGAGCCGATCAAAGAGGACCTCATCGGCAAGCGCGTCCAGGAGATCAACGACGCCGGCGTGACCGTGTGCGTGTCGTTCACCCCGCAGCGGGTGGAGAAGTACTTCAAGATCGCCATTGACGCCGGACTCGACCTGCTCGTGATCCAAGGGACGGTCGTGTCGGCGGAGCACGTGTCGAAGACCACCGAGCCGCTGAACCTCAAGAAGTTCATCCGTGAGCTCGAGATCCCGGTGATCGCCGGGGGGTGCGCGAGCTACTCGACCGCGCTGCACCTCATGCGCACCGGGGCGGTCGGCGTTCTTGTGGGCGTGGGTCCCGGCCATCAGTGCACCACCCGGGGGGTGCTCGGCGTGGGGGTTCCGCAGGCCACGGCGATCGCCGACGCCGCCGGAGCCCGGATCCGCCACCTCGACGAGACCGGCGTCTACGTGCACGTCATTGCCGACGGCGGCATGCGCACCGGCGGCGACATCGCCAAGGCGATCGCCTGCGGCGCCGACGCCGTCATGCTCGGCACGACGCTCGGCGGCGCGTACGAGTCGCCCGGTCGCGGCTTCAACTGGGGAATGTCGACGTTCCACCCGGATCTTCCCCGGGGCACGCGGGTCAACGCGGGCCAGCGCGGGTCGCTCAAGGAGATCCTCCTCGGCCCCGCGCACGAGAACGACGGCACCTTCAACCTCTTCGGCGCCCTGCGCACCTCCATGGCGACCACCGGATACGAGACCGTCAAGGAGTTCCAGAAGGCCGAGGTGATGGTGGCGCCGTCCCTGCAGACCGAGGGCAAGATCTTCCAGCGCTCGCAGGGCGTCGGTATGGGCGCTTAGCGTCCCGTGGACGCAGACGCCCCGTCTTCACCCGGTTCTCTCGCCCGCTCCGCGCACGACACCGTCTTCGTCGTCGACTTCGGCGCGCAGTACTCGCGTTTGATTGCCCGCCGCGTGCGCGAAGCGCACGTCTACTCGGAGATCGTCCCCTACGACATCAGCGTCGCCGATCTCGTCGCCCGTCGTCCGAAGGGCGTGATCTTCAGCGGCGGCCCCAAGTCGGTGCACGTGGAGGGCGCGCCGACGATCGACCCGGCCATCTACGACGCCGGTTTTCCCGTGCTCGGCATCTGCTACGGAAGCCAGCTGATCGCGCAGCAGCTCGGCGGCGAAGTGCGGCGGACGGGCACGGGAGAGTACGGGCGCACGAACGTCTCGATCACAGGTCGGTCGGTGCTCTTCACCGAGCAGCCCACCGACCAGCAGGTGTGGATGAGCCACGGCGATTCGATCGTGCGGGCGCCCGACGGGTTCGACGTGACCGCGATCACCGACGGCACGCCGGTGGCCGCCCTCGAGAGCCCGGAGCGGGCGATCTACGGGGTGCAGTTCCACCCCGAGGTCGTGCACACGCCGCGGGGCACCGAGATGCTCAAGCGATTTCTGTTCGACGTGTGCGAGTGCCGGCCGACGTGGACGATGTCGTCGGTCATCGAAGAGCAGGTCGCCGCCATCCGGGCCCAGGTCGGCTCGGAGCGCGTGGCCTGCGCACTCTCGGGTGGCGTCGACTCCGCGGTCGCCGCCGCGCTGGTGCACAAGGCCGTGGGTGAGCAGCTCACGTGCGTGTTCGTCGACACCGGGCTTCTGCGAAAGGGCGAGGCCGAGCAGGTCGAGGAGACGTTCCGCCGGCAGTTCCACATCGACCTCATCCACGTGAAAGCCGGCGACCGCTTCCTCGGAGCCCTCGACGACGTGCTCGATCCCGAGCACAAACGCAAGGCGATCGGCGAGACGTTCATCCGCGTGTTCGAGGAGGTGGCCCGCGAGGAGCTCGAGTCGGCCCGCTACCTCGTGCAGGGAACCCTCTATCCCGACGTCATCGAGTCGGGGGGCACCGACGACGCGGCGGCGACCATCAAGTCGCACCACAACGTCGGGGGCCTGCCCGAGGACATGGACTTCGAGCTGATCGAGCCGCTGCGAAACCTGTTCAAGGACGAGGTGCGGGCGGTGGGCGAGGAGCTCGGGCTTCCCGAAGACATCGTGTGGCGCCAGCCGTTCCCAGGGCCGGGCCTCGCCGTGCGCATCGTCGGCGGCGTCACGCCCGAGCGGCTCGCGATCCTGCGCGACGCCGACGCCATTGTCCGCGAGGAGATCAAGCGGGCGGGGTTGGAGCGAGAGATCTGGCAGGCGTTCGCCGTGTTGCCCGCCGTCCGCTCGGTCGGGGTCATGGGTGACGAGCGCACCTACGCCTACCCGATCATCATCCGGGCCGTGACGTCCGATGACGCCATGACGGCCGACTGGGCCCGTCTTCCCCACGACCTGCTCGAGAAAATGGCGAGCCGCCTCATCAACGAGGTCCCCGGGGTCAACCGGGTCGCCTACGACATCACGTCCAAACCCCCCGGCACCATCGAGTGGGAGTAGGCCGGCGGCGACTCGGCCGGCGTTTCGCCGTTCTGGTCGCTGTCGGCATCACCTGCGTCGCCGTGGCGGTCGCTGCGTTCGGTGTGCTCTCGGAGTCCGGGCCCCGTTCGCCTCGGATCGTCGCCCGCATTCCCGTCGGCGACGGTCCCGACGACCTCGCGCTCGGCGATGGCGTGTTGTGGCTCACGAACCGGGAAGACGGCACGGTGTCCCGCATCGACCTGGTGCGACGCACGGTGACGGGGACGATCGACGTCGGCAAGGGCACCAAGGCGCTCGAACTGGTCGGGGATTTCCTGTGGGTCGGTGACATCGACGAGCGCGCCCTGGCCATCGTCGATACCCGCACCCGCAAGATTGTCGAGCGGATCCCGCTCTCGGTGTTTCCCAACGAGCTGGTGCGCGTGGCCGGGACGGTCATTGTCGCCGCCGCCCCCGGTGACGTGCTCGTCCCCGTCGACACGGACACGCGCACGCCGGGGGAGGTGCTCCGCGTGGGCGGGCTTCCCGAAGACGTGGTCGTGTCCGGCGATCAGGTCTGGGTCGCCAACTCGCGCGACGGCACCGTCACCCGCTCGAGTCTGTCGACGGGGGCGATCGAGGTGACCATCGACGTCGGCGCCGAGCCTTCGGCAATGGCGATGAGCGGGAACGCGCTGTGGGTCACGAGTCAGGGCGACGGCGAGATCCAGCGCATCGACTCGCGTTCGTCGAAGGTCGTGGCCACCATTCCGGTCTCGGGTATCCCGAGCGACGTGGCGATCGACCAAAGCGGTGTGTGGGTGTCGGTGTATGGAGGGTCGTCGTCGCGCAAGACCGACCGGCTGCTCCGCATCGATCCGTCGACCAACACCGTCGTCGACGTCGTCGCCGTTCCGAGAATTCCGAGCGACCTCGTCGTCGCCGATGGCATCGTGTGGGTCTCGTGCTACTCGGAAGACGTCCTCGTTGCCGTCGACGCGGGGGATTGAGGGGCGTGACCTGTTTCACGGTGCTCCAGTTGACGCAGCGTCGCAGCGCCGGTGAACCATGGTGATCGTGAATGCGGCCACGACCTGGGGCAGCACGGCACAAGAGCGCGAGCGGGCGTACCCGTGCGACGCGCACCTGAGCGACGCCCAGGTGGTCTGCTGGCGGGCGGTCGACGTGGACGCGACGCCGGCGACCCTCTTCCGCCGGCTTTGTCAGCTCCGCGTCGCCCCCTACAGCTACGACTGGGTCGACAATCTCGGCCGCCGCAGCCCGCGTGAACTGACGCCGGGCGTCGGGCACCTTGAGGTGGGACAGCGATTCATGACCATCTTTGAGCTCATCGAGTTCGAAGATGGGCGCTCGATCACGCTGGCGATGCGGAGAGCGAAGTCGGTGTTCGGCGAGGTCGTGATGACCTACGCCGTCGAGGAGCGAGGTCCGAACGTCAGTCGGCTCGTCGCCAAGCTGCGGTGGAAGCTCCCGGGCTTCGGCGGACGACTGCTCGCGCGGCCCGCGGCCGTCGCCGACCTCATCATGATGCGACGCCAGTTCCTCAACCTGAAGCGCCTCGCCGAAGCGGATGAGCGCGGGACGATCGCCTCGAGGGCGCGGCAGCCGCAGCGTGGCTCCCTTCTCCCGCCGCCACCGAGGCCGTGACCGGCGGCTTTTCGCCCGGCCGCACGCCGATCCGCGTCCGTGCGAGCGGGGCGGACGATCGGGTGTGGATCGCCCGCGCCGCCCGCGACGTCCTCGGGTCGGAGCGCCAGGCGTACCTCGGCCGTGGGCTCTTCGTCGTCACCGAGTTCCCCGCGCTCGTCGCCGAATTCGACACTGCGCCGGTGGGGTTCCTCGCCTGGGAGATCGAGGGGGAGGTCGCAGAGACGCTGGCCATCGCCTGCACCGAGCGGCGGATCGGCGCCGGCACGGCGCTCATGGTGGCGTTCCACGAACTGGCCGCCAACGCCGGATGTCGCCGGCTCAAGGTGATCACCACCGATACGAACGCGGGTGCCCGCGCCTTGTACGAGCGGCTCGGGTACGGGATCGTGGAGGTGCGAACGGGTGCCGTCGACGAGTGCCGGCGCACGCTCAAGCCGGAGATCCCGCCCGACATGCACGACGAAATCGAGTACGGCCGTCCCCTCGAGGTGCCGTAGCCGCCTCCGCGCTCGCCCCGGTTTGGTGTGCAGTTTCCGTCGTGACAAAAACGACAAGTGGGTCGCGGGCACGACGGAAAGTGCACAGCAAAGCGGGGGGACGGAGGAGCGCCTCGGTTTTCGAGTGGGGAGGGGCGCTGATACGTTCTTGACCACTCGGTCAAGTTTCTCGTGGGGGGTTCTCATGCGCTGGACGATCGACGACGCACCCGAGCAGGCGGCGTTCCGTACCGAGTTCCGGGACTGGCTCCGCACGGTCCTCCCCGACGGGTGGGTCGACGCCCTCGACGCCGGAGACGACGACCGTTACGCGGCCGTCCGCGAGGCATCGAACTTCGACCCGTTCTCGTGGATGAGGGTGATGGGCGAAGCCGGGTACGCGGCGCCACTGTGGCCCAGGGAGTACGGCGGACTCGACGGCGAGTCGTGGATGATCCGCATCGTGCGCGAGGAGTCGGAGCGCTACCGGCTCCCGACGGTCTCGGTGAACCTGCTCGGCGTCGGCTTGGCCGGCCCGACGATCATCGCCCACGGCAACGACGCGCAAAGGGAGCGGTACCTCCGCAAGATCCTCACCGGTGAGGAGATCTGGTGTCAGCTCTTCTCCGAGCCCGGCTCCGGATCCGACCTGGCGTCTCTCGGCACCCGCGCCGAGCGCGACGGCGACGAGTGGGTTGTCAACGGGCAGAAGGTGTGGACGTCGATCGCGCAGATGTCGCACTTCGGCATGCTCCTGGCCCGCACCGACCCCGACAAGCCCAAGCACGACGGCCTCACCTACTTCATCCTCGACATGAAGACGCCCGGCGTCGAGATCCGCCCGCTCCGCCAGATGACCGGCAGTTCGGAGTTCAACGAGGTCTACTTCACCGACGTGCGGGTGCCGGCGGAGAACGTCGTGGGGACCCTGGGTGACGGCTGGCGGTGCGCCCGTACCACGCTGATGAACGAGCGCGTCGCCCTCTCAGGGATCGCCCTCGACGAAACCGCCTTCCTCGGCGGCGTCCGGAAGGACTCGTGGCAGACCTTCCTCGACGGCGTTCCTCGCCGCGACGACCCGCAGGTTCGCCAGGCCATCGCCCAGTTCTTCATCGAGCAGCAGGTCAAGGAGATCACGGCCTTCCGGGCGGCGTCGGCTCGCGCCCGAGGCGCCGAGCCCGGTCCCGAGGGATCGATCGGCAAGGTGTTCAACGCCGAGTTCAACAAGCGCAAGACCGCGTGGGCCGTGAACGCCGGTGGCCCCGTTGCGGTGGCCTGGGAGGGCACCGACCGATCGTCGGCGGCCCGAGCGCACGCCTTCTTGCGGGCTCGCGCCAACTCCATCGAAGGCGGGACCACCGAGGTGCTGAAGAACGTCATCGCCGAGCGCGTCCTCGGGTTGCCACGCGATCCCGAGGTGGACAAGGGCGTCGCCTGGAAGGCGATCAAGAAGAACTAACGCGTCTGTGGCGCGTTATCGGGCCATATCCCCGCTAACGCGCCACAGACACGGTGGCGGTGACGACGGGGCCTAAGGTCGCTCCGTGCGCGCACTCGTGCAGCGGGTGTCGGAGGCGAGCGTCACGGTGGACGGCGTCGTCGTCGGATCCATCGACCGCGGGCTGTGCGTGTTGATCGGCGTCACCCACGACGACACCGAAGCCACGGCCGCCAAGTTGGCCGAGAAGGTCTGGCACCTGCGCATCTTCGACGACGACGCCGGGTTCATGAACCGCTCGTCGGCCGACGCGGGCGCGGCGGTGCTCGTGGTGAGCCAGTTCACCCTCTACGGCGACACCGCCAAGGGCCGGCGCCCGTCGTGGCAGCAGGCGGCTCGGCCCGAGCATGCGGAGCCGCTCGTGACCGCCTTCGGCGCCGCGCTCGAACGCCTCGGCGCGACCGTGGAGAGGGGCGTGTTCGGGGCGCACATGGACGTCGCGCTCGTCAACGACGGGCCCGTGACGCTCCTCCTCGAGGCCTGATCGAGGACGCTCGCACGATTGAAGCAGGCCCTCTGCGGGTACCAGGGTCGCATGGCGACCCACCTGCGAGCACCGAGTAGCCTGACCGCGCCTTTGCGGACATCTCCGCATTCTGCGCATATGCAACGCATCGACTCCTGCCACAGCGTCTGGTTCCTCGACCCCGAGGAGAAGCGCTTTGCCCGCCTCCCGCGCGGCAGCAAGGCGGACCCCAGCGCGCTCAAGGAGGGGTGGGAGCCGTACTTCGACCATGAGGTGCACGACGACAGCGCGCATGTGCTCGCCCTGAACGAAGGCAAGACGCGGCTGTTGCGGTTTTTCGAGCACGTCGAGCCGTGCCCCCATTGCGCGCGCGACAAGACCGAGGAGTTCAAGGTCGAGCCCGCGGAGGGCGGGACGGCGTAACCCCCGAGTCGTCGCGCCCTGCCGGTCAGTCCGGCACGGGCTTCACGAATCGGTATTCCACGGTGCGGCTCAGGTCGTGGAGTTCCCGGGTGTCGGCCTGTCGCTCGTAGCCGAGCCGCTCGTAGAGACGGTGGGCGTCCTCGAACCGTGTGTCGCTCCACAGCTCGATGCGGTTCGCACCTCGCGAGGACGCCTCGGCCTCGACGACTTCCACGAGCCGCGTCCCGAGCCCTCGACGCCGCCACGTGGGATCGACGTACAACTTTCGCAGCATCACCCCGCCGTCCTCGCCGGGGCTGAGGGCGACCGATCCGAGAACACGCCCGCCGAGCACGGCCACCCACCACCGACCGTCGGGGATGGCGGCCCCGGGCGCCAACAGCTCCGGCTCCTCGCCGTGGACGTCGAGCACGCACCCCGGGTATTGCGCCCAGCACCGGGCGACGAGGGCGATCAAGTCGAGCGAGTCGTCGTCGCGCGCGTCTCGGATCTCGACGGTCGGGGTCACGACGCCGCATCGTAGGGCAGCCTCGCAAGCGAACATCAGTGCGCTGTCATGGGCCGCCGGTACGATGACCGAGCCATGGACGCGTCCATTCCTTCCGCTGCATCGGACTCCTCATTCGGTCGCGCGTCCAACGGAGGAGGATTGTTTCCCGACGAGTCCGGCGGCGACGACTTTCCCCACGGCGCCGGTCGGTCCGGGCATCTGCTCGTCGACCTCAACCCGGTGCAGCGCGAGGCGGTGACCCTCGGCGACGGGCCCGCGCTTGTGGTCGCCGGCGCCGGCTCGGGGAAGACCCGGGTCCTCACGCACCGCGTGGCCTGGGTCGTCGATTCCCTCAACGTTTCGCCGTTCTCGGTGCTCGCCATCACGTTCACCAACAAGGCGGCCGACGAGATGAAAGAGCGGGTGGCGAGCCTCGTGGGCCCGGTGGCGCGCCGCATGTGGGTGTCGACCTTCCACTCGGCGTGCGCTCGAATCCTGCGCCGCGAGGCGCCCAACCTCGGCTACTCGTCGTCCTTCTCGATCTACGACCAATCCGACGCGCAGCGACTCGTCGGCTACATCATCCGCGACTTCAACCTCGACTCCAAGCGCTTCCCACCTCGCCAAGTCAGCGCGGTGATCTCGGCGCTGAAGAACGAACTGGTGAGCCCGGCCGCCTACGCGGAGCGCGGCGAGGGCCAGGCCGAGGCGATCATGGCCGACGTCTACGCGGAGTACCAGCGTCGGTTGAAGCAAGGATCCGCCCTCGACTTCGACGACCTGCTCACTGCCACCGTCGAGTTGCTCCGCACTCATCCCGACGCGCTCGCGCGGTGGCGAAGCCGGTTCCGTCACATCCTGGTCGACGAGTTCCAGGACACCAACCTCGCCCAGTGGGAGATCGTCCGTTTGCTCGGCGAAGAGCACCGCAACGTGATGGTGGTGGGCGACCAGGACCAATCGATCTACGGATTCCGGAAGGCAGACTGGCGCAACATCATGCGCTTCGAGGAGACCTTCCCCGAAGCCGAAGTGATCGTTCTCGAACAGAACTACCGCTCGACGCAGGTGATCCTCGACGCCGCCAACGCGGTGATCGCCAACAACGCCATGCGCAAGGCGAAGCACTTGTGGACCGACCGCAACGGCGGCGAGCCGATCACCCTCGCCGTCACCGACGACGAGCACGACGAGGCCGCCTATGTGGCGGCGGAGGTGCTCCGCCTCGTAGAAGACCACCAGTACCGCTACGGCGACGTCGCGATCTTCTATCGGACCAACGCGCAGAGCCGCGTGATCGAAGAGACCTTCGTGCGTATGGGAATCCCGTACCGCGTCGTCGGGGGACTCCGGTTCTACGACCGCCGCGAGGTCAAAGACGTGCTCGCCTATCTGCGGGTGCTCACCAACCCCGGCGACGCCGTGAGTCTGAAGCGCGTGATCAACACCCCCAAACGGGGGATCGGCGACACGTCGGTGGCGCGGCTCGAAGCCTGGGCGGATGGCTCGGGCATCACCCTGCTCGCGGCGCTCGACCAGGCGGTCGAGGCGGGAGTGGGGGGCCGGGCGCTTGGCGGCATCGGCGACTTCCTCGACGTCCTCGTCGATCTGCGCGACGCGGCCGAAGGCGGCGTCGCCGCCGCGGTGGAGGCGGTGCTCGAGCGAACCGGCTATCTCTCGGAGCTCCAAGCCGAGCGATCGATCGAGGCCGAGGGTCGCCTCGAGAACCTCGAGGAGCTCGTCGGCGTGGCCGGGGAGTTCGACGAGGCCGCCGAGCGCGGCGAGGTCGTGCTCGATCGCGGCGACGGCACGGCAGACGCCCTCGACGCACCCCCACCCGTCCTCGTGGGCGCTGACCGCGTGCAGGCGTTCCTCGAGCAGATCTCGCTTGTCACCGATCTCGACGAGTACGACCCCGAGGAGAGCGCCGTCACGCTGATGACCTTGCACACAGCCAAGGGCCTCGAGTTTCCCGTGGTGTTCATTGGCGGGCTCGAGGAGAGCGTGTTCCCACACAACCGAAGCCTCGGGGACCCGGACGAGCTCGAGGAGGAGCGCCGGCTGTGTTACGTCGGCATCACGAGGGCTCGGGACCGCCTGTTCTTGAGCCGCGCCTTCAGTCGCAGCCTCTTCGGCGCGACGAACTACAACTCACCGAGCCGGTTCCTCGCCGAAATCCCCGGCGAGTTGGTGCGGGCCCTCGAGGACGACACCATCATCGGCAAGGGCAAGGTGAAAGAGCGCGTCTCGGCGCGCAAGTACGGCGGAGCCGCCCACCTTGGTCTGCGGATCGGCGACGACGTCGTGCACGACCGGTTCGGCGACGGCGTGATCCTCGACATCGAGGGGCAAGGAGAAAAAGCGGAAGCCCTCATCCGCTTTCGGGACGCCGGGGAACGTCGCTTGCTGCTGGCATGGGCTCCGCTTCGCCGTCCCGGCGCGGCTTAGCTCGCGCGCCCGCTCGCCGGTCCCTGGATCCCTTACAGCGCCTTCGCTCCGCCGTCACCCGAAGGAAGGGCGAGTCGGAGGCCACGCCGCGGGCGCGAGGTCTGGTTGCTCGGGTGCATGGTCCGTGAGCGTTCGATCGCGGCAATTCGATCTGCCACCAACGTGGGATCCGTCGCCGTCGGGAGCGCGCGCTCTGCGCCGTCGAGGCGCACGATGGCGCCGGGGAGCGCCGCGAGCGGCGCGCCGAAGCCGGCGAGGTGCTCGACCGCGGCGAGTTCGTGGGCGACGGACCGGCACACCACCGTGGGCAGCGCGAGGCTGAGCTGGCGGTGGTCGGTGACGAGCACGTTGACGGCGCGCAGGCGCGCGTCCTTCACGACGCCGGAGGCCGCCGGGCGCACGAAGAGGTCGTCCTCGGTGAAGTAGTTGATCCACCGAACCGGCATCGGCCGGATCGAATCCTCGAGGCGGCGCAGAACGGCGGACCCCGGCCGGAGCTGCGCGGCGGCGGGGCCGAGGCCGACCGGCGTGACCTCGCTTCCGCAGTGGGGAGTACCGATCGTCACCAACGTGTCGACCACGGCCTCCCCGCCGAGGAGTTGCACGAAATAGCGAGCTACGACGCCGCCGACGCCGTGGCCCACGACGTGCACGCGCTCCGCCGAGGTGATGGTCCGCAGGGTCGCAACCTGGATGGCCAGGCGCTCGGCCCGCCCGGGGATGTCGCCCCGGGGATGAGAGGAACCGTCGAGCGGACTCCCGGCCTCGGCGAAGCCGGCTCGCTGGAGGTGCCGACGCAGGAGATCCCACCCGCGGTCGGCATGCGAGAGCCCGGGAACGAAAATCACGGGGGCGGTGCGGGTGAGGGTGGTGCCACCGCCCTCACGATTCGCGCCATGTTCCATGCGAGCCCTCCTAGGTTCCACACCTCGTATCGGCGCCCGTCGCGCCGCTGATAAGCGCGCCCGGGCAAGAAGAGGCGGAAAAACGTCCGTTGTGGGGCCGCCGTCGGCGCCGTCCCATGCGGAGGGTCGTGCCTGGCACTCGTACGCTGCTCCCCATGCGGCTCGTGCAGCGGATGCGCCTCCTTCGAGCGGACCTCGCCCTCGGGGACCTGCTCGAACAATTAGCCACGGTGCACGGCGGCCGCCGCCTCGTCGAACAACCCGAGCCGATTCTCCTGACGGGGGGCTCCACCCAGCTCACGTTCGCCGAGGCCGCTGACGTCGTCGCCCGAGCCGCCGAGGTCCTCGCCGCCCAGTGTCACGGCGGACGCCGGGTGGTCGTGCGCGGCCCCAACGACTACGGGTTCTTCCTCACGTGTCTGGCCGTCGCCCGCGCCGGCGGGGTGGTGGTGCCCGTCAACCCCCGCATGCGTGACGACGAGGTCGCCCACGTCATCGCCGACGCCGAGGCGGAGGTGGTCGACGTCGACGCCCTCGACCGAGAACTCGCCGCGTCCGATGTCCAAGGACTGACCCCGGCGCAACCGAGACGAGGTGACGTCGCCGGCATCTTCTACACCTCCGGCACGACCGGCCGCCCGAAGGGCGCCCGCCTCACCGACGACGCCCTCACCGATCCCGCCAACCTCGGCGCCCTGTGGCCCGCGGGGCTCCGCCGGGACGAGTTCGTGGTCTCGCTTCCCATCGCTCACATCATGGGGTTCGCCGCGCTCGTGGGGGTGGCAGGGACGGGCATTCCCGTCTACTTCCTCCCCCGCTTTGACGCCGATGCGGTGCTCGACGCCATTGAGGGCCGCCGGGCGACGGCGTTCATCGGCGTCCCCGCCATGTTCCGCATGCTCCTCGATGCGGGGGCCGCTGATCGCGATCTCACCAGCATTCGATGCTGGGTCAGCGGCGCCGACGTCATGCCCGCCGATCTCGCGCGGGCCTTCAAGAAGTTCGGGGCGACGGCGACCCTCCCGATGGTGGGCCGACCGGTTGGCGAGGCGATGTTCGCCCAGGGGTACGGCGCGGTCGAGACCGGCGGCGCGGTGTCGGCGAAGGTGTCGCCGCCCGGACTCGAGATCGGCCTGGGCGACGTCCTCGGGTGGAGCCTGTTCGGCTGGCGGATGCGGGTGGTCGACGACGAGGGTGCGGAGGTGCCGTCGGGCGAAGTCGGAGAGCTCTTGGTCAAGGGGCCCGGCATCCTGCGCGGATATCACGGCGACGACGCGGCCACGCGCCAGGTGCTCACCGACGACGGGTGGGTTCGCACGGGCGATCTCGCCCGCAAGGATCGCGTCGGGCTCGTCCACTTCGCGGGACGCAAGAAGGATGTCCTCATGCACGGCGGGTATTCGGTGTACCCGCCCGAAGTCGAAGAGACGCTCCGGCTGCACCCCGGTGTGGCCGACGCGGCGGTGGTCGGCCGCATCGACGAGGTGAAGGGTCAGGTGCCGGTCGCCTTCGTGGTGGCGGCTCCGGGCGTCGCGCTCGACGCTGACGAGCTCGTCACTTGGGCGCGGGAGCGCATCTCGGGCTACAAGGCGCCGCGCGAGGTCCACATCGTCGACGCGCTGCCCCGAACGGGAACCGGCAAAGTCGCCAAGACCGAGTTGCGGGACCGGCTCGCTCCCGGCTGATACCGCCGTCTCGATCCACGTTTCGTGTGCAGTTTCCGTCGTGATTCGGGTCCGCGCGGGCGGAAATCACGACGGAAAGTGCACAGCAAAGTAGGGACTCCGAGGGCGTACCTGGCACCGAGGCGGTGAAGGCCGCGAGTCCGGCCGTCGGCGGCGGAGTCAACCCGTCGGCCGTGCGGCGGGCTCGATCGCGCGCAGGTCGACGATCACCACGCCGTCGGTGACCTCGGTTTTGAACCGCCGGAGTTGCTCGGAGGCGAAGGGGGTATCCCGACAGTCTTCGAAGCGCTTGTCGCGGAGGTCCCAGTCGATCGGGCACGCGGCCGAGCCGCCGGGCGGCACGACGTGGAGGGCCACGAAATCGCCATCCTCGAGGGCGACGGCGAACCCGCGCGTGCCGCCGGTCGGGTCGGCATAGAAGATCGGCTGTTCGGTCGCCACCATCTGTCCCAGCGTGGCGGCATTGCCGGCGACGAACGGTTCGTAGCGACCGGGCCGCACGGCTGGGCGCCCCGACGCGAGGAGGATGGCGACGCCCACGAAGATTCCGGCCGCCACGGCCGCCGCGGCGACGAGGATCAGCATCCTGCGCTGGGCCGGCGGGACTCGCGCGAGCACAGGCCCTACTCCGTGATCCAGCGGGCGGTGGCGCGATCGAAGCGCGCTCGCCCGTCGCCCGGCTGCGCGTCGGCGACGGCCTGCTCGAGGGCGTCGAGCGCCCCTTCCATGTCGACGATCCCGTCGACGACGCCGAGCTCGACGAGATCGGGACCCGTGAGCCGAAGGTGCTCGGCGACCTCGGGCGCCCGGGCCGCGTCCCGGTGCAGGATGGCGGCGGCTCCCTCGGGCCCGATCACCGAGAACACGGAACCGTCGAGCATGAGCAGCCGATCCGTGGCGGCGAAGGCGAGCGCCCCACCGCTGCCGCCTTCTCCGACGACGAGGGACGCCGTCCCGGCGGGGTGCCCGGTGATCGCCGCGAATGTGCGGGCGATCTCGCCGGCGATCCCCGAGCGCTCCGACGCGTCCGACGGGTCGGCGCCGGGGGTGTCCACGAACGTCACGACCGGGAGCCCGAGCCGAGCCGCGAGCGTGACGAGGCGTCGGGCGGCGCGAAAGCCGGCCGGACGGGGTCGCCCGTCGCCCGCGTGGCGGTCGAGCGCCACGCACGCGACGGGAAGGCCGGCGCGGGTGAGACCGAGACAGCACGCGACCACGGGGTCGACCCCGCCCGCCCGGTCGCCGTGGAGTTCGACGCGGTCGGGCACGAACTGCTCAAGCCACCACCGCCCCGACGGCCGCTGCGGGTCGCGGGCGCGCTGCACCTCGTCCCATGCGGTGCCCGCGGGACGCGACGTCGTGCTCCGGGTGGTGGGCGCGTGCGTCGCGCGATCGTTCGCGGCTCGCGGATGGGCGAGACCGTGCGTGACCCGAAGCAATGTGGCCACGTGGGCGCGCGCCGCGTGCGGTTCGACGAGCCCGTCGACGAGCCCGGCCGATCGCGCCGACTCCGCCGAGTGCGCGCCCGGTGGCAACGCCTCACCGGTGGTCTGTTCCACCACCCGCGGTCCGGCGAACCCGACGGTCGCTCCCGGCTCGGCCCAGACGACGTCGGCCAACGAAGCGAAGGAGGCGTAGACCCCGCCGGTGGTGGGCGAGGCGAGCGACGCCATCGAGAGCAGCCCGGCGTCGGCGTGACGCCGCGCCGCGTCGGCGGTGCGCGCCATCTGGATCAGCGACACCATGCCCTCTTGCATGCGCGCCCCGCCGCTCGTGGCCAACACGAGCACGGGGAGCCGCTCGAGGGTCGCACGGTGGTAGGCGCGCACGACGCGTTCGCCGACGGCGGCGCCCATGGATCCGCCGATGAACTCGAAGATGCACGAGATCATGGCGACGCCGAGCGACGCCCCGCCGCCGACGTCGATCGTCCCGAGTCCGGTGACGACGGCCTCGTCCACGCCCGTCTCGGCGCGGGCGGCGTCGACGAGGCTCCCATAGCCGGGGAAGCCGAGCGGGTCGCCACCGACGACACCGCTCGTGGGGCCGTCCCACGGCGTGAAGCCGTCGACATAGGGCGCGAGGCGGGCGAGAGGGTTCAGGGTTCCTCCCCTTGGGCCGAGGCGATCACGCCCACTCGTTCGTGATGGGCGTGCTTGGGCTCCGATGAACGGCCCTGAGTATGGTGTCGCCGGATCGGTCGCGCACACCGCTCGCTGCGGGCCAGCGGCGGGGCCGGTGCCGGAAAGGGAAGAACCCATGCAGCGGCGCTATCGCGTCGTCATCGCCAAACCTGGACTCGACGGCCACGATCGCGGGGCCAAGGTGATCGCGCGCGCCCTGCGTGACGCCGGGTTCGAGGTCATCTACACGGGCCTCCACCAGACGCCCGAGCAGGTCGTCGAGGCGGTCGTGCAAGAGGACGCCGACGCCATCGGTCTGTCGCTCCTGTCCGGTGCGCACATGACGCTCTTCCCCCGAATCCTCGAGCAGTTGCGGGGCGCTCAGGCCGACGACGTGCTCGTGTTCGGCGGCGGCATCATCCCCGACGACGACATTCCCAAGCTTCGGGAGATGGGCGTCGCGGGCATCTTCACGCCGGGTTCGAGCATGAAGAGCATCGCCGAATGGCTCGAGCAGGCGCTCGACGAGCGCGAGTCGCACGTGGCGTCGAGTTGACGCCCGGAAACCACGCACGGGAGTCCCATGGATCTCTTTGAATTTCAGGGAAAGCAGTTCTTCGCGCAGTACGGCATCCCCGTCTCGCCGGGCGAAGTCGCCGAAACGGTCGATGACGCCGTCGCCGCGGCCGAGCGACTCGGGTATCCCGTCGTGGTCAAGGCGCAGGTGCAGGTGGGGGGACGCGGCAAGGCCGGCGGCATCAAGCTCGCGGCCAATGTCGACGAAGCCCGGGAGCACGCGTCGGACATCCTTGGCATGGATATCAAGGGGCACGTCGTCCGCATCCTCTGGATCGAGAAGGCCAGCGACATCGCCGAGGAGTACTACGCCAGCTTCACGCTCGACCGCTCGGCGAAGAAGCATCTCGGGATGCTCTCGGCCCAGGGCGGCGTCGAGATCGAGACCGTTGCCGAGAAGGACCCGGACGCCATCGCCAAGATCTGGGTCGACCCGGCCGAAGGGCTGTCGGAGGAGCAAGCGCGCTCATGGGTTCTCGCCGCCAAGCTGAATCCGGCGGCGACCGACGGGGCCGTCGACATCCTCACCAAGCTGTACACCGCCTACGTCGACGGCGACGCCGACCTGTGTGAGATCAACCCGCTGATCCTCACGCCCGATGGCCGCGTGCACGCCCTCGACGCCAAGGTGACGCTTGACGATGCTGCCGACTTCCGGCACCCCGAGCGCGACGCCTGGCGTGGCCTCACCGTGCGCGATGCCCGCGAGGAGCTCGCCAACGAGAAGGG
>DATDOY010000168.1:0-9557 GCA_035293045.1 Acidimicrobiia bacterium
GAGCGGTTGGAGCGGGCCCTTCGGGCTCAGTCCGCCCGCTTCATCGGGGCCATGGCGGCGACGTTTGTCGCCTTCGGATTCATCGACCGGCTCCTGCTCGCCTGAGGCGAGCCACGTGACGCCGACCGGCTCGCGAGCGCCGCGCTACTTGGCCAGCATGAACTGGAGCGCCGACGCCAGCAAGATGGCGAGGGCGCACACGAGGGCGGCGATGATGAGCTTCCGAGTGCTCATACGATCCGAGGCTATCGTCGGGACCGCGTGACCTCCCCTTCCCTGCGCGAGCGGGCGCGCGCCCGCAATCCCCTTCCTGAGGGCGCCGCCGTCGTCGGTCTCGGACTCGGCGCGGCCGGCATCACGATCTATGTGTTCCTCGCCATCGCCGCCCGGACTCTGGGCCCGGATCGGTACGCCGCGTTGTCGACGATGTGGTCGATCACGTTCCTCGCCGCGCCGGGCTTCTACATCCCCCTCGAACAAGAGGTGGGGCGCGCCCTGTCCGACCGACGGGCGCGGGGCCTCGGAGGTGGACCCGTGATCAAGACGGCCGGCGTCGTGGCCGGCGTGTTCGTGGTCTCCCTGACGGTGGCCGCCATCGCCGGATCGGGCCCCCTCGTCAACGACTTCTTCGACAACGAGGTGCTCCTCCTCGTCGGCTTCCTGCTCGCCCTCGCCGGATACGCCGTCCAATACCTCATGCGGGGCGCGCTGGCGGCGAGCGGACGATTCGGGCCCTACAGCTTCCTCCTCGGGGCCGAAGGCACGCTGCGAATGCTCGCCTGCATTGGGCTGGCGGTCGCGGGCGTGAAAACGGCCGGGCCCTATGGCCTCCTCATCGGCGTCGCCGCCATCGTGGTCATCGCCGCCGTCGCCCCCCGGACGCGCGACCTCTTCGAGGACGGCCCCGAGGCGAGCTGGCGCGAGCTGAGCCGCGCCCTCGGCTACCTCTTGGTGGGATCGGTCCTCGCCAACGCCATGATCAACATCACGCCGCTCATCGTGACCGCCCTCGCCAGCGACGACGAGCGGTCCTTGGTGGGCAAGGTCCTCATCGCCCTCATCATCTCGCGGGTTCCGCTCTTTCTCTTCCAAGCCGTGCAGGCGTCCCTCATTCCCCAACTCGCGGCCCTGGCGGCGCAAGACCTCTGGGCCGCGTTCCGCTCCAAGCTCCTCCGGCTCCTCGTTGCCGTCTCCGTTCTCGCCGCGCTCTCGACCGCCGGATCGTGGGTGTTCGGGCCCTGGGTTGTCCGCACGTTCTTCGGCGCCGAGTACGAACTCAGCGGGATCGACATGGCCTATCTCGCCGCCGGAAGCGGCCTGTTCATGGTGGCGTTGGCGATGAGCCAGGCCCTCATTGCCATCGCGGGCTACCGGCGCTCAGCAGGAGCATGGACGGTCGGCATGGTCACCCTGCTCGGAGTGACCGCGATCCACGCCGACCTCCTGTTCCGGGTCGAGCGCGGCTTCGTCGCCGGCGGGGTGGCCACGATCGTGGTCCTCGCCATCCTCCTCGCCGAACCGCTGCGCCGGGGCCACACCGTTGGCGAGATCGAGTTCACTTCGCCGGTCCTTCCGGAGCCCTAGGCGCCCGAGGCGGACGCGGGAGGCGCCGACGCCCGCGCCGGCCCCTCCCGAGTGTGAGTGTCTGCCTTGCTCCAGCAAGGCAGACACTCACACCATCGGGGCGGCCCAAGCATCACGACCGGGCGACGTTCTCCAGGAATCCCTCGTAGTCGCTCAGCATCGCGTCCCAGCGGTAGTGAGTGTCGAGGTAGGACCGTCCAGCGGCGGCCAAGCGGGCGCGGAGGGCTTCGTCGGAGAGCAGCATCTCCACGGCGGTCTCGAATTCGGCGAATCCTTCGTAGGGAAGCGCCCCACCGCTGCGCCGGGCCTGGCCGGCGAGCACGTCGCAGCGGCCCTGGACGAGGGCGGGCACGCCGTGCGCCCACGCCTCGAGCAACACGATCGAGAAACTCTCGAAGTACGACGGCTGCACGAAGATCGAGGCCCCGGCAAACGCTCCCTGCTTCGTGGCGTCGTCGACGAACCCGGTGACCACGATGTCGGGGTGTTCGGGGGGCTCGACGATCGCCTCTCCCACGATCAAGAGCGCCAGCGGCCCTGGGTTCCGCTCCTTGAGGGCGATGAAATAGGCGAGCAGCTCGTCGGCCGCCTTGGCGACGTCGAACCGGCCCACGAACAACAGGTACGGCCGGTCGCCGATGCCGTACCGCGACCGGAACGAGTCGGCGTCGCCCTGAGGTGACGGCTCCGCGCCGACCCCGACCACCACCCCAGGCTGGCGCACGCGAAACCGCCGACGTACGAGCGCCTCTTCTTCCGGCGACAGGAAGGCGAACCCGTCGGGCCGGGTGAACATGCGATCGAAGAGTCGAAGATAGAGGTACGACTCGTCGTGGGCCGTGGGGTGCAGCACGGTCGGCAGGCCGGACGGAACCGCCCGCAGCCCCGCCCACGTCGTGAAATAGAGATAGGTGACAAAGACGGCGAGGTCGTACTCCCTAGCCCGACTCGTGAGCCACGGCGCCAACTCCGACATCCACGGGCCTTGCAGACGCATCCACTCCTCCTGCAACCACCGAGGGATGACCGCCGGCGACGTGACGCGTGCGTCGAGATCGCCGAACAGCCGCTGGTCACGCGGCCGAGTCACCGGGAGCCGGTGGACCCGCACACCGCCGAGATCCTCTACCCCCGGCGGATAGTGGTTGGCCCAGTCGAGATACGAAACGGCGCAGCTGGTGAGAACGTCGACATCGTGGCCCCGCGCCGCCATACGCGTCGCGAAGTCGCGCGCGTGTCCCTCGGCGCCGCCGGCCACTTCGGCTCCATAGCGTTGCACGACGTACAGCAGCTTCATGGGCTCACGTCGGCGCGCTCAGCTCAGTGCGCCCTTCAGGTGATCGAGGAACACCCGGACAGGATCGAGGGCGCTCCAATCCTCCGCGCGGCGGCGACTGCCGTCGGCGAGGAGAGCGCTCAATTCGTCGTTGGTGGTGACGGTCAGCATGGCCTCGGCGAACACCGCCGCGCCGTCGGCGGGCTCGAGCAACAACCCCGCGTCGCCGAGCGTGTCCGGCACGGCCGCGAACCGGCGGGCGATCACCGGGAGCCCACAAGTCATGGCCTCGATCAGCGGCACGCAGAAGCCCTCGTGTTCTGTGGCCGTCACGAACGCATCCGCCCCCCGGTAATAGGCCGACAGCACCGAGTCAGGGATCGTGCCGGTCATCCAGACGTCGGGGAGCGCGAGTTCGGCGACGAACTGGTGCAATGCGTCGGTGCACGCCTGCATTCGCTGGGCCCCCGCGATCACGAGCACGGCGTCAGGCTGAAGGTACGTGCGCAGGATGTGGAACGCCTGGACCAGAAGGTCGACCCGCTTGTGCGGGAGGAGTTGACCAACGAAGAGATAGACGGGGCCGGTCTGAGCGCTGACGCGAGCCAGCGTTTCTGGGTCGGGTTCGGCGTCGACGCGGCTGGTGAGGCCGACGAGCGGCGAGACCCCGACGTTGGCGAACCCCACCGAGCGGAGCTCCGCGGCGTTGTACTCCGATACGCCGAGCGCCGCGGCCGCACGGGGCACCAAAGCAGCAAGTTCGTCGCGGCCGGCCCGCAAGAGGGCAGCGAACGCGGGGTCCATCTCGTCGAAGAACTCGGGCGGCGTGATGTTGTGGTACACGATCACCAACGGTTCGGGTCGAGCGAGGAGAAACTCCGTCACCTCGTGTTCGCCGATCGACGCGTGGTACACGATGGCGTCCACGCTCCCGTCCTTCGAGCCGCTGGTCGCAGCGGAAGGGAACTCCGCCAGCGGACGGACGAAGTCGGCCATCTCCACGTCGACGAAGCGGGCGTAGATCTCCGACGTAGCCCGACCCCCGAGCGCTTGCTGCAACGCCAGGGCGTGATTCACGATGGCGTCGTGCGGGGCGGCGGCGACCACGACCTGATGGACGTTCACGGCGAGGCGGGACCCCCACCCTCGCCCGATCCCCCGCCGAGGCGATCGCGAAGATCGTCGACCTGCGACACGAGATCGGCGTAGGCCATCAGCAAGGCGCGGTGGGCTTCGGCGAGCGCCTCCGCGTACTCGCGCACCTGGGTCAGCGCACCCTCGGTTTGCCGGTGGGTCATGCGGGCGACGAGACGATGGACGAATCCCCCCGCGACCCGCTCCGACCCCGTGCCGATGTGCGAGGCGCTCAGCGCGCGGCCGACTGCGTCGGCGTCGTCGAGCGCGGCCCGCAGTCGTTCGAACCGGTCGCGCACGCCTCGCACCGCGATGTGGTGGAAATGGAGGTCGAGGTCGTCCTCGAGGCCGTCGGGATACAGGCCGTCCTCACGGCGTTCACCCACGCGTTCGCGCAAGCGCGCCACGAGTTCGTTCTCAGGCGACGGATCCACGGCCCCCGCAGCGTAGGTCAGCGGCGGCGGAGGACTGGGGCCAAGTCGACGGCGTCGAGTCCATCGGCGATCCAGCGACCGTGGAACGGAGCATCGCCGAACGTGTAGACCGCCCCGCTGCGAGTGAGGATCAGGTAGCCGTTTCCGGAGGGCGACGCGACGATGCGCCGGGTGGGGAAGTCGCGAATCCGGATCGAGGGCAGCGACCCGTGGAACGGGGCGTCGCCGAAGGCGAAGATGCCACCGACTTCATCGACCACCCAGTAGCCCCGCCCGGTGGGCGTGCAGGCCATCGTCACGCAGCGGGCCGGCCCAATGGCGTGCCCCTGACGGCGAAGTTCTGGGACAGAGCCGAACCACCCCGCATCGCCGAAGGCGAAGATGCCACCCGACTCGTCGAGCACCCAGTAGCCCTGTCCGCTCGGCGTGCTCAGCATCGCCACGATGCGGGCGGGACCCACCGCGTGTCCCGCGTTGCGCAGCGCCGGTACCGATCCGAAGAAACCGGCGTCCCCGAGGGCGAAGATGCCGCCGACGTCGTCGTAGATCCAGTACCCCTGGCCGCTCGGCGTGCTGGCGATGCCGATGATCGGCGAACTCCCGATGCGGTGACCAGCGGCCCGCAGACCGGGTATGGAGCCGAAGAATCCGGCTGCGCCGAACGTATAGACCGAGCCGTTGCGGTCGACCATGACGTAGCCCTGGGCGTCGGGGACGCCGGCCGCACCGACCACGCGCGTCTGGATGCCAAGACTCCGCATGTCGCCGTAGTCGCGAGCACCCCCGAAATGAGCCGCTTCCCCGGTCGCCGAGATGATGCGGTATCCGATGAACCCGCCGGAGAGTGTCTGCGCGACGCGCCCCCGAATGTCTTGAATCATGTTCCAGAACGCGTTTCCAGGACACGAGGTGGTGTCGACGTCGCGGTGACCGATGATGGTCGGAAGGTTCTGCACCGCGCCGGACGAGTTCGTATACGCCGACACGTCGAAGGGATCGAGGCTGTGGCGGTCGCAGATCCATGCAAGCAGCTGGACGAGGGATTCCTGCGCCACCGCCGTGGGAGCCGAGTTGGTGAACGTGCCAAGGAGGGCAACGCCGACCGTCCCTCGGTTGTACTGATCGACGTGTGCACCCTGCACGATGTTGCCGGCCGTGTCCTCGGCTGTCGGCGCCTCCCCCGGCGCGAGGTCCCGGGCAAACCGTCCTTGGTAAATGCGGCCGTCGGGCGCGATCAGGAAGTGGTAGCCGATGTCGTTCCAGCCGTTGGTGACCGCATGATGCGCGTAGATCGCTCGCACCGTCTCAGCGGGATCGGCGGCAACCCCGGTGGCGGTGTGGTGCAGCACGATCTTCTTGAGTGCGGAAAACTCCGGAGTTCCCGATCGCAGGGACTCGTCCGCGCCCCACTGGGCGCGGGTGACGATGAACGGAGCCGGAGTCCCGGCGATGGGTTGCGCGTCACCGAGGTCGACGGGCTGATCGAGCAGCGCGCCGGCGAGCGGGCCCAAGGTCCGATGAACGACCGACGTTCCCGCGGCGAGGCTGGCCGCCTGGACCCCGCGGACCAACAGCCGACGCCGGTTCAGGTCACGGATTCCTGTCATACCTCGTAGCGGGGCGCGATCCCGCGCCCGCTCGTCTGCACTCCTGTATCCGGGATCCCCCCGAAGTCCGGCGCGTCACCGAAGGGGTGGACGTCACCGTTGTCGGCCGTGACGATCAAATAACCGTTGCCGGTCTTGGTGGGGGCAATACCGGCCGCTCGTGCAGAGATTCCTGCACCCGGCAACGACCCGTGGAACGGTGCCGATCCGAAGGCGAACACGCCGCCGCGATCATCGATCATCCAGTACCCGCCGTTGGTCGTGGCCACGCCCACGATGGTCGCCCGGCCGATCTGGACCCCAGCCTGGCGGAGTCCGGGAATCGACCCGAAGAACGGTGCGGTGCCGAACGCAAAGACGCCGCCAGCATCGTCGACCATCACGTAGCCGACTCCACCCGGCGTCGTGGTCATGTCGACCACGTTGGCGCGCCCGATCGACACGCCTTGCTCTCGGAGCTGTGGGATCGAGCCGAAGAACTGGGCGTCGCCGAAGGCGAACATGCCGCCCACGCCGTCGAGCAGCCAGTAGCCCCGGCCGCTCGGCGTGGCCGCGAGATCGATGACGTCGGCCGGACCGACACGGACCCCCTGCTGTCGCAGCTGCGGGATCGATCCGAAGAAGGCGGCGTCGCCGAACGAGAAGATGCCCCCCGCCCTGTCGAGCACCCAGTAGCCATTGCCCGAGGGCGTCGGCTCGACGTCGATGATCTGCTCGCTGCCGATCCGCACGCCCTGTTGGCGCAACTGGGGCACCGAGCCGTGGAATCCGGCGTCCCCGAACGTGAACACACCACCGATCGCGTCCATCACCCAGTAACCCAGCACGCCACCCGAGGCGGCGTTCACGACTCGGAACCAGTCGGACTTGAGTCCGAACCGAGATCGAAAGTCGTTTCCGGTGATCTTCTTGTCGCCGAGCGTTCCGCGCAGGACGACCTCGACGGCGCGTCCTCCCCAATCGCCGAAGCCGTTTCGCTTCGTGACCTCGACCGTGCGGAGGCCCCCGATCTCTGGGAAGGCTCCCTCGATGGTGGCGACCGGGACCTGGGCGGTCCAGCGGTGGTTGGGGTTGGACGATGTGTCATCGCCCTCGTCGGTGATCGCCGGGAAGGTTCCCCCGGCGGTGACGCCGCCGGTCGACGAGGAGAACTCCGTGCGCGCGACGCCACCGCCGCCGTTCACGCGGACCTCGCCCGCCGTCTGGTCGATGGCGGTGTTCGAACGCGCATCTTCGATCGTTACCCCGTTGAGCATGACGCCGCCGTACACCTGACACGCCGTCGTGTCGCACGTCTTCGCGTATGAGTAGCGACCTTCGGCATACGAGTAGGACCGCGCCGCGACCGCCTGCGCGCGCAACGCGTGGATGCCGGCACCGCCGCCTAGATCCGCCCATGAGGCCGGCGACTCTCGAGGGACAACGCCCTTCAGATAGTCCTCCATCGCCACGACATTGACGGTCCGCTGCGGACCCTCACTGTCGCGGTTTGCCTGCAGGTAGCCGCGATACGCGCGGTTGGTGGCGCACGCGAGGACGAACCCCGAATTCGACGTGATGTCGACGGGATCGCCAACGGTCGTCGCGAGACCCCACGGACCGCCGCACCCTGGTCCCGTGTACACCTGGTAACTGTTGGGCGAAACCTGTCGGACGAGTACGGCGGCTGCTGACACTCCCGCAGCCGAGACCGATCCACCCGTCGAGGTGGCGACGGTGTCGCCACCGTCGAGGGCGACGAGACGCACAGTGATGGTCGGGTTGCCGATATTCGACGACGAGGTTCCGCCATAGAAGAGATCAAGGATTTGCGAGTAGGCGAAGCCGTGATCGATCGCGTAGCCGAGCGACCCGTATTGCCCCAAACCGCGCCCATGACCGAAACCGGCCCCTTCGAGCACCACGTTCGGCCCCGGATAGGCACGGGCCGGCGGCGCCGACGAACCGAAGAGAGGGACACCAGATACGACGAAGAGGGCGGCGGTCAGAGAGATCAGGATGCGGCGTCGCACGATAGGGGGCACCTCACGGCGGTCGTCGGACATGGGTTCGATGGAGAGGGATCGATCGGCGCCCACGGGGGCCTGGGCACCCGGTGCGTGAAAGCACATATGGGTCCGCCCTAGCCTCAGCCCGCTCGGGGCATCGTAGCGTGAAACGTTCGCGAACTGGGATCAGGCCCATCGACCCGAGAATGCCGACACCGTGGTCGCACCATTCAGCCGCAGAGCCAATCCTCTCACTGAACGTATCTCGTCGGAGTGCCGAGGAATGAGTGCTGGTCGGAAAGCTCGACCGAATCCTCGCTGACCTCACGAACCTCGGTATGGGGTTACCGAGACCGCAGTGGTGTCGACGCCAACGCCCGGCAGCGAGCCGGCGAATGTGGCGTCACCGAAGGCAAAGATGCCGCCCTTGTCGTCGAACAGGTAGTACCCATTGCCCGACGGCGTGGGCACCATGCCGATGATCTTGGCGGGACCGATCGAAACGCCCTGCTGGCGCAATTGCGGGATGGAACCGAGGAAGGGTGCGTCACCGAAGGCGAACATCCCACCCACGTCGTCGACCATCCAATAGCCGTTACCGCTTGCGGTTGGTGCCATCCCGACCACGTTGGCCGGACCGATCGGCACACCCGAGTTCCGGAGCTGCGGCACCGACCCGAAGAAGCTGGCGTTGCCAAACGTGAACATGCCGCCCACGTCGTCGAGCACCCAGTAACCCTGGTTGTCGGTGGTGACGGCGAGCGCAATCGACGGCGCGTTCCCGATCCCCGCGCCGCCGCTCCGGAGAGACGCAACCGAGCCGTGGAATCCGGCGTTGCCGAAGGCGTTCACGCCGCCCGACGTGTCGAGCACCCAATAGCCGAGATTGTCGCTCGTTACCGCGAGGGCGACGCTCGTGACGTCGCCGGTCAAGGCCCCGGCCGCTTTGAGTCCCGGCACGGACCCGAAGAACTTCGCATTGCCAAACGTGAACATCCCGCCCTTGTCGTCGAGGATGAACGCCCCTCCGCCATCGGACGTGCCGGATATGGAGACGCTCCGCGCGTTGCCGATCGGGGTGCCGTGCGCACGAAGGATGGGCACCGAACCGAAATGCCGCGCCGTTCCGAAGGCGTAGACGTCGCCCTGCGTGTCGAGCACGTAGTATCCGCCTGCGCCGCCCGGCCCCGGGTTCGGCGGCCCGCCCGTGTGCTGCGCGTTCCTGCGGAACATCGGCCATGGCGGAGCCGTCCCCGGCGCGGCAATTGCATATGCCGCGATATGGCTCTGGTTGGCGCTCTCTACGAAGCTCGCCGACACGAGACGCCAGCTGCTCCCGAACTTTCCGACCGCCGGCGTGTTGATGTGTTGGCGATCCTCGTCGAACGTGTCGACGAGGGCACCGTTGCGCCCGTCACGCACGAAGCCCGAACTGCCACCCGCTTGCACGACGTCGTTGAACCCGTCGCCGTTCACGTCGGCGATCACCGGGCCATTGGTGAGGTCGCCCGCGGCGAAGCGCGTCCCGTCGGCG
>DATDOY010000169.1:0-3281 GCA_035293045.1 Acidimicrobiia bacterium
GCGCCCGACTGTCCGGTGCCGCAAACAGTGGCTTCGGGCAGGAGCTTCGACTGGGACAGCTTCTTCGCCGAGGGACTGACCACCGACTCGGCAGGCACGGCGGGCACTCCCGGCGGCGTCCCGAGCGTCGCGCTCCCGCACGCGAGCCGCCCCGACTTCCTGGAGTCGGTCTTCGTCAAGGACTTCGTCACCTCGAACCGGGGACTCGACCACACGACCTTCTCCACCGGGAGCAAGGACGTGCACGCCATCCAGGGCGGGGGCGCCGACCTGTCCGGGAACTGGCAGTGCGACGGGTCGAACAACGTCCTCGACAAGGACAACCTGATCAACACCTACGCGCTCGCCTACAGCGCACCCGACGGGCCCGACGCGGGCTCCGAGCGCGACCTCGTCGTGTACGCGGGCCTCGAGCGGTCCGCGGTCCAGGGCACGGCCGACGCCGCCTTCTGGCTGCTCAAGGACTCGACCATCGGCTGCACCGATCCGCCCGGCGGGGGTGCCATCAACTTCACCGGCAACCACCAGACGGGCGACATCCTGATCGTCGCCGAGTACACCTCGGGCGGCCGGGTCGCCTTCGTGCGGGGCTTCCGCTGGGAGGGCGGCGCGACCGGCTGCCTCGACTCGGACCCGACGGCTCTTCCCGCCTGCGACCGGCAGCCGATCTTCACCGGCTCCGACTGCAAGATCGTCACTGGCGCAGACTCGGCCTGCGCGACCGTCAACGGCGATCCCAACTTCGTCGAGGCCAAGGGCGCCAAGGCGCCCAACTTCCCGGTCGATCCGCCCTGGTCGGCCGAGTACAAGAACGGCACCGCGATCATGGACACGCCCCAGTTCCTGGAGGCGGGCCTCAACCTGAGCGCGCTCGGGGTGTCCGGCTGCTTCAGCAAGATCCTGGCCGACACCCGCTCCTCGGCCTCGCTGACGGCGACCATCTTCGACTACACGCTCGGCGCCTTCGAGCTCTGCGACGCGAACATCTCGATCACGCCCTCGGCGACGAACGAGGTCGGCACCGATCACCAGATGACGGTCACGGTGCAGAAGCAGGATCCGGCCACCGGCTTCGTCCTCGGCCCCGCGGCCGGGGTGCTCGTGACCGGCTCGCTTTCGAACGCGAACGGCGCGACCGCCTCCTTCGTCGGCGGGAACACCTGCACGACGGACGCGCTCGGCCAGTGCACGCTCACCATCAACTCGCCGACGGCCGGCCAGACGACGGTCAACGCCTCGGCCACGGTGACCTTCACCGGCGGAGAGACGAAGGACGTCACTACCAACGGGCTCGCCGGCAACTCGGGCCCGGTCGTGAAGACGTGGGTCGACGCCCGCATCACCATCACCCCCGACGACACCAACGAGGTGGGGCAGCCGCACACCTTCACCGTGGACGTCGAGCAGAACGCGGGCGACGGGGCCGGCTTCGTGGCCGCCACCGTCGGCGACGTCGACTTCACGCTCACGAACTCGAACGGGGCGGCCTTCGCGCTCAACGCGGCGGCCTCCACCTGCGACGACGCGGGCGACAACCTGGACGCCGCCGGGCAGTGCACGATCGTCTTCACCTCCGCCTCCGCGGGCAAGGTGACCGGCAACGCCTCCGTCTCCCTGAGCGTGGGCGGGGTCGCGCTGACCCGCGACACCGACCCGGCCACGGCCGCGGTCGGGGCCGGGCCCGGGGGCTCCGGGCCGGCGGTCAAGACCTTCGTCGACGCCCGCATCACCATCACCCCCACGGCGACCAACGAGGTGGGGACGGAGCACGTCTTCACGATCACGGTGGCGAAGAACGCGGGTGACGGGGCCGGCTTCGTGGCCGCCGCGGGCGTCTTCCCGACGACCTCGGTCAGCCCCGCGCCCGACTCCGCGAGCTCGAACTGCGCCGCCGGCACGAACGCCTCCGGCCAGTGCACGCTCACCATCAACAGCTCGACGGCCGGCGTCTTCACGGCGAACGCGTACGTCACCTTCTCCGTGGGCGGCGTCTCGCTCACCCGCGACACCGATCCGGCCACGGCCGCGGTCGGGGCCGGGCCGGGCGGCTCGGGGCCGGCGGTCAAGACCTACGTCGATGCCCGCATCACCATCACCCCGAACGACACGAACGGGATCGGCGAGAGCCACACCTTCGTGGTCGACGTCGACCAGAACGACGGGACCGGCTTCGTGGCCGCCACCGTCGGCAACGTCGACGTCACGCTCACGAACGCCGGCGGGGCGGCCTTCGTCCTCAACGCGGCGGCCTCGACCTGCGACGACGCCCAACCCGCGGGCGACAACCTGGACGCGAGCGGGCAGTGCATCGTCGTCTTCACCTCCGCGACGGCGGGGACGGTCACCGGCAACGCCTCGGTCATCCTGAGCGTGGGCGGGCTCTCGCTGACCCGCGACACCGACCCGGCCACGGCCGCGATCGGGGCAGGCCCGGGTGGCTCGGGGCCGGCGGTCAAGATCTTCGTCGACGGCTCCCTGCGCTGGGAGAAGCGAGACAGCCAGACGCTCGCGCTCCTCGGCGGGGCCACCTTCGAGTACTGCCGCACGCACACGCTCGACTCCTCGACCGACCCGGATAGCTACGTCGACACCGCGGACGTCTGCGTGTCGGTGACCGACAACTCGGCCCCGGACGCCGATCCGACCGACGGTGAGTTCCTGATCGAGGACCTCATCCTCGGCCGCTACACGGTCCGCGAGACGGCGGCACCGCCCGGGTACACGATCGACAACCCGAACCCGGTCACCGCTCCGGACATGACCCTCGCGGCTCCGGACGTGGCGATCGCGCAGGCCTTCCTCGACACCCCGCCGCTCGAGGGCTGCACGCCCGGCTTCTGGCAGGGCGGCACGGGGGCCAATATGTGGAACGAGGACAACGATCCACAGTGGCCGAATAATCCCGCGACGACCAACCCGTTCATCCACACGACGCCCTTCGATCCGTTCTTCCAGGGACTGACGGGTGTCAACTCGACCCTCAGCGACACGATCACGATGTTCGACCTCGTCAGCACCGGCGGCGGGCCGACGCTCGTGCAGAAGACGGCGAGGATGCTCGTGGCGGCGTACCTGAACTCGCTCGCGGGCATCAACTTCGGGATCACCCCGGCGCAGCTCCAGGCAGGGTGGGCCGCCTTCGTCAGCGGTGGCGAGACGGACGCGACCTTCTTCAACACGCTCTCGGCTGCGAACAACCGCGACTGTCCGCTGGGCTCGGCGTCTCCGTAGGCGCCGACCCGCGTTGGCAACGAGAGGGCGGCCTGCGGGCCGCCCTCTCT
>DATDOY010000170.1:0-4985 GCA_035293045.1 Acidimicrobiia bacterium
CCCGATCGGGACGGCCCCCGGCCTGCTGTGTCCGATCGGCCACAAAGTGGTCTACGCGGTGCCCGGCGTTCCCTACGAGATGCAGCTCCTCGTGAACGAAAGCGTGATCCCGGACCTGTTGGAGCGCTCGGGTGAGCGGGCCACGATCCGGTCGCGGACGCTCAAGACGTGGGGCGTCGCCGAGTCGACGCTCGCCGAGATGATCGGGGCGCGCGTCGACGTGCAGACCAACCCGACCATCGCCTTTCTGGCACGGGGGATCGAGGGCATCGGAGTGCGGATCACCGCCAAGGCGGCGACCGAGGCGGAGGCCGCGAGCCTGCTCGAGGAGGAAGAGGCTGCGCTGCGAGGCATCCTCGGGGACCTCGTGTTCGCAACCGACGACGAAACGATGGAATCCGTGGTGCTCGATCTGTTGAAGGAGCGAGGCCTCACGCTGGCGGTGGCGGAGTCGCTCACCGGCGGGCTCGTCGGCGCCAGGATCTGCGGGGTGCCCGGAGCCGGCGATGTTTTCCGCGGCGCGGTCGTCTCCTACGCGACCGAGATCAAGCGCACCGTGCTCGGCGTCACCGCCGAGCGAGTTGTGAGCGACGAGTGTGCGAAGCAGATGGCCGAGGGCGTGCGCAAGGTGCTCGACGCGGATGTCGGGTTGAGCACGACGGGAGTGGCGGGGCCCGATCCGCTCGAGGGGGAGCCGCCGGGGCTCGTCTATTTCGGCATGCAGATCGGTGACGCGCCGGCGGAGTCGGTCAGGGTGCAGCTCCCCGGCGACCGCGAGCGGGTGCGGCAGTTCTCGGCGATCTCGGTGATGTCACTCCTGCGGGCTCGGCTCGCGGCGGCGAAGCCCTGACCCGTGCGGCTGTTCGTGGCGGTGCGACCGCCGGACGACGTGATCGCCGCCGTCGAGGTGGCGCTTGCCCCGGCGCGCCGTTCGATGGTGGGACCGAAGTGGACGACTCCCGAGCAGTGGCACGTCACGCTCCAGTTCCTCGGCCAGGTGCCGGAGGAGGCGGTGGGCGACGTCGCCCACGCGCTCGAGGCGGTGTCGAAGGTCCCGCCGTTCCCGATTCGCCTCGCTGGCGGCGGTGGCTTCCCCAGGGCTGAGCGGGCCCGGGTGGTGTGGCTCGGCGTTGGCCCGGGGGGCGACCGCGTGGCGGAGCTCGCCCACTCGGTAAACGGCGCACTCGAACCGCTCGGGTTGTTGCCTGAGGATCGCCCGTATCACCCGCACCTCACGCTTGCTCGCCTCAAGGTGTCCGGCGATGTCGGCCCGGCGATCGAGGCATTGGGAACGGACCCGGTCGGCAAGGCGTTCGTCGTCGACGAGGTCGTGCTCTACGAGAGCAAGGTGTCTCGGGCCGGCACCCGCTACGAGACGGTCGCGACCGTCCCCCTCGAGGGTTAGGAGCTCGACGGATCGCCTTCGCCGGCGGCGAAGGCGACCGCCTCGTCGAGCGACATGGCGGAGCCTTCGGCGGCGAGGCCGTCGTACACGTCCTGACCGAGCGCGGCCAGGGTCGCGGCCACGTCGGCTTCATACACGGGCGCTTCGTACGCCTCTGCGTGGATCGCCGGTCCGACGATCTCACCTCGGAGCCGTTCGTACGCGCCGAACAGGCGGGCAGCACGCTTGTGGTCGCCGGTGACCGAGGCCAACTCGCCGTAGCGGCGAAGGGATCGCAGCAATCCCGTGCGGCTCTCCCGCTCGCGGCGAAGGGCCAGGGCGGCGCGCTCGTGCTCGAGGGCGGGCGCGAGATTGCCGAGCATTCGCTCCGCAAAGGCGAGGCCGTCGACGACCTCTGCGAAGAGGCCGGGCTCGTTGTCTTGGACGATCCCGAACCCTTCCAAGAAATGCTCGCGTGCGGCGGGCCACTCCCCGAGGTTGGCGAGGGCCTCGCCGGCGGTGTGAATCACCATCGACAGGTATCCGCGATTGCTCGACCGGCGGCCGAGCGCGATGCCCTCCTCTGCGAAGGCGAGTGCCTTCGCGGGGTTGTCGTCGATGTGGGCGAAGGCGAGGAGGTTCAGCGCGACGGACAGCGCTTCGGTGTCTCCGGAGGCGCGACACGCCTCCACCACTTCCTGATGAGCCCTTACCTCGGTCTCGCTGTCTCCGGCTGCACGCGCTGCCCATGCTCGGCTTATGTTCACCCTGGCGAGCCATTCCACGCTGCCGAGTTCGCGCACGACCGCTAGGGCGTCCTCAAGGAGCGGACCAGCGTCAGCGTGGTTGCCTGCGAGGGCGAGGTCGAAGGCGATCCCCGCGGTCGCCAGCGCCTCGATCCCGGGAAGGCCCAACTCTCTCGCGGCATTTCGGAGGGACGTACTGGCTTCGCGCGCTCGAGCCTGCTCGCCGAGGCCGAAGATCGCATGCATCCGGACAGCGACGTGCGCGGGGATCACCCACCAGGGCTGCGGCGAGAGCGTCGCAGCGACGCCGAGCGCTTCGCTCGCGTACCCCCGATCGACGGGCGTGGGAGGGGCGGCGTCGCTGAGAGCGGCGGCCGCGAGCACGGCGCCCCGGAGTTCGGCGGGGAGGGGTTGCGCGAGGAGGAAGTCGGTCCACCCGCTCAAGTCCGCGGTCGTGAAGGGCCTTCCCATGGGCTCGGTGAGGATGGTGACCGCGGCCCGGAGATCTCCCGTTGCCATCGCCCATTCCATGGCCGACCGCAGATTGCCGAGGTCGACTCGGAGCGGCCGTCGCCACCGATCTGGGCCGAGCCGCCGGATCTCGTCTCCCGCGCGGGCGACCAACTCCGTGAAGAACGCGAGATGCCGGTGGCGGGTGTCCTCCATTTCACCGGCCAACCTCACGCGCTCGGCTCCGTACTGACGGACGGCCTCGAGGAGGCGGTAGCGCGTCGCGTCCTCGCTCTGCTCGACGTTCAGAAGCGACTTGTCGACGAGCGAGGTGATGGCGTCCACGACCTCCCGCTCGTCGACGCCCGATTGGCCGTCGTCGGGTCCCGCGCAGACGAACTCGGCGGCTGCGAGTGAGAACGTCCCCACGAACACGGCGACGCGGCGCAAGACCGCTTGCTCCACCGGCGTGAGGAGGTCGTAACTCCAGTCCACGGCGGCCTGGAGGGTCTGCTGGCGCGCCAGCGCGGTCCGGCTGCCGCCCTTCAGGACTCGGAACATGTCATCGAGGCGCAGCGCGAGTTCCTGGATGCCGAGTGTGTGCACTCGTGCGGCGGCAAGCTCGATCGCGAGGGGGATGCCGTCGAGTTGTCGACACACACCCGCGATCACCGAGGCAGTGTCAGGTGTCAGGGAGAATCCCGGGTCGGCGAGGCGAGCGCGATCGACGAAGAGATGCACCGCGGCGTGGTCGCCGATCTCCTCCACGGAGTCGCCCTCGGAGGGCACGGCGAGGTTCGGCACGCGGTACGTCACCTCGCCCGCGACGCCGAGGGGTTCGCGACTGGTGGCGATCACGCGCACGCGCGGGCACTCGGCCAGGATCTCGTCGACGAGTACGGCCGTCGTGTCGACCACGTGCTCGCAGTTGTCGAGCACGACAAGGAGGTCGAGGGGTCGGAGATGGTCGATGAGGCGGGCGGCGACGTCCTCGGGGCTCTCGACACCCGCCCCGCTCGGGCTGCCCCCGCCCACGCGAAGCGCGACGGCCACGGCAGCCCGCACGACGTCGGCGTCGACCACCGGCGCGAGTTCGACGAGCCAGGCCCCGGCCGCGTGGTCGTCGATGGCTTCGGCGGCGACCTGGATCGCCAACCGCGTCTTACCGCATCCAGCGGACCCCGTCAGGGTCACAAGGCTCGCGGTCCGAAGTCGCTCGCGCACTTCTTCGATCTCGCGCTCGCGCCCGATGAGCGACGTGCGTTGCGGCGGCAGGTTCGTCGGGAGATGGTCGAGTGATCGGAGTGGCGGATGCTCGCGGGAGTCGGGCCAGCGGAGCTCGAACACGCGCTCGGGTGAGGCGAGGTCCTTCATCTGGTGCAGGCCGCGGTCGACGAGCGACGTCGTGGGGGGCAGGTGACGCCCAACGAGGTCGGCGGTCGTCTGTGAGACGAGCACCTGTCTGCCGTGGGCCAGAGCGCGGAGGCGGGCGGCGCGGTTGACGCTCGTGCCGTAGTAGTCGCCGTCGCGAAGGTCGGCTTCCCCGGTGTGGACGGCGATCCGAAGCGGGAGCGGCGTCACCTGCTGGAGGGCATGCGCCGCTCCGACCGCGTCGCTGGCGCGGGCGAAGACGCAGAAGTGGCTGTCGCCCTCCCCTCGGGGTCGCACGACGGTTCCCTGGTGCTGGGCGACGACGTCGCCCACCGTGGCGTCGAGATCGGCCATGTCCGCGCGAGCAGCGACGGCGTCGTCCTCCCATCGACGCGTCGAGCCCTCGACGTCGGTGAAGAGAAAGGTGACCGTGCCAACCGGGAGATCAGCCATCGGCCCCCATCCTCGCGGATCACCACCAGAGACGATCCAGTCGGTTGTCGGGTTGTCGGCTACACGGGTCAGTCACCCCGAAAGCCCAACTGGTTTTCCTGGCCCGCCATCCCGACCTGGGCGGATGGCGACCCGCGCCGAGTGGGCGAGATGACGTCGACCGGGGAGGGCCCGGACGGGGGACCTTGGATACGTCCGAGCCGAGCCTGACCGCGCGGAGATCCACCACTGCGAACACCCGTTCGCCTACGCTCCTGGCAGGCTTACAGCGGTGGAATTACGCTCCTGTTGGTTGTCACACCCGCTCCCTAGGGTCTGTACCAGCGCTCGGAGCAGAGCCCCAGACCACGAACGCCCGGCCGGAGGCGGCAGGGCAAGAAAGCAGGAGGAGCAATGGCTGAGAGGCAGGCTGAGAGGCCGGTGATGGCCGACAAGCACACCGAGAAGGGTGCCGCCGATCGCGAGAAGGCGCTCGACATGGCCAAGGGCCAGATCGAGAAGAACTTCGGCAAGGGAGCACTCATGCGGCTCGGCGACCGGACCAACGTGGGCGTCGAGGCCATCTCCACGGGGGCCCTGAG
>DATDOY010000171.1:0-22314 GCA_035293045.1 Acidimicrobiia bacterium
GTCGCCGGGTCGGCCGCCGCCGCCCGCCGCAGTTCGTCAACTTCGGACAGCACGCGCCGCGCCGCGAGCCCGACTTCACCCTCCAGGGTCAAGGGGAACCCCACGACGATCACCGAGGCACCTTGAGCGCGCGCCGCCGCCACGATGGCCTCGTGATCCTCATCACGGCGGCGCGCTCGGTCGATGACGGTCAGCGGCGTGGCCGTGGTGCCCGACGGATCCGACACAGCGAGACCGATGCGGCGAGATCCGAGATCCACGCCAAGTGCTCGCATCAAGGGGTCGGATCGAACAGGCGCAGGCCTGCGTACGGGCGTGGGTGCGGACCGGGGTGGCGCATTCAGCCCGCCAGACCGTCGAGGAGCGAGCGCGCCTGTGCGTGTGCCTGGGCGAGCGCTTCGTCCACCGCCTCCGGTCGCTTCCCCCCTCCGACGACGACGTCGGGGTTCTTGGCCGTCCCGCCCTGGAGCGTCCGTGCGGCGTCGCCGACCACGTCGGCCGCCGAAATCCCCTTGTCCTGGAGGTCCCGGCTGACGGCGGCGGTGATCGCCGCCTTGCTCGGGTCGCTGCTAACTCCGGCGATCACGACCACGCCCGTGCCCAGCGCGTCGCGGGTGGCGATCGCCAGGGTGCGGTAGTCGTCCGGGGACAGTCCATCGCGTCGGGCTACGACGAGACCGCCGACCGCGGCGGCCGCGAGTTCCTTCGATTCGCCCAGCGCCTGCTGCGAACGGAGGGCGTTGATCTCGTCGTGCATCTCGCGGACCTGGGCCTGCAGGCGCTCGACGCGCGCCGGCACTTCGACTGGGGGGACGTTCAGCGAGAGGGCGATCGCGCGCAGCGCCGCCTCGTTGTCGTGCGCCAACGCGAGCGCGGCGTCGCCCGTCAGGGCCTCAACCCGTCGAACGTTCGCTCCGATCGATCCCTCGCCGAGAATCTTGATCGGCCCGATCGACCCCAGCGCGTGCACGTGGGTCCCCCCGCACAACTCGACCGAATGTCGGCCGGCCTCAACGACCCGAACGATTTCGCCGTACTTGTCGCCGAAGAACGCCAGCGCTCCGAGGGTTTCGGCGTGATCCTTGGTCGTTTCGTACGCACGTACGGTGGCGTTGGTGAGGACTTCCTCGTTGGCCGCGGCCTCGACGTCGGCCAGCGCTCCGGGGCTCACGGCCTCGTAATGGGAGAAGTCGAATCTCAGTCGCTCCGGCCCGACGTGCGATCCCTGCTGGCGCACGTGCTCCCCGACCACCTCGCGGAGCGCCCAGTGCAAGAGGTGCGTGCCCGTGTGGTTCCGGGCCGTCCGCTGCCGCAGCGTCGACTCCACGCGCGCCACCAGCTCGTCGTCGACGCCGATCTCTCCCTGCTCGACCGTCGCGCGGTGGGCGATCAGCGAACCTTGGATCGCCCACTGGGTGTCGACGACACGGACCACGACGTCGGGACCCTCGAGCACCCCGGTATCCCCCACCTGGCCGCCCGACTCGGCGTAGAACGGAGTTCGATCGAGGATGATCTCCACGGAGTCTCCGGCCGTCGCCCGCGATAACGGTCGGCCGTCGACGAGGAGGCCGAGCACGCGGACACCCTCCGCACTCACGTGGCCGTACCCCAGGAACTCGCTGGCGCCGCGCTCGTCGAGCACAGTTCGATAGACGTCGGCCGACGCCGCGAGGCCGGTCCCCGGGCCCGAATCCCCGGCGGCGTGGGCGGCCTTCGCCCGCGCTCGCTGGTCGCCCATCAACGCCTCGAAGCGGTCGAGATCCACGGAACGGCCGCGTTCGCCCGCGATCTCTCGGGTGAGGTCGATCGGGAACCCGAGGCTGTCGTGGAGCAGAAACGCCTGGTCTCCCGAGACGTCGCCCGCGCCCAGCTGCTGGTCGAGGATCTCGATGCCCCGATCGAGCGTCTTTCGGAATCGCCGCTCCTCTCGGTCGATGACGTCCTGGACGAACTCCAGGTTCTTCATCACCTCGGGATACGCCTCACCCATGGTGGCGGCGGTCGCCGCCACCATGGGTGCCATCACCTGATCGTGCGCGTCGAGGAGCACCGCGTGGCGCACGGCGCGCCGGATGATGCGTCGCAGCACGTAACCCCGGTCCTCATTCGACGGGTTGACGCCGTCGGCCACGAGGAACGTCGCCGCCCGGCCGTGGTCGGCAATGATCCTCAAGGACACGTCGACCTTGTCGTCGCGGCCGTACGCCTGGCGCGTGGCGTCCTGGGCGGCGGCCAGCAGACGAGTGAACACGTCGGTCTCGAATACCGATGTCGTGCCCTGCAGCAACGCCAGCACGCGATCGAGTCCGGAGCCGGTGTCGATGTTGCGCTGCGGGAGGGGCTCGAGGGCACCCTCCGCCGTGCGGTTGAACTGCATGAACACGAGGTTCCAGAACTCGACGAAGCGCTCTTCCCCGCCGTGGGCCGGTCCCCCCTCCGCCCCGAATTCCGGGCCGCGATCCAAGAAGATCTCGGACGAGGGGCCACAGGGACCCGTCGATCCCATCGCCCAGAAGTTCGATTCACCGCCGAGGCGTTGGATCCTCTCCATCGGGAACCCGACGGCTTCGTGCCAGATCTGCTCGGCTTCGTCGTCGTCCTCGAACACGGTGACCCACAGGCGCTCGGCATCGAAGCCGAGGGTCTCGGTGACGAACTCCCACGCATATGGGATGGCGAGTTCCTTGAAGTAATCCCCCAGGCTGAAGTTGCCGAGCATCTCGAAGAGCGTGAGATGGCGGGTCGTCGTCCCGATGATGTCGATGTCGGTCGTACGGAAACACTTCTGCACCGAGGTCGCCCGCGGGTACGGGGCGGGCTCCTCGCCGAGCATGTACGGCTTGAACTGGACCATCCCCGCCGTGGTCAGCAGCATCGTCGGGTCGTGGGGAATCAAGCTCGACGACGGCACGACCGTGTGTCCACGCTCCTCGAAGAATCCGAGGAAGGCGCGACGCAGCTGGTCGGCGGTTTGCGGTGGCACGGCCATGAGACTAATTCCGCGCCGGGTCGGCTCCCTGTCCCATTGCGGGATGGGGCGGGCGGAACATCGGCGCGCGTCCCTCGACTTCTCCACGGAGTTGCGCCTCACGTTCCGCCATCGCCTGTCGTCCCTCCTCCACGGCGAGCCGCAGCTCGCGACCCATCTCGCGGAGCCCCTCCGTCACGCGGCCGGCGATGCTCTCGGGCGTGTAGCGCTCCGCCGTGCGCTTCATCGCCTTCGCCACCCAGATCGAGAGCCCAAAACCGAGCCCGACGCCGACGGCGAGCCAGAAGAGCCGCTTGAACACGATCAGGACTTCCCGTTGGGCTTGCGGAGACGGCGTCCGGCTCGCGCGACGCCGGCGCCGAGCGCCATCGCCTTCACCACGGGGTTGGAGAAGGTCAGGTACGCGAGGCGTGACGCTGCGTCGACGGTCTGTCCGACCGACTCCGCCGTCTCGATGATTCCCTCGACCCGCCTCAGATCGTGGTTGGCCTGCTGAACCGTCTGTTGCATATCGCGCACGAGCGGGATCGTCTCGCGGTGGAGCTCGTCCACTGCCTCGCGAAGCGCGCCAAGCGTGCGACCGAGCGAGAACAGAGCGAGGAGGAGTCCGACGACGAGGACCGCGGCCGCGACCGCAGCGATGATGGCGGCGACCTCTGAGGCGCTCACCGCGAGGCCCCTCTCTGCCGGTGGGCGCGCCTACCCCGCACCGCCGCTCGATCCTTCGCCTCCATCGTGCCGTTCGCCTCCACGTTTCTCGGTCCTGGCCGCGATCATGGCCTGTCGCCGTTGAGCAAGACGATCCGCAATCGTCGCCTCCTCGCCGTGAGGGGAGGGATCGTAGTAGCGGTGGCCTTCGACCTCCGGCGGGCGGTGCGCTTGCGCGACCCAGCCCTCGGGAAGGTCATGAGGGTACACGTAGCCCTCGCCGTGCCCGAGGTGGGTCCCGCTCCTGCCGCTGGCGTCGCGGAGGTGGACGGGCACGAGGCCCGCCGGGGTCTCTTGAACGTCCCGGCGGGCCGCCAGGACGCCCCGCTTGATGGCATTCGACTTGGGCGCCATGGCCAAATACACGACGGCCTGTCCGAGGTTGAGTTGCGCCTCGGGGAGGCCCACGAACTCCACCGCATGGGCGGCAGCGTTGGCAACGACGAGAGCCCGCGGGTCGGCGAGGCCCACGTCTTCCGAGGCGAGGATCACGAGGCGCCGCGCGATGTAGCGAGGATCCTCTCCGGCTTCGACCATCCGCGCGAGCCAATAAAGGCCGGCGTCCGGGTCGGACCCGCGGACGCTCTTGATGAAGGCGGAGATCACGTCGTAGTGCTCGTCTTCGCCGTACCGGATGGCGCGCATCGCCATGGCGGCCTCCGCGTCCTCGAGCGTGATTCGCGGCCGACCGGCCTCCTGAGCGAGCGCGGCGGCCACCTCGAGGGCGATGAGGGTCTGACGGGCATCCCCTTGCGCCCGATCGGCGAGATGGCTTCGAGCATCGACGTCAAGGGCGAGCCCGGTACCGCCCAACCCCCGGTCCGCGTCCTCCATGGCGCGATCAACGAGGACCCCGAGGTCCTCGGCGCTGACCTCCTCGAACCGGAACAACGTCGAGCGCGACATCAGCGGTGCGTTGACCGAGAAGTACGGATTCTCGGTCGTGGCCCCGATCAGCACGAGCGTTCCGTCCTCGACATGCGGAAGCAGGGCGTCCTGCTGGGTGCGGTTGAAGCGATGGATCTCGTCCAGGAACAGGATCGTCCCCTGACCCTGCTCGCCGAGGCGTCGTCGGGACCGACCGACGACCTCTCGCACCTCCTTTACGCCGGCCGTCACCGCCGACATCGGCTCGAACGCCTTGGCCGTCGCGTCGGCGATCACGCGCGCCACGGTTGTCTTGCCGGTGCCCGGCGGGCCCCAGAAGATCACCGAGGAGAGGCGGTCCGATTCGATGAGGGCGCGGAGGGGACGTCCCGATTCGAGCAGGTGGCGCTGGCCCGCCACTTCGCTCAGGGCCCGCGGTCGCATCCGGGTTGCCAGCGGCGCTTGGCGGGTGAGCCGTTCCTCGATCGACGCGGAAAAGAGGTCGTCCGCCATCAGTTGCCGGACGGCGCGCGGACCCGGAGCGATTCGGCCACGCCGCGACCCACCGCTTCAGTCCTTCGGTGGGATCGCGCGAAGGCCGAGATCGCGAAGCTGATCGTCGTCGACGGCGGCCGGAGCACCCGTCAGTGGGTCGCTCCCCGACTGCGTTTTCGGGAAGGCGATGACGTCGCGTAGCGACTGCTCGCCCGCGATGACCATCGCGAGGCGGTCGATGCCGAAGGCAAATCCGGCGTGAGGCGGAACGCCGTACCGAAAAGCCTCGAGGAGGAAACCGAACCGCGCCGCGCTCACCTCGGGGGGGATCCCGAGCAGACCGAAGATCCGCTCCTGCAGTTCTCGTTGGTGGATTCGTACTGAGCCTGAACCGAGCTCGATGCCATTCACCACCAGGTCGTACGCCATCGACCGCACGTCGAGCGGTCGGTCGTCCAGGAGGGCCACGTCTTCTGGGTGGGGTGCGGTGAAGGGATGGTGACCCGACTGGGGCGCGCCGTCGGCGTCCACTCCCTCGAAGAGCGGAAAGTCGGTGACCCACAAGAGGTGGAGGTTGTCCGCCAACGAAGCCGGGCGATGCCCGAGTTCCGATCCGATCTCGAGGCGGAGCGCGCCGAGGAGCGTCTGCGCTCGACGAAGGTCGTCGTCGGCGACGACCAGCACCAAGTCACCGTCGTCGACCTTGAGCGACTCCCGGACCGCCGACAACTCGGCGGGTTGGAGAAACTTCGCGACCGGTGAGTCGAGTGCGTCCGGGCCGACCCGCATCCACACCAGGCCGGCGCCCCCGAGGGCTTTTGCCCGCTCGGTCCACGCGTCCAAACGGTTGCGGGGCGTGTCTGACGCGCCGGTGATACCGAGGCCGACCACCGCCTTCCCTGCGAACGCGCGGAACTCGGTGGACTCGAAAACCTCGGTGATCTCGAAGAGCTCCATCCCAAACCGGGTGTCGGGCTTGTCGGACCCGAAGCGGGCCTTCGCCTCCGCCCACGTCATGCGGGCGAACGGGCCGGGGCGTTCGCCCGAGACCTCGCCGATCGCCGCGCCCACCGCTTCTTCGATGAACCGCATGACGTCCTCGTCGGTGGCAAAGCTCATCTCCGCGTCGAGCTGCACGAACTCGTAGGCGCGATCGGCGCGGAGGTCCTCGTCGCGCCAGCAGGTCGCGATCTGGTAGTACCGATCGAGTCCCGCGACCATGAGGAGTTGCTTGAAGAGTTGGGGCGACTGCGGGAGCGCGTAGAACGTCCCCGGCTGCTTGCGGCTGGGGACGAGGAAGTCCCGAGCGCCTTCGGGCGTCGAGCGGGTCAGCGTCGGGGTCTGCACGTCGACGAACCCCTGCTCCTCCATCGACCGGCGGATGGCGAGGGCGAGCCTCGACCGGAGGCGCAGGTTCGCCTGCATCCTCGGCCGCCGAAGGTCGAGAAACCGGTATTTCAGTCGCAGCGCCTCCTCGACCTCGGTGCGGTCGTCGATCGGAATGGGCAGGGGCTCGGCCTCCGAGAGCACCTCGACGACGTCGCCAACCACTTCGATCTCGCCGGTGTCGAGATCAGGATTGACCGTGCCCTCGGGGCGCGCTCGCACGGTGCCCTCGATGCGCAGCACCCACTCCGAGCGAACCCCGTGGGCACTCGGCAATCGCTCCGGATCGAGCACGACTTGGGCAAGTCCGCGCACGTCGCGAAGGTCGAGGAACACGATTCCTCCGTGGTCGCGTCGGGAATCGACCCAGCCGCACAGCGAGACCTGCGCGCCGATGTCGGCGGCGGTGAGGTCTCCCGCGTAGTGGGAGCGCATCATGCGCGGGCCCCGGCGCTGTCGATCCGCGTCCGGACCCACGCCCCGACCTCGTCGCGGGGAACCTCGTGCTGATCGCCGGACTCCATGTGCTTGACCACGACCATTCCTCGGGACCACTCCTCGGGCGCCACGATCGCCGTGTACGTCGCCGCGCTCCGGTCGGCGGCCTTGATCTGAGCCTTCACGGAGCGGCCACCGAATCCGCGATCGACCCGCAACCCCGTCTCTCGGAGGTCGTGGGCGAGAACCACCGTCGCCTCGAATCCCGAATCGCCTCCGACCGCGTCGACGACGAAGACGTCGAGGCCGCGAACCCCGAGGGCGAACGTGCCCTCTGCATCGCAGGCGATGAGGAGCCGCTCCACGCCGAGACCGAACCCGATTCCCGGGGCCGGTGGCGCACCCATGTCCTCGGACAGCCGGTCGTACCGGCCACCTCCCCCCAGTGCGTTCTGGGCTGCGTCGAGGCTGCTGCTCGTGAACTCGAAGGTCGTACGCGTGTAGTAGTCGAGCCCACGCACGAGGCGAGGGTCGATCTCGTATTTCACCCCGATCGCATCCAGTCCACGCTGGACCCCCTCGAAGTGCTCGCGGCACGGGTCGCAGAGGTGTTCGAACAACGCGGGCGCGCGTTCGGCAATCTCCTGGCACTCCGGCCGCTTGCAATCCAGCACCCGGAGCGGGTTCGTGGGGTAGCGACCACGCGAGTCGTTGCAGAGACGATCGGCGTGCTCGGCGAAATACGCCCTCAGCAAGTCGACGTAACCCGGACGGCACGTCGTATCTCCCAGCGAGTTGACGAGCAGGCGGATGTCGCGGAGTCCGAGATCCCGCAAGAAGCCCTCGGCCATCGCCACTACCTCGACGTCGAGCGCCGGATCGTCCGTGCCGATCGCTTCCACCCCGAGTTGGTGGTGCTGGCGATACCGGCCCTTCTGGGCCCGCTCGTACCGGAAGTGTGGTGCGACGTACCAGACCTTCCACGGGGTCGCCGGACGGTGCTGGACGAACGCCCGCATGACCGCCGCCGTTCCCTCCGGGCGCAGGACCAGCGCGCGATCACCCCGATCGACGAACTCGTACATCTCCTTTTGGACGACGTCGGTGCCTTCGCCCACGCGTCGAAACACCTCGGTGTGTTCAAAGACGGGCTGGACGATCAAGCCGTACCCCGACCCCTCAGCGCGGCGAGCGAATCGGCCGATCAGGCGCTCCCACCGCGCAGAGTCGGGCGGCATGACGTCGTGGGTCCCCTTCGGTGAGCGGTACGTCGCCCCGGAATCCGTTGGCGTCACGCGTACCGCGCTTCCGCGAGAAAGGGGTTCGTGGCCAGCTCGCGCCCGATCGTCGTCGCGGGGCCATGCCCCGGCGCGACCCGCGTCTCAGGCGGCAGGGTCATGACCTTTTCCCGCATCGACCGCATGAGGTCGGTCCAACTGCCGCCCGGCAGGTCGGTGCGGCCCACCGACCCCGCGAAAAGATGGTCACCCGAGAAGAGCAGGTCTCCCTCGATCGGCGAGGCGTCGTCGAGCACGAAACACGTCGACCCCGGCGTGTGGCCCGGTGTATGCAGCGCTCGGAGCCGAAGGTCCGCGAGTTCCAGGACGTCGCCATCGCTGAGATCCCGCACGTCGGGCGGCACGGGAAACACCATTGGATCCCGCACCATCATGCGCGCCTGGGCCGAAGGATCGAGGACATGACGCCGGTCGAGGTGGTGGACGTACACCGGCATCGGATAGGACTCGACGAGGCGGCCAATGCCGCCGACGTGATCGAGGTGCCCGTGGGTGACCAGCAGGCCAACCGGCTCGAGTCGATGCTGGGCCAACCGGGCCGCGATGGCATCGGCGTCCGGCGGAGCGTCGATGACCACGCACGGGCCGTCCTCGCCGGGCGCGACCACCCAGCAGTTCGTCTCGAAGAACCATAGGGGGAAGCCTTCGACCAGCACGGGCGCATGCTACCGGCGCGCCCACAGCCGACTACGCCCGAGTTCTCAGGTGTTGACCTCCCGGACGTCGAGCCGGCGAAGGTCGACCGCAGGTGGCCGTCAGGGAGTCGGGGCAACCTCGCGGAAGGTCAGGACGTCGACGTCGTAGTGGGTGACCGACGCGAGGCTCCAAGAGAACCCGGGCACATTGGGTGGCGCGTAGCTGAGCGTGAACTGGTTGGAGAGGTTGATGGCCTCCGCGTAGACGACGCCGTGAAAGTCCTTCAGCTGACTGAAGTCCGCCGAAGCATTGGGAGCGAAGATCAAGAGATGGACGCTCGACGGAAGCGTGACGTTGTTCGTGAACAACACGCCCGGGTCCGTGGCCGTGAAGGACACGAGGGTCAAGGTCACCTCGCCACTGGTCCCATTGGTGATGTCGCGCGAGAGCACGATCGGTCCATCGGAAACGATCGTCACGTCGCCGGTCATCGTCCACGACTCGTCCAGGTTCACGGTGTTGGAGACCCCGCTCCCGCCGGTGACGCGATGGTGCCCCGAGAAGGCCGAGCGAGTGACATCCCAGAACGTGTTGAACAGGGCCGCCGACGCCCAATTGCTCGGCGTCGGCGTGTAGTTCGCCGGGTCCCACGTGAAGGTGGGCTGCTGGAGGGCGGGAGGGCTCGGCGGCGCAACGTTGAGCGTTCGTACGCCGTTGACCGTGCCGCCGCTGATCGACCCGCCCGACTGGACATCGCCGAGCACGGTGCCGGTCATCGAGACGTTCCCGACGGCCCGAACGTTTCCCTGGACTGTCGTCGCCGCGTTGTCGAGCGTGGCCATTCCGCCCGCCCAGACGGAACCACCGATCGTCGTGTTGCTCGCGGAGGTCACGTTCGCAAGCGACGTCACGTCCCCGAAGTACTTCGCCGAGTTGGCCAGGTCGGCACTCGCCGCCGAGTACACATCGCCCGTGATCGTCGAGTTGTTCTGTCCCGTGAGGCCTCCCGGCGCCGCGAAGAGCGCATACGAGAAACCATCCGTCGGATCGAGGCGGACCTGCTGTTCCACCTGCCGGATCGCGCGGGTCGGTGAGGCCTTCGTCGGGGCGTATCCCTTGGCCACGATGTACCGGTCGTGGTCGGTCGGGTCGAGCGGATCGACTGGCGTGACCGTGACCTCGTACTCCCCCGTGTCGTCGCCTAGGGCCATGGTCGACGCCGAGCCCGGCCAGTCGTACTGTCCGGCGAGCTGACTGAGGGCGAGGTTGACGCCGGCCTCCGCCGCGTTGAGCGCCTGCTCCCGCATCCGGTCGTAGGACGACGTCTGCACCTGGTGGAGCCCGACCGTGGTCCACGTCATCCCGAGCGCGAACACCACGAGCGTGATGACGAGGGCCGTCGCCACGCCGACGCCTCGCTCGTCTCGGGCCTTGCGGCGAAGCCAGGCCCTCATGGACAGGCCTCCCATGCGTTCCTACCCGTCACCGTTGTTTCCACGGTCCGGGGATCGCGGCTCGCGTCGAAACGGACCTGGAGCGCGATGTCCACCGACGCTCGCTGGCCCGGGTTCGCCGCATGGGAGAACTCGTGGGACGTGACGACGAGCCCATTTCCTATGTTTTGCGAACCGCTGGCCGTGGTCCGCTGAAGTTGGCCACCACTCACGGAATACGTCACGTCGTAGGCACCCGCAGCGCCTGCCATGGTGGTGAACGCGAGCGTCGACCCGCCCGATCCTGCGGTCGGGCTCGCGATGCACGAGGCGGACCGCAACTCCCGGTCGATGCGGGCGATGGCGACTCGGACCTCATCGAGGGCGCGGGACTCGTTGTCGACGATCCTCCCAGCGTTGAAGCTGGAAATCATGGCCGGTCCAAGCACGGCGACGACCGCCCCCATCAAGGACGTGGCCACCACGACTTCGATGAGACTCATGCCTCGCTCGCGGTCCCTCCCGACCCAACTCATGCCGTGTACTCCGATGATGACCCGACGCGCCCGTAGTTCAGCTCCACCGTGATATCGGCGAGCGTGGCCGCACCCTGAACGATCCGCATCCGGCTTGTCACGACGAACCAATTGCTCAGGGTCGCCGAGGATCGCGTCGTGGTCCCCCCGCTCGACTGAGATGTCACGCTCGCCGGACCCGAGGTGACCGTGGTGTCGAGCGTCACCGTGGCCACGCCGAGAACGGGGAAGCTCACGCTCGCCGATTCGGATGCGGCGGTGCCGGGCGTGATGATCACACTTCGGTATGCGGGCGAACCCGAGGCCCCCGTGTCGTACATGGTCACGGTCACGGCGTCCCCTGTCACCGTGGGCGGACCGGACGCCGGGCCCGCCTGGGTTTGGGCGGTGACGTCGACGCCGCTGATTCGAACGCCGGAAATGAAGCCCACCGGTCCGGCGTCGAGCGTCACGAGATCCACTTGGGGAACCACCAGCCGCCCCGTGCTCGTGACGCGCTGGTCAGCCCCTGCGACGTCCGAGTCGACCGTGGCCGTGGCCGAACCCACACCCGAGATGTTGACGAGGTTGCCGGAGACGACACCCGCGACGAACGCAGCGGACATCGACCCCGGGCCGGCGGCAACGTCCTCGCCGTACACGAGGGCGTCGCCGTCACCGACCGCTGGAACGCAGGTGATGCAAGACTCCGCCGAGCTTTTGGACGTCAACGACGACGTGGCGCCGAGGATGAGTGAAAGTGGCGTCCCCGCCGACAACGTGCCCGCGCCCGCCGTGGTTGGACCGACCGCGTCCTGGAGCGGGAGCGCGGTTCCGCCGTCGTTGTCGACGGCGGTCTCCGCCTTGGCTCCGGAACACCTCGTCGACGCGCCCGCCATGCCACACCCCGACGCGGATCCCGACGCCAGATCGAGCTCGGACCGTGCCGATCCCGCATAGCCCCTGGCCTCGGTCACGAGCTTGCCCTCGCCGTCGCCGTGGGCGTACGGAAAGAAAAGCTCGGCGCGGCTGAGGTCGACGTCGGGGAGGGCGCCCGTGATCTCGACCGATCCCGAGTCGACGTCCACGAGGCCCATGACCTCGGCGCCGCTGGCGACGCCGAACCGCGACACGAGCGTGGACAGCCGCACCCGGTTGTCGATGGCGCTGGGGTCATACTGCTCGCCCGCCCACTCCACTGCGACCGTGAGGCGCTTGTAGTCGTTGCCGGCCGCCACGGAAACGCCGGTCACATAGACCCGAACGGTGAAGGTGGACTGGTCACGCGTGACCGTCCACTCATGCTCGGGGTAACTCGGTGACGCCGCGCCGACGAGGTCTTCCGCGCTCAGACCCTCCGGCTGGTACCGCAGGGCCGGAACCACTCCGGTGATCGAAGGATCGTCCGCGAGCGTGGCGTCTCCGACGAGGTCATGACCGAGGCGGTCGTAGCTGGCGAACCGAGCTTCCTCGATGACTTCCTTGGCGAGCGCGCTGGCGCCGGTCCGCTGTCGTCCCGTGAGCAGGCCCTTGACGCCCACGTCCAGGGAGCTGAGGAGCCCGAGCATGACCGCGAAGATCACACCGAGCGCGACGCAAGTCTCGACAATCGAGAATCCGTCTTCCGCGCGTGGGTCGGTGGCGTCGTCGACCGCTTGCTCTCTCACGCCGCGAGTGGCCTCGCGGGGTCGCTGTCCGACGCGCATCAATGTGCCTCCTGCACCCATTGCCCTCAGCAGCGGCATCGACGTCACGAGATGAGGACCGAACGCGGACGAGTAAGAAATGTCCGAAATCACCATCGAATCGGCACAAATCTGCCGCGCCTGAAGTGTGGGCGCAGAGGTATGTCCTCAGCTGTGCTCGGTCTTCCCCGGCACGACTCGATACGCCTCGAAGACGGAATCGACGCGCTTGATGCCGGCCAGGATCGAGTCCAAATGGCTCGGGTCGGCGAGCTCGAAGTCAAAGCGCAGCGTGGCCACCCGGTCGTCGGTGACGACCGTCTGACAGTTCACGATGTTGACACGATGCTCCGAGACCACGTCGGCGACGTCTCGCAGGAGCTTCGAGCGATCGAGAGCCTCGACCTGAATCGAGACGATGTACGTGCCCTCGGCATCGGAGTCCCACTCCACTTCGATGAGGCGGTCGGTCTGGCTCGCCAGACTCTCGGCGTTGGCACAGTCCGCCCGGTGCACCGACACACCTCGCCCGCGCGTGACGAACCCGATGATCTCGTCCCCTGGCACCGGGGTGCAGCATTTCGACAGCCGCACCATGACGTCGTCGAGGCCCTCCACATGGACCCCGGCCTGGCGGTGCCGCCGGGCCTTTCGCGGGGGACGGTGCACCGTCGTGGGGAGCTGCTCCTCACCACCCCGAAGTTCCTTCTCGATGCGTTGGGCCACGGCCTTCGCCGATACGTGGTTCTCGCCGATGGCGGCGTGCAGCGCCTCGACATCCGCGTAGTTCATGGCCTCGGCGACCTTGGCGATGACCTCCGACTTGGCCAGCCGTTGCACGGGGAGTCCCTCACGGCGCAGGGCCTTCGTCAGGTCATCGCGACCCGTCTCGCGGGCGTCCTCGCGCCGTTCGCGCGAGAACCATTGACGGATCTTCGCCCTCGATCGGGGTGACTTGGCGAACTGCAGCCAGTCCCGACTCGGGCCGGCCCCTTCGACCTTCGACGTGAAGATCTCGACGGTGTCGCCGGAGGTAAGCAGCGAGTCCAGCGGGACCAGCCGTCCATTGACGCGCGCGCCGATGCAGCGATGCCCAACCTCGGTATGGATGGCGTAGGCAAAGTCGACCGGGGTCGCTCCGGCCGGCATGGTGACCACGTCTCCCTTGGGGGTGAACACGAAGACCTCGTCCTGTTCGAGGTCGATGCGCAACGACTCCATGAACTCCTCGGGATCCGAGGCCTCCTGCTGCCAGTCGACAAGACGCTGGAGCCAGACGAGGTCCTCCGCCTCCGGCCTTCCCTCCTTGTACGACCAGTGCGCCGCCACCCCGAACTCCGCACGCTGGTGCATCTCGCGGGTGCGGATCTGCACCTCGACCGGCTTCCCTTGCGGACCGACCACCGTCGTGTGGAGCGACTGGTAGAGGTTGAACTTGGGCATGGCGATGTAGTCCTTGAACCGGCCCGATACCGGACGCCACAGGGCGTGGATCGAGCCCAGTGCGCCGTAGCAATCCTTGACGGAGTCGACCGTGACGCGAATGCCCACGAGGTCGTGGATCTCCTCGAACTCCTTGCCGCGCACCACCATCTTCTCGTAGATCGACCAGAAATGCTTCGGGCGGCCGGTCACGTCGGCGCGGATGTTCAGCTGATCGAGACACTCTTGGATCTCCGAGATGACGTTGCGCAGGTAGGTGTCGCGTTCGGGCGCGCGCGTCGCCACCATGTGCTCGATCTCCGCGTAGCGCTTCGGGTGCAGGACGGCGAAGGAAAGATCCTCAAGCTGCCACTTCAGGTCCTGAATTCCCAGGCGGTGGGCCAACGGGGCGTAGATGTCGAGGGTCTCCTGGGCTATCCGCTGGCGCTTTCCCTCGGCGAGGGCGGCGACCGTGCGCATGTTGTGGAGCCGGTCGGCAAGCTTGATCACGAGCACGCGCAGATCCTTCGCCATCGCCACGAGCATCTTGCGCATGTTGGCGGCCTGCCGCGCTTCTTTGGAATCGAACTTCACGCGGTCGAGTTTCGTGACGCCGTCCACGATCTGCGCGACGTCCTCACCGAACCGCTCGACCACCTGATCCAGCGTGACTTCCGTGTCCTCCACCGCGTCATGGAGGAGCGCGGCCGCCAAGGTCACGTCGTCGAGCCCAAGCCCCGAGAGAATCTCGGCCACGCCAATGGGATGCGTGATGTAGGGCTCGCCCGATCGCCGGAGCTGGTCGCCGTGGGCGGCGCGCGCGACGTCGAAGGCGCGCTCGATCATCGTCGTCTGCGCTCGGGGATGATTCTGGAGGAACTTGCTGAGAACAGGCGCGAGCAGCACATCGACTTGATGGCGACGCCACGGCAGGATCGAACGACGGAGATCCGTTCGCTCGGGCGCTTGCTCCAACACCAAGGTTCGCCGTGCTCCTGTTCCTGCTCTTCCCTGTTCGGGCTATTCCTCGTCGTACGTGATGAGCGACACGACGTCGTGGCCCTCTAGTTTCGCACGCCCGCCGAGGAATCCGAGTTCGATGACGACGGAAACGCCGACGACCCGGCCTCCGAGCCGTTCCGCTAGGCGCACGGCCGCCGCCGCGGTGCCGCCCGTGGCGATCACGTCATCGACGATCAACACGCGCTCCCCTGGCGAAACCGCATCTCGGTGGATCTCGAGGAGATCGGTTCCGTACTCGAGCTCGTACTCCTCGGATTCGATCGCCGACGGCAACTTCCCGGGCTTGCGGATCGGGACGAATCCGGCGTCGAGGGCGAGTGCCACCGGCGCGGCGAGGATGAACCCTCGGGCTTCGACCCCGAGCACCTTGTCGACTCCTGATCCGAGACGGCGACCGGCCATCTCTCCGATCACGGCGCGGAACGCCGTGGGGTCGGCAAGGAGCGGCGTGATGTCGCGGAACACGATCCCCGGCTTGGGAAAGTCCGGGATGTCGTGGATGAGGCTGCGAAGGGCAACCGGATCGAACGCGGAGCTCATCGTGAGAGCCGCACCCGGGGGGACTACCGGCGCTTGCGCCGGCGTTGCTGGCGTCCGCGTGGGGCGAGCGAGGAGGTCGAGGGTCGCGCCCTCACCTCGCGCTCGGCGCGCTCAAGGGAGGTCTCCTCAGCGGGTGTTTCCTCGTCGGCCGCATCGCCCGCCGCATCGACGGGGCGGTCGGTCGGTCGTGCCGCGCGATCAACGGTTGTGCGCGACGCAACGCCGACGCCCTCACGCGCTTCGATGCGGTGCCGGATCGCGCGGTATCGCGCCTCGCGCTCCTTGAGCACGACGAGAATCGGCGCGGCCGTGAAGACCGACGAGTAGGTGCCGAAGAGGAGTCCGACGAAGAGCGCGAGGGCAAAGTCGCGAATGCCGACGGCTCCAAGGATCCCGACACCGACCACCAAAAGCGCGAGAACCGGGATCAGAGTTGTGATCGCCGTGTTCAGCGATCGCATCAAGACCTGGTTCAGCGATCGGTTCATGATCTCGGAGTACGTGTACCGCCCGGTCGAGGCGAGAGCGCCGACGTTCTCTTTCACCTTGTCGAACACGACCACGTTGTCGTAGAGCGAATACCCGAGGATTGTCAGCACCGCGATCACGGTCGCCGGAGTGACTTCAAAGCCGGTCAGCGAATAGACGCCCACCGTGATCGCGAGGTCGTGCAGCAGCGACGCCAGAGACGCCACGGCGATCTTCCATTCGAAGCGCAGCGCGAGGTACAGGCTGACGGCGATCAAGAACACGATGAGCGCGCGCAACGCCTTATCGGTGACCTCCCGTCCGAACGTGGGACCGACATCCTTGAAGTCGACCGCATCCGGAGAAATGCCCGCGTAGTCGGCGAGCGCGTCGGTCACCCTCTCCTTCGCGGCGTCCTCCGCGACCTCCGCCTGGACCCGGACGACCTCGTCGTCGCCCGTTACCCCGACGGTGACCTTGGGGTTGCTGATGCCGAGGTCGGTCATCACCTCGCGAACGTCGGCGACGCTCGGCTCCTTCTCGGCCATCGTCGCCTGCCACACCGTTCCGCCCTCGAAGTCAATCCCAAGATTGAGCTGACGGGTGCCGAGCGAAACAACGCCAACCAAAACGGCAAGGGCAGAAACGGCGAAAAAGACGCGCTTGCGGCCCATGAAATCGAACTTCGACCGCTCGTTGAACAGGTCGGCCAGCACCTCTTTGATCGGCATCAGACGTCTGCCTTCACGGGCGAGGACCCCGGCATACGCACAAGTCGCGAGTCGCGCAAGCGACTCCGGGAAATGACCACGACGAGCGGATGCATGAGGAAGTACGCAATGACAAGGTCGAGAGCCGTTGCGAGGCCCAGGAAGAAGGCGAAGCCGCGGACCGATCCGATGGCGAGGAGCCACAGCAAGCCCGCGCCGAGAAGCGTCACCGTGTCGGCCGCGACGATCGTGCGAAAGGCCGCCTTGAAGCTGCGATCGGCCGCCGACCTCAGCGTGCGGCCCGCCCTGAGCTCCTCCTTGAGCCGCTCGAGGTACACGATGTTGGAGTCGGCCGCGATGCCGATCGACACGATCAGGCCGACGACACCGGCGAGGGTCGTGGTCAACCCGATGGTCTGGCCAAGCCAGGCAACCAGCACGTACACCACCAGGGCCGTGACGAGAAGGGTGATCCAGACCACGATGCCGAGGAAGCGGTAGTAGAGCATCACGTACACCAGCACGAGTGCCATCCCGGCCGCACCGGCGACCATCCCGGCATTCAGTTGATCGCGACCAACGGTCGGCGACACCCGCAACTCATTGATCTGTTCGAGCTCCACGGGAAGCGCACCGAACTTGAGGACGAGCGCGAGGTCCTTGGCCTCACCCTGGGTGAAGTTGCCGGTGATCACCGCGGCGTTCTCCGTGAACCGCTCCTCTTGAATGGTGGGCGCCGACTGCACCACGCCGTCGAGCACGATGGCGACCTGCTGTTGCACGTACTTGGCCGCGATGGCGTTCCACTGGTCAAAGCCGTCGCTCGTGAACTCGAGATTCACCGCCCACGCCCCCGACTGGGGGTCGAAGTCTGCGTCCGCGGTCTTGATGGCCCCGCCCGTCGCCTCAGCCGGGCCGAGCTGGTAGAGGAACTCGCCATCTTTGTCCTCGGCCACGATCGGCTGGTCCGCGGGGAACTCCGCCCCCGCCCCGACGGGGTCCGCGAGCGTGGTGGTGGTCGTGTCGGCCGGTGGCGCCTCGGGTGTCTCGAGCGCCGTGGTGGGCTCCTCGGTTGGTGGCTCTTGGGCGCGCCCGAGGACATCGCTCGACGCGGCGCCTTGCGTTGTGGGGGCGTCGGGTGTCGTTTCGGGCGCCTCACCCGGGGCCGTCGTCGGCGCGGTCTCCACGGGCGCAGGCGTCGTGGTCGGGACGTCGAGGGGTGATCCCGCAGCTGGTATGACGTTCAACACCGGGCGGAACTGCAACTCGGCGGTCCTGCCGATGATTTCCCGGGCGCGCCGCTGTTCCTTGACCCCGGGGAGATCAACGACGATCGTGTCGCCCTGGCGGCTGATCTCGGGCTCGGCCACACCGAGGGCGTCGACGCGACTGCGCACGATGTCGAGCGCCTTGTCGAGCTTGTCACCGACGTTCTTCTGATCCCCCTTGGGGGCGAGCACCACCGACAGACCACCCTGGAGATCGAGGCCGAGCTGGGGAGTCGTGTCGCTCACGACCACGGCCGTCAACGCGACACCGACCACCACGAACACGAGAAGCACGCGCACCAGAGGCCCGCGCACCGCTACTCGCCGTCCTCGGCCGCGACATCGTCGTCCGCGCTCACGTGGGGGATGAGGTCGAGGTCGCGGGCGATGGCGCGCCGGTCGACGCGCACCACGACTCCGGGGGCGATCTCCAACGACACCGTGTCGTCATCGAGCGCCTGGACGCGGCCGTGGAGGCCTCCGGCGGTGATCACCTGGTGACCCACCTCGACGGCGCGAACCATCGCCGCGTGCGCCATGACGCGACGGCGCTGGGGGCGGACGAGCATGAGCCACACGACGAGCGCGATGAAGATGGTCCAGATGAGGGCGAACACCGGGCGCGGAGCCTAGTGGCGCCCCCCGATGGGCCTGGGATCACCCGTTGAAGAGGCGGGGAGCGTTCGCGGGCGCTGGAGGGGTCAGGCCGAGGTGGGCGTAGGCCGACGGACTCGCCACTCGACCCCGCGGTGTGCGCTGAAGGAGGCCCTCTTGCAAGAGATAGGGCTCGTAGACGTCTTCCACCGTCTCAGCCACCTCCCCCACCGCCGCCGCCAGCGTCGTGAGGCCGACCGGGGCCCCGCCGAACGTGCGACACAGGGTGTCGAGGATGGCCCGGTCGAGCTTGTCGAGGCCTCGCTCGTCGACTTCGAACAGCGTGAGGGCGTCGCGCGCGCAGCCTCCGTCGACCGTGCCGTCGCCCTTGACGTCGGCAAAGTCGCGAACCCGTTTCAACAGGCGGTTGGCGATGCGGGGCGTACCCCGCGATCGACGGGCGATCTCGCCGGACGCTTCGTCGTTCACGCTGACCCCGAGAATCCGGGCCGATCGCGAGACGATGGTCTCGAGATCGGGTGGCGCGTAATAGTCGAGACGGGCGACGAACCCGAAACGGTCGCGCAACGGGCCCGTGATGAGCCCCGTGCGAGTGGTCGCGCCGACGAGGGTGAACCGCGGGACGTCGAGGCGGATCGATCGGGCCGACGGGCCCTTCCCGATGACGATGTCGAGTTGGAAGTCCTCCATCGCCGGATAGAGCACTTCCTCGACGACCCGAGGGAGGCGGTGGATCTCGTCGATGAACAGGACATCGCGTTCCTCGAGGTTGGTGAGGATCGCCGCGAGGTCGCCGGCGCGCTCGAGCGCCGGGCCGCTCGTGACCCGGAAGCCGACGCCGAGTTCACGGGCCACGATCGCCGCCATCGTCGTCTTCCCGAGGCCGGGGGGCCCGGCCAACAGGAGGTGGTCGAGCGCCTGGTCGCGACCAGCCGCGGCCTGCAGCATGATGTCGAGGTGCTCCTTGAGGCGGGGCTGGCCGACGAACTCGGCGAGGCGCTGCGGACGCAGCGTCGCCTCGACGATGTCGTCGCCCGGCGCGGCGAGCGGAGCGAGCAACTCGTTGCGGGTCACGAGACGCGCTCGGCCGCGAGTTGTCTGAGGGCTCGCCGGAGCATGTCCTCGACGGGCTCGTCGTCGGGCAGCGACGACAGCACTCCCCGCACTTCCTCGGCGTCGTAGCCGAGGCCGGCGAGCGCGGCGCGCACCTCGGCCCGCGGGCTGCGAGCGCCATCGGGCACCACCTCGAGATCAGGGAGCTCGAAGCGGCTCTTCAACTCCACGAGGAGTTTCTGCGCCGTCCGCTTGCCGACGCCCGGGACCAGCGTGAGCGCCTCGATGTCGTCCTCGATCAGGGCCCGGCGCAGCGCCAGCGGTTCGTGGACAGCGAGGATCGACAGGGCGAGCTTGGGGCCCACGCCCGGCGCCGCGCAGAGCAACTCGAACGTCGCCCGCTCCGCCTTGGTTTCGAACCCGTAGAGCACCATGGCGTCTTCGCGCACGTGGAGGTGCGTGTGGATCGTCACCTCGTTTCCCGGGTCGAGCGCGACCAGGGTGCGCGGCGTGACGCGCGTGCGGTAGCCGACGCCGGCGACGTCAAGGACGACCTCGTCGGCGCCTCGGTCGACCACGACGCCTCGCAACATCCCGATCATCCGGCCTCCTTGGCGAGGGCGGCCGCGATCGCATGGTCGAGGCCGGGAACACGACCGCGGTCGGCGGTCGCCGCCGCCACCTGCGCCTGGAGCGGCGCCGCGTTCAGATGGCACAGGGCGAGGGCGAGGGCGTCGGCCACGTCAGGGGGGTCGGGGCGCTCGCTCAAGCGCAGCACGGCCTGGACCATCGCCTGCACCTGCGCCTTGTCGGCGCCGCCGTACCCGGCGACGGCGTGCTTGACCTCGTTCGGCGAATACTCGACGACGGGGAGGCCCCGCCGCGCGGCGACGAGCAGCGCCATGCCGCTCGCTTGGCCGACGGCCATCGCCGTGCGGGCGTTGGCCTGGAACAGGACCCGCTCGACCGCCACCACGTTCGGCTGGTGCTCGGCCATGACCAACTCGAGTTCCTCGGCGAGCTCACGCAGGCGCGCGGGGACCGGCGTTCCCACCGGGGTGGTGAGGACCCCGGCCGCGACCGCGCGAGGATGGCCGTCGACCTGCTCGACCACGCCATACCCGCATCGGGACAGGCCAGGGTCGACGCCGAGCACCCGCGTTGCGCCGCTATCGAACATGCGTTCGTACACTACGCGCCACCCGCCCAGGGGTGGTGGACCCTCATCGAGCCTCGTGCTTGCGCGCTCCGGCGCCAAACGTGGGCAGATTTGAACGCCAACGTGCAATCCGGCCCACGTTTAGCGGGCTTCGGCATTCCCGATACAGCCCTCTTCCGTAGATGGGAGACTGATCGCGATGACGACGGACAGCGCACGCCGACCGTGGATTCTCGGTGCTGCGCTCCTCCTCGGAGCCCTGGCGTCGATCGCTGGTTTCATGATCGCCCCGATCGCCGAGCACCGCGAAGGCTTCCCGTGTCCCTCCGAGGATGAAGCGGAGATCGAACCGTACGGAGTCGAAGGGTGTGGCCGAGCGTTCGTCCTGGTGTTCTGGGAATCCGTCGTCACCATCGGATCCGGTGCGGTCGGGATCGTCGCGGGGATCAGCCGCCGCAACAAGCATCGGAGAAGGCTCGCCGAAGCGTGGCCACACGCCTTCGGCGCCGTGGTGGTGATCGGCGCCGCTTGCTTCCTTCTCGCAATCAGCGCGGTGAGTGGAATCCCGGCAACGCTGGACGATGACCATGTCACGAGCGGGGATGTCGCCGCCGCCGCTGGCGTCGGGGGCGTCATCGTTCCGTTCGTGACGCTCTTGGCTGTCGAGCGGATCATGCGAAAGCAGTGGACGCCCGGCGTCGTGCCACGGCCCGCTTGATCGCGCCTCTCGCACACCTCAGAGGCTGACCGCTGCGAGCACCTCGTCCGGGGTCCCTACAACGAGGTCCGTCAAGAAATCGCTGCGCGAATCCATGATTCCCCATTGCCGTACTCTTCCTCTGTGCCCAAAGCCGTCACGTCGCCGGACGGGCGACGTTGGACCGTCCGCAGACGACTCCTTCCCTGGAGGCCGCGCCTTCGCCAGGGGTATCGGGAATCTGGGCAGGCGGTCACCGAAGGTCTCGGTATCACGACCTCAACAGCGTCCCTTTCAGGGTTCTTCTTGCTCTTGCTCGTGCTCTTGGCAACGTGGGTCCTGTTCCCCTTCGTCCTCCTCTTGATGGAACTGGTCGTGATCGCGCTCGTTGCGCCTCTTAGCGTCGTCGCTCAAATCGTCTTGAGGCGCCCGTGGATCATCGAAGCGGCGCCGTCCGACAACGCCAGGGATCGACGCGAGTGGAAATGTGTCGGCTGGCGAGCCAGCGGTGACTTCGCGGAGACCGTCGCCGAGAAGCTCCAACAGGGAATTCCGTTGCCGATCTCAGGGTGTTCAGAGTGACGTTCTCACCAGCGAGTCCGGCGCAGACGCTCACCGTCGCCAGGCCCTCGTCGGGGATCCCTACAACCAACGCTGCCTACGCTCCGTCAGCAGGGATCCGCCCCTTGAACGTCCACCCACGCCCTAAACGTCGGCAGAAGTGAACGGAAACGTTCAATTTTGCCGACGTTCAAACGGTGCCTCCGCGGTCTCGCGCCCCCTACGCCATCACGTTTTGCAAAATGTCGTCGGGGATGTCGAAGTTGGCGTAGACGGCTTGGACGTCGTCGTGCTCTTCGAGAGCGTCGAGGACCTTGAGGACGGCGCGGGCCTCGCCCTCGGAAC
>DATDOY010000172.1:0-2335 GCA_035293045.1 Acidimicrobiia bacterium
AATGTCGAGCCGGCGGCCGAGCCCGTCGAGGGCAACCGCCACGTGCTCGTCGCGATGTGTGTCGACCCCGACGACGACGTCGTCCGTCGCGCACTGCCGCCGGTTGTATGCCAAGGTGGCCATGCCATCTCCTCTCGTAGGAATGGTCCAAGCGCCTCGGCCGGATGGGCGGACAGCACTGCGAGGGGGCAACCCCTTTGCCAGGCTTCTATGAGGTCACGTTCCGTCCGGTCGGGGTGCTCCTGACGGTGGCCGCGCGGAAACGACAGGTCACACGCAAGGCATTGCGCCGGTGAGTATCTGGGTCAGTCCCCGTCACGTACCACCGCCGGGAGCATGGCCTCGGCCACTCCCGAGGAAGTGGACCCGAGACTCGGCCGATCATCGCAGTGAGTGTCTGCCCGGCTGACGCCGGGCAGACACTCACACCACGTGACTCGGCCAGTCGGCCGGGCAGTGGGGTGGGCCGGCGCACACACCGCGGCGAGGTCGCAGAGTCGGGGGCGCGCCGATACGCTCTCCCTCGTTCGCAGGGCCGTTCCGGCTCTGGACATGCTTGTGGCGCACGGGAGGATCAGCGGTGGCCGATTACCAGCTCTTCATCAATGGCGAGTTCATCGAGGCTGAGGGCGGGGAAACCTTCGCCACCTACGACCCCGCCACGGGCGAGAAGATCGCCGAGGTCGCCAAGGCGAGTCGCGACGACGCCGTGCGCGCCATCCAAGCGGCACGGGATGCCTTCGACAACGGCCCTTGGCCCAAGATGAGCGGCGCCGAGCGCTCGAAGTACCTCCAGACCATCTCGGAGCTGGTGGGCTCCCGCAGCGCCCAACTGGCCGAGCTCGAGGTGCGCGACGGCGGCGGCACCATCCGCAAGGCCCAGCTCGCCGACGTCGGCGGCTGCCAGGGCACCTTCCAGGTGTTCGCCCAACTCGCCGAGACGATGCCGGAGATCGAGGAGCTCCCCGGCTCTCCCTTCCCCCCGTCGGAGAACTACGTCCGCCGCGAGCCCTACGGCGTGACCACGGGGATCATCCCCTGGAACTTCCCGCTGATCATGGCGGGGTGGAAGATCGCCCCGTCGATCGCGGCCGGGAACACCTGCGTGATCAAACCGGCGAGCTTCACGTCGCTCACTGCGCTCGAGTTGGCCCGCATCATCCAAGAGGCCGGCGTCCCCGAGGGCGTCGTCAATGTGATCACGGGGCCGGGCGGGACGGTCGGCGAGGAGCTGGCTTCCAACCCGATGGTCGACAAGGTCGCCTTCACGGGATCGACCGAGGTGGGCCGTCGCATCATGCAGCTCGCGTCTGGCACGGTGAAGAAGGTGACGCTCGAACTCGGCGGCAAGTCCGCCAACATCGTCCTCGACGACGCCGACCTCGACACCGCGGCGGCCGGCGTGCTGTGGGGAACCTTTTTCCACGGCGGTCAGGTTTGCGAGTCGGGCACCCGCGCGCTCGTGCACTCCGCCATTTACGACGAGTTCGTCAACCTGCTCGTCGAGCGGGCGGAGAAGATCACGGTGGGTAACCCGCTCGACTTCGCCGTCGACCTCGGACCACTCGTGTCGCGGAGCCAAGTCGAGACCGTCGAGCGCTACGTGCAGACCGGGAAGGACGAGGGCGCCAAGTTGCTGTGCGGTGGCACCAAGCCCACGGATCTCGCCGAAGGGCTCGACCCCGACGCCTTCTACCGCCCCACGATCTTCGAGACGACCAACGACACCAAGATCGCCCAAGAGGAGATCTTCGGGCCGGTGCTGTCGGTCATCAAGGTCGACTCGGACGACGAGGCGGTCAAGATCGCCAACGACTCGATGTACGGGCTCGCCGGTGGCGTGTGGTCGAAGGACGTGGAGCGCGCCAAGACGGTTGCGCACGGGATGCGCACGGGAACGGTGTGGATCAACGACTACCACCTCATCGACCCGGGCCGCCCGTTTGGTGGTTACAAGCAGTCGGGGATCGGGCGCGAGCTCGGGAGCTACGGCTTCAACGAGTACCGCCAGATCAAGCACGTCCACATCAACCCGACCGAGGGTCGCGATGGCCGTATCCACTACCAGGTGCTGTCGGGGAACATCTAGCACCAGCCCGACGGCCCCGGCGCCCGAGCACCGATGACCGGAATCCCGGAGCCGCCTCCTCCCGCCGCGCCTCCGCCCACGCCTCCACCCGCGCCTCCACCGGGGCCACCCCCACCGCCGCCAGGCGGGACGGCGACCCCCGGGGGTGGCGGCGCATGGCGGCCGCTCGTCATTGCCGGCCTTGTGGTCGCCATCGTCGTGGTTGGTGCGCTAGCGCTGACCGCCGGCGATGACGACGAGGCCACG
>DATDOY010000173.1:0-13434 GCA_035293045.1 Acidimicrobiia bacterium
GCACCGACGTCTCGTCGGCCATCGTCACCACCCGCGACGTCCTCGCCCTCGACGCAGCTCGTGGCTGCGCCTTCGGGCTGCGTCCTCGCGGGATGGCACCGAGTGGCTCGACGATCCGCGCCGTTGCCATTTCTTCACCAGACTCCCAGTCAGGCTTCTGCCGAGGATTGACGCCCTGGGGGGTTGTCAATCCTCGCCAGAACGGCGGCGGCGCGGTCCCAGATGACCTGAGGAGACCGCGCGTCGTCCTCGGTGAAGCGCAAGAACGTCCAGCCCATCGCCACCAGCAACGTCTGCCTTCGAACGTCGCGCTTCCACTGCGACAGTTCAGCGTGGTGATTCTCGTCGACTTCGACGGCGATCCTCCGCGCCGTGTCGGCGAGGTCGAGCCGGAATCGCTCTCCGTTGGCCGTGACCCACACCTGCGGCTCGAAGTTGTCGAACCCGCCGCGGTGGAGGATCTCGAGAACGATTCGCTCGAGCCTTGTCTCGGGGCGGTTCCCGCGCGCCTCGAGGGCGGTGTGGAGCACCGACGCACCGTGCACCCCGTGCGCGACGCCCACCGCTCGCCGCCGGAGCCGATCGGGCGTGACGAGCCGCCGCGTCATCGCACGGTCGAGGACCTCTTCGTATCGGGAAGGATCGAGCACGGCTGCGAGGTCGACCAACAAGCGGGGGACGGTGGTGATGGGTACTCCGTCGAGCGTCGACAGGTCGCCGCGGCGCAGGTCGCCCGCTTCTCGCACGACCACACCGGACCGTGATCGGCGCACGCCTCGCGGCACGATCACTTCGATCGCGCCCTGCGGCCAGAGCCCAAACAGCGCCGCCGCCGACCGATGCGACGCGTAGCCGCCTGTCGCCAAGCAGGCGGCCATGAGGCGCGAGATCCAGATCACCGGGGCGCCGGTGAGGCCATAGACCCCACGGTGCCAGGGCCTCCAGAGACCGAGGTCGAGGCGTCCCTGGATCATTTTCGGGGTGAAGCCGCACTCGAGCGCTTGGCGTCGGGTGAACACGGCGTGCTGACGGGCGGCGAGGCGCACGAGCAGGCGATCCGGCGTGTCGGCCACGGCGACATCGAACCACCGGGTTGTGACAGCGGGCGCGTGGTGACGCGCCACCGGGCGTATACGGGCCATGACCTACACCGAGATTGAATCCATGGTGCGTGACGCAGCGGTGGCCGCGGCCGAGGACATGTTCGGCGTCGACCTCGGCGACCTCGGCGAGGACCTTCGATCGTTCTCCGAAGTCGCCCTCGCCGTGCTCGACGCCCAGGCTCGGCGCTCGCTCGGACGAGCCTCCTGAGTCTCCCTGACGATCGTCCCGGGACCCCCGATGCGCTGCGAAGGGGGGCAGCAGCGAGGGCTACGCTGCCCCCCTCGCTGCCCGCCCGGTTGACACGGGCCCGACCCACAAGGGGGATCCCATGCCCGAGGCCGTCATTGTCGCCGCCACCCGGAGCCCGATCGGACGTGCGTTCAAGGGATCGCTGGTCGATGTCCGCCCCGACGACATGGGCGCCGAGATCATCAAGGCGCTGATCAGCCAAGTTCCTGCGCTCGACCCGGCCGAGATCGCCGACATCATCTGCGGCAACATCGCCGGGGCCGGTGAAGCGGGCTACAACCTCGGGCGCAACATCGGAATCCTCGCCGGCCTGCCGGAGACCGTCCCAGGCCACACGGTCAACCGCTTCTGCGCCTCAAGCACCCAGGCCATCCGCCAGGCGTTCCACGCCATCAAGGCGGGGGAGGGCACGGCCTACATCGCCGCCGGGATCGAGAGCACGAGCCGCACGAGCGGCGCCATGGTCCCTGGGCCGAACCCGCTCCTCGACGGCCAGCACCCGCCCTTCCCCGACGTCTACATCCCGATGGGGTTGACGGCGGAGAACGTCGCCGAGCAATTCAAGGTGTCGCGGGAGGACCAGGACGCCTTCGCCAAGCTCAGCCAGGACCGCGCCACCGCCGCCCAGGAGAACGGCGTGTTCGAGCGCGAGATCACGCCGATCAAGACACCGGACGGCACGATCGTCGACAAGGACGACTGCCCGCGTCCCGGCACGACCCTCGAGAAGCTCGCCCAGCTCCAGCCGGCGTTCAAGGAGGGCGGAACGGTGACCGCCGGCAACGCCTGTCCGTTGAACGACGGCGCGGCGGCCGTGCTCGTGATGAGCGAGGACCGGGCGCGCGAGCTCGGCCTCACGCCAAAGGTGCGAATCCTGGGCGGGAGCGTCAGCGGGTTGGCGCCCGAGATCATGGGGGTGGGCCCGATCGAGGCCGTCCGTAAGGTGCTCGACCAGACCGGCATGACCATCGGCGACGTCGACGTGGTCGAGCTGAACGAGGCGTTCGCCGCGCAGGTGCTCCCGGTCTGCCGTGAGCTCGGCATCGACGTCGACACCCAGCTCAACCCCCACGGTGGGGCGATCGCTCTCGGACACCCGTTCGGTCAGACCGGCGCCCGCATCATGACGACGCTGATCAACGACCTCGAGACCCTCGACAAGACCATCGGCCTCGAAACCATGTGCGTCGGCGGCGGACAGGGCATGGCGCTGCTGGTGGAGAGAATCGGGTAGGAGCTGGTGGAGAGAATCGGGTAGGAGCAAGCGCCAGGGAGGGCGGAGCCCGACCAGAGGACGGGCGACGAGAACGGTCAGCCCGCGGGGGTCGGTGTCGTGGCCTCTGCGTCGGACTCGGTGGGCGGCGGCTCCGGTGTCGGGGGGTCGGGCAGGTCGAGTTCGGCGAGCGCACCGGGCACTTCGACCGTGCTGAGCGCATCAAAGCCCAGGATCTCCGCGAAGAACGGTCCGGGGAACCGGTTGCGAGCCCGATCGAAGCGCTGTACGGCATCGTTGTACGGCTGAAGGGCGGCCGTGGGGTCGGTGCCCAGATAGCCGAGGAGTGCGAGCACGACGTCGCCGTTGCCCCGGAGGGAAGGGCGTGACGTGACGGTCCGCGCCAGGCGCGCCGCCGCCCCCTCGACCCGGTTGGCAACGGGGGGCTCGTCGTCGGGGTCGGGCGTGGGCCGCTGGCTGGCCGCTGCCTTCCAGTCGCCGAGGGCGTCGTCGACCTCGTCGAGCAGCTCGAGGTCGGCCTGGACCGCCCGCACGGCCCGGCTCAACTCGGCGAGGGCGTCGTAGCGAGCCTCGAGGGCCTGCTCGGCGGTGCTCCACTCGGCCTCGACGGTGTCGCGGGCGTCCGAGAGCGACGGATACATCGAGACCACGCTGGCGATCGTCACCGCGACGAGCCCGACGACGATGACGATGATCGACGACCGTTTCCGCATGAGGCAAGCGAGCCTACCGAGCCGACCCCTGTCCACCGGCGAATGCCGTCGCTACCATCGCCCCGACATGGCTCATCCCCGGGTCGTGGCGCTCGTGGCCGTGGTGGCCGCCGCCTCGATCGGGGGGTGGCGGCTCGGCGAGGCGCGCCGCGATGAGACCTTCGCCGCCGTGGTCGACGTGCTCGACGGCGACACCTTCGAGGCGGTGGTTGGCGGGCGGCGCGAGACCGTGCGGCTCCTCGGCGTCGACACGCCCGAGACCGTCGACCCCGATCGGCCGGTCGAGTGCTTTGGTCCCGAGGCGTCGTCGTTCACGGCGTCCCGCCTCGCTGGCCGGGTCGTGCGGCTCGAATACGACGCGGAACGGCGTGACCCCTACGACCGTCTGCTGGCCTTTGTGGTCCTCGACGGCGAGCGCTTGAACGACCGGCTGCTCCGCGAGGGCATGGCCCGACTGCTCGTGATCCCTCCCAACGGTCGCCACGGGCGAACGCTGCTCGAGGCGGAGCTTGCGGCCCGGCGCAACGGGCGAGGTCTGTGGGGGCGCTGTGGCGACGGGGCGTAGAGGATGCGCCTCGAGGCGCATCCTCCAAAAATAGGCGTCGAGTTCGGCGGGCGTAGCCCGCCGAGAGAACTTGGCAGACAAGGGTCCCCATTCGCGCAACCTCTAGGGTGTCCGGCATGACGCACATCGGACTCCAAATTCCCGGTCACACGTTCCCCGTGCCCGACGAGGACATCTTCGACACGATTGCCGGCATCGCCGCGCGGGCGGAGGAGGTGGGCTTCGACTCCGTGTGGGTGATGGACCACTTCGAGCAGCTGTTCATGCTCGGCGGCGTCGACGAGCCGATCCTCGAGGGCTACACGACCCTCGCCGGTCTCGCCGCCCGCACGTCGAGGGTGCAGCTCGGAACCCTGGTCACGGGCGTCACCTATCGGAATCCCGCCCTCCTCGCCAAGATGGTGACGACGCTCGACTTGATCTCGCGGGGCCGGGCCATTCTCGGCATCGGCGCCGCGTGGTTCGACGAGGAGCACCAGGCGTACGGCTACGGCCCGCTCCTTCCGGTGCGTGAGCGCATGGACCGGCTCGAAGAGGCCGTGCAGATCTGCCGGCTCATGTTCACGGAGAAGACGCCGAGCTTCGACGGGACCCACTACTCCATCAAGGAAGTGCGGAACCTCCCCCTGCCGGTGCAGCCCGGGGGCCCGAGGATCATGATCGGGGGCAGTGGCGAGAAGCGCACGCTCCGGCTCGTGGCGCAATACGCCGACATGGCCAACGTGTTCGGCACGCAGCCGGAGGTGATTCGCCACAAGGTCGAGGTGCTCGAGAAGCATTGCGGCGAGGTGGGCCGTGATCGCGCCGAGATCACGGTCACCGGCCTCGTGACGGTGGTGACCGGGCCGACCACCGAGATTGCCAACGCCCGCAAGGCGGCGCTCCTCGAGGCGTTCAACGCCCCCGAAGAGGTGGCGGCCGAGTTCGCCGTCATCGGCACGCCCGACGAGGTGACCGAGAAGATCGCCGCGCTGCGGGGGGCAGGGCTCGACGGCGTCATCGTCAATCTCGGGCGCGAGGACGCCGCCGACCTCGAGACGGTCGCGGTCGCCGGCGCCGCGCTGCGCGCCGCGTTTTCCTGAGCCCTCAGCCCTCGTCGAGGGCGGCCAGACGGGTGCGGATCTTGTCGAGGGCGTGCTCGAGCACGTCGCGGACCTGTGCGTGGGTCAAGCCGTTCTCGTGGGCGAGGTCCTTCATCGAGCGCGCCCGTCCGTCGACGAGGCCGAACCGACCGAGCAACACGAGACGCTCCGTCGCGTCGAGCGCGTCGTAGAGGTGGGGGTCGACGCGGATCTCGAGGACGTCGAGGTCGATCTCGTCGTCGGCGGCGATCTCGAGCGCCCCGTCCGGGTAGGGCCAGCCCTCGTCGGATCGGATCGGAGTCTCGAGTCGCTCCATGGAACCCTCCGTGATCTCTGGGGCGGCGTGCGGCCTATTGGCGAGCGTAGTCCGTGATCAGGTCGATGATTTCCGGGCCGTAGCGGGCAAGCCGCGAGGCACCCAGACCGGGCAGTTCGGCCAGCGCCGACTCGTCGGTGGGACCCAGCTTGGCGATGGCAAGGAGGGTCGCGTCATCGACGATGGCGCCCTCGGGGACCCCGGCCACCCGGGCCCGTCGCTCGCGCCAATCGGTGAGGGCGGCATAGAGGCCATTGGGGGAGTCACCGCCCGCCCCTGCTGCGCGCGCCTCCTGGAGGGCGAGACCGACTTCGCGGAGCGCCGCGAGGCCGGCGTCGGTCGCCGGGGCCGGCGCCGGCTCGAACTCGCTGGGAAGGTGCGCGGAAAGACCGGCGATGAAGGGGCTTGCCGCGCGCGCGACGGGCCTGCCACCGAACGAGCGAGCTCGTGCCCAGGACATGAACAGGCGACGTTCGGCGCGCGTGAGCGCCACGTGGAGAAGGCGCCGCTCCTCGTCACGGGCGGCGGGGGTCGAGGCATGGGAGATGGGCACGAAGCCGTCCTCGATGCCGGTGACGAACACGACGGGCCATTCGAGGCCCTTTGCTCGGTGGAAGGTCAGGATTTCGACGGCGTTGATCGAGGGGGTCGGGTCCTCATCGCGGATCTGGATGGCGACGAAGTCTCGGAAGCCGGCGATGGTGGGCGCTTCGGGCTCGTGGGCGGCGTACTCGTCGGCGAGCTCGACGAGCAGGCTGAGGGCCGCTTCGCTGTCCGGCGCCGTCCGCGGTGCGGCCGCGACAGCCCGGGACACCCCGGCGGCAAACGGACCCGTTGCCGGGGTCTCGTCGTTCGCCGCGTTGCGGTCGAGATCGGCGAGCGCCCGCTCGACGTCGGCTCGTTCAAGAAAGCGGGACGCACCGCGCACTCGGGCCGGGATCCGGAGCGCGCTCAGAGCTTCGCCGAGGGCGACGCACTGGGCATTGGTGCGGGCGAGGACGGCGATGGACCGGTACGCCGTGCCGTCGCGCCGGAGATCCTCGATCACGCGCCCGATGCCAGCCGCCTCCTCGGCGTCGTTCTCGTACGAGGTGATGGTCGGTGTGGGCCCGTCGTCGGAGGTGGCGTGAAGGCGGCGGGCGTCGTCGGGGGTGGGGGCGATGATGGCGTTGGCGACCGCCAGGATCTGCGGGGTCGAGCGGAAGTTCGATGTGAGCCGCAGGACCACGGCGTCGTCTCCGAAATGCGCCCGGAACTCCCCGAGGAAGCGGGCGTCGGCGCCGCCGAAGCCGTAGATGGCCTGGTCGTCGTCGCCGACGGCAAAGAGGTCGCGACGGTCGCCGAGCCACGCGCGCAGCAGCCGGAACTGGGCGGGGCTGAGGTCCTGGAACTCGTCGACGAAGACGTGGCGGAATCGCCACCGCACCGCCCCGGCGAGTTCCGGGTCCCCCTCGATTTCCTCCGACCACAGCCGCAGCAGATCGTCGAAGTCGACGACGCCGCGCTTGCGCTTCTCGTCGCCGTACGCGCCGAGGAGGCCGGCCATCTCGGAGGGAGGCAGCGGCGGGGCGCGGCGGGCGGCGCGGGTGGCCTCCTCGTAGCGTTCGGGCGAGAGGTCGCGGGCCTGGGCCCACTCGATCTCGCGCGCGACGGCGACCACGAGGGCGCCCGCGCTTTTCGTCTGGCCCTTGGGGATGAGGCGCGAGATGAGACGCGTCTTGCGGTCGAGCACGTGGGGCGGTCGCTTGCCCTGATCGAGCCAGCGGCGCCGAAGCTGGGCGAGCGCGAGCGCGTGGAAGGTGCCGGCGGTTACCTGATCGTGGATCCCGAGGTCGCGGAGGCGGCGCACCAGTTCCGACGACGCCTTGCGGGTGAAGGTGACGGCGAGGACGCGTCGGGGGTCCATGCGCTCGGCGGCCGCCTGCCAGGCGATGCGGCGGGTGAGGACCCGGGTCTTGCCCGATCCCGCCCCGGCGAGCACCAGCAGCGGGGCGGCGTCGGTGGTGACGGCGTCGCGCTGCTCGTCGGTGAGCCCCGCAAGCAGGTGATCGTCCGCCGGCATCCGGCCCACCGTATCGACGCCGGGACGATGTGAAAAGGCCGGGGGGCCCGGGGGACGGGCGACGGCGTGGTGGAGCCGGGGGATGAGCGGGGACGGCCCGGGAAATGGCCCGAGAAATGGAAGGGCCCCGAGTAGCCATCACCGCCTGGGCGGCTCCGGACTTCTCGGGGCTCCTTCGCTGGACCGCCATCCGCCACCGGAGTGGCTTCCGACGCTCCCCGGACCGTCAGCGGCCACCGAAGCGACCATTGCCGGCTCGGATGCCTCCCACCTGCCACCGAGGTGACCTGTGCTCGCCGTCCGAATTCCTCCCGACCACCCGAAGGTGACCGGCAGGACCCGGTCCCGGACTCCTACCCGGAGGTAGTCACCCGGTTCGGAACCTCCACCTGCCGCCGAAGCGACCGATCTCGGCCCCCGGACCTTCGACCGACCACCCGGAGGTGACCGGCGACTGCCCGTCGGAGTCGCATCTGCCACCCGAGGGTGACGTCTGCTCGTCCTCTCCGAATTCCCACCCGAGGGTGAGAGCCCGGCCGGTTGGTGAGCCTTTCACCGGGAGAACCTTGCGGCCCTTCCGACTTCCGTCTCACCCGCCTACCAACTGGAGCCTCTCTGGACTCTGGACGGACCTTTCGGCCCTGCCGCAGAACCGGAGTGAACCGTTCAGCTGGCGAGTGAGAACTTACGGAGCGTTGCGCGCGCGGTCAAGGGATTCTCCGGGATTTCTTTTGCTTTTTTGGTCGGCGGCGCGCAGGTGCGCGCGGGGTGTCGCGCGATGGGCCCGCGCGCCGGTACGTTGCCCCCCATGCAGGTGTCGCGCCAGCGGTTCGAGGCCCTTGTCTCGGATGCCCTCGATGCGATCCCCGACGAGCTCGCCGCGCTGATCGACAACTGCGCCGTGGTCGTCGAGGACTGGCCCACCCCCGAGCAGCTCCGCGATTCGGAGACACCGCCGGGTGAGCAGCTCTTTGGCCTGTACGAGGGCATCGACCTTGTCTCGCGGTCGGGGTTCGACTACGCCGGCGTTCTGCCCGATCGGATTCTCGTGTTCATGGGCCCCCACCTCGACGCCTGCGAGACCGAGGAGGAGTTGGCGGAGGAGATCCTCACCACCGTTGTGCACGAGGTCGCCCATCACTTTGGTATCGACGACGAGCGGCTGCACGACCTCGGCTGGGATTGAGCCGGACGCGCCGGGCCTCCCTGCGGGCGGTATCGACGACGAGCGGCTGCACGACCTCGGCTGGGATTGAGCCGGGCGCGCCGGGCCTCCCTGCGGGCGGTATCGACGACGAGCGGCTGCACGACCTCGGCTGGGATTGAGCCGGTCGCCTTGTAGCCTCCGGGCCGTGGAATTCGCCGCGTGGGTGACAGGAATGGACCGGCCGGGGATCATCGCCGCGGTGACCGGCGTCCTCTTCGACCAGGGGTGCAACCTCGAGGACTGCTCGATGACCATCCTCTCGGGCCATTTCGCCATGACGCTTCTGGCCCGCGGCGACGGCGTCACCGCCGACCAGCTCGACGCCGCGCTCCGAAAGGCGGTCGAGCCGCTCGGTCTCACCGCCGCGGTCCGGGCCGTCGACGAGGAGGGTGGCGAAGAGGTCGTCGGGACAGCGCACATGGTCGCCGTCTACGGGGCCGACAAGCCGGGGATCGTCCATCGGGTCAGCACGCTCCTCGCCGGGCTCGGTGTCAACATCACCGACCTCAACACGCGTGTGATCGGCGACGACGCCAACCCCGTCTATGCCATGCACCTCGAGGTCACGGTGCCCCCCGGGCTCGACCCCGACCGGCTCGCCGCCGATCTCGCCGCGGTCGGGACCGAGTTGGGCGTCGACACCAGCGTGCATCCCGTCGACGCCGACCTGCTGTAGCCGATCTTCATGCCCGAGCGTCCCGTTCTGGCGCTTCCCGAGCCGGTCCTGAAGAGGGTGGCGGAGCCGGTCTCGGGGATCGGTCCCGATGAACGGGCGCTCGCCGCCGACCTGCTCGACACCATGCGGGTCTCACCGGCGTGCGTCGGGATCGCCGCGCCCCAGATCGGGGTGTCGATCCGGGCGTTCTGCATGGACGTCACCGGCCACAAGAAAGCCGACTCGTGTCACGGCGAGGTCGTGCTCTTCAACCCCGAGATCCTCGTCGCCCGCGCGCCCGAGGTGGCTCGCGAGGGGTGCATGAGCGTCCCCGATCTCACCGGCAACGTGGCGCGGGCGACGGAGGTGGTCGTGCAGGGGCTCGACGCGAAGGGCAACCAGCGCGTCATCGAGGCCAATGCCTTCGAGGCCCGCGCCCTGCTCCACGAGATCGACCACCTCGACGGCTTCCTCTTCCTCGACCGCGTCACCTCGCTCAAGACCGACGTCTTTCGCCGGCAGACCTACGAAGGGCGCCGGGGTCGGGGCCGCTCGTGACCCTGGAGTTGAGGCGGCTCGACGGCCGAGGCGAGGCGCGGGCGGCAGCAGCCCTCCTCGGTCGCTCGCTCGCCGACGATCCGTTCGCGGTGTGGTTCATGCCCGGCGCCCGACGCCGACGGTCTTCCCGGATACCTGCGCACCACCAACGAGGGGAACCTGTCCTGCTACCGACGCTACGGGTTCGAGGTGCGCGACGAGGTGCCTCGACGCCGGATGCCCCGCCGATGTGGCTCCTGTGGAGGGAACCCCGAATCCCCTAGGCTCGGTAGATGGCCTTTCCTCCCCGTCTGCTCAACGAGGGTGAGGTGATCGCATTCGATCTCCGCCCGCACTGGTGGTTCTTCGCCAAGCCGGCCGGCGTCGGCGCGATCGTCATTGCCCTGGCGGTTGGGGTGTCCCGGATCAACCACGACGGCCTGAATCGCTTTGGATGGTGGCTCTGGGCCATCGGCGCCGCCGTATGGGCCGGGTGGACGGTGTGGAAGCTCCTCAACTGGATCTTCACCAACTTCGTGGTCACCTCGAACCGTCTCGTGTTCCGGGCCGGCGTGCTCGGCAAACACGGCCGCGAGATCCCGCTCGAGCGTGTGAACGACATCGCCTTCCACCAGTCGCTGTGGGAACGCATCATCGGCGCGGGTGACCTGCTCATCGAGTCGGCGGGGGAGCAGGGCCAGCAGCGGTTCTCCGACATTCCCGAGCCCGAGACCATGCAGCAAGAGATCTACAAGCAGATCGAGGCGTACAAGGCCCGCACCATCGCCGCGCATCAGGCGCCCGCCGCTCCGACTGCGACGATCCCTGAGCAGATCGCCCAACTCGCCGACCTCCGCGACCGGGGGGTGCTCTCCGACGTGGAGTTCGAGGAGAAGAAGCGGGCGTTGCTCGAGAAGATGTAGCGCCCTTCGATGCCGCGGATCGTGTCGCTCGTGCCCTCGGTGACCGAGACGCTCGTTGCGCTCGGCACTCCACCGGTGGGGTGCACGAAGTTCTGCAAGCAGCCGGGAATCCCCACGGTGGGCGGCACCAAGAACCCCGACATCCCGGCCATCGAGCACCTCCTGCCGCGCATGGTCCTGGTGAACGACGAGGAGAATCGCATCGAGGACGTCGAAGCCCTCGAAGAACTCGGCATCGAGACCGTGTCGATCTCGCCGAGATCGGTCGAGGACGTCAGTGGCGCCATCCTCGCCATCGCCGACGCCGCCAATGTCGTCGCTCCCGATGACTTCGAGGCGACGTTGTGGAAGGGGTGGCTCGAGCAACGGCGCGCCCCGGGTCCGCGGCGGACGGCGTTCGTGCCGGTGTGGGCCAAGCCGTGGATGACGTTCAACGGCGCAACGTACGCGTCGTCATTGCTGGCGCTGCTCGGAGTCGACAGTGTCTACGCCGATGCCGACCTCCGGTATCCCGAGGTGAAGATCGAAGCCGCACGTGACCGCGCCCCTGAGATGGTGCTGCTCCCGTCGGAGCCCTACCCGTTCCAAGAGCGGCACCTCGGACGCGTCAGCGAGGCGTTCCCCGGCGCGCAGGTTGCCCTCATCGACGGCGAGGACCTGTTCTGGTGGGGCATCCGCACGCCGCACGCGGTGCGGCGGGTGAGCGCGGCGCTCGACGCGCTCGCGTCGGTCGCCCCGATCGCGGGCGACGAAGTCACGCCGTAGGTCGAGGGCTCCAAGCCGTTTCGTCGGCGCGTCAGCCGGTGCTGATCGGCAACTCGAAGAGCCAGGGCTTTCCCGACTCGAACGCCGTGCGCACCGCATCGGTCACGTCGGCGGCCTTCTCGATGAGCGCGCTCTGGACGCCGAGCCCGTGGGCGAGCGACACGTAGTCGATCGGCGGGTTGTCGAGATCCATGGCGACGTAGTTGCCGCTCTCCGCGGACTTCCCCATCTGGCTCGTGAGGTTGTCTTTCAGAATCTTGTACTGGCGGTTGTTGACCACGGCGAACACGACCGGGATGTCGTAGCGGGCGGCCGTCCACAGCGACTGGATGGCGTACATCGCCGAGCCGTCGCCGACGACGCACAGCACGTCGCGGTCGGGGCGGCCGAGCTTGGCCCCGAGCGAGGCCGGCATGCCCCAGCCGAGGCCGCCGCCCCGGCAGAAGAAGTAGGTGCGGGTTTCGTCCGTGCGCTGGAAGCCGCGCGCGTAGATGCCGGTGGTGACGGCTTCATCGACCACGATGCCGCCCGCGGGGAGCCCTTCGATGAGGGCGTGGCCTGCGGCCATCGGGTTGATCGGGACCTGGTCGTAGCGGTCGACGGCGGTCTGGGCGAACGCTTCCATGGCGGCCTTCTGCTCGGCTCCCATGCGCTCGACGGCGGCAGCCGCGGCCGCGGCGTCGGTCTTGCCTTCGAGGTGAGTGCGCAGGGCGGCGAGGGAGGTCTTGATGTCGCCGACCATCCCGAGGCGCGCCGCGTACGTGCGGCCGACCTGCGACGAGTCGTCGGCGAGGTGGATCAGCTCGAGGCCGTCGGGAATGGGCGGGCCCTCGGTATAGGGATAGACGAGCCCGATCTGGCCGCCGACCCACAGCACGCGACGGAACCCTGAGAGCTGGCCGTTCATGGCGTTGGCGAAGGGGATGAGCATCCCCTTCCACAGCGGGTGGGTGGTCGGGAAGACGAGCGTGCCGAAGAGCGGCGCGCCGTAGACCGGGCAGCCGAGGGTTTCGGCCACCGCGACGGCTTCGCCGAGGGCGTCGCCGTGAGACACCTCGTCGCCGATGACCATGGCGAGCTCGCCGGGCTTGGACTCGGCGAGCAGCTCGGCCGCGTCGGCGAGGCCGCCGGCCACCGACCGACGGTCGATGGTCGACTTGGCAGGGATGGCGGCGTCGGTCTCGTCCTCGAGCATGTCCATAGGGAGCGAGACGAACACGGGGCCCTGCGGCGGAGTCATGGCGTCTTTGAAGGCGCGTCGCAGCACGACGGCGAGCTCGTCGACGTGGCGGACCTCGTGCTGCCACTTCGAGACGGCCTGGGCGAGCCCGGTGAGGTCGCCGGAGAGCAGAGGATCGGCGATGAGATGGCGGCGGTCCTGCTGTCCGGCGGTGACGACGATCGGGCTGCGGTTCCACAGGGCGTTGGTGAGGTTGCCGATGCCGCCGCCCAGCCCGGCCGATGTGTGGAGGTTGACGAACGAGGGCCGTCCCGTCGTGAGCGCGTAGCCGTCGGCCATCCCGACGGCGGTGTTCTCCTGGAGGGCGAGGATGTACTCGAACTCCGAGTGCACCGCGAGCTCGTCGATCAGCGGCAACTCCGTGGTCCCGGGGTTGCCGAAGATGTGCTTGACGCCCTCGCTGGCGAGCACGTCGAGGAGGATCTGTCGTCCGGTGGTCATGGCCCCGCAGGCTAATGCCCGTGCGTCGGCGATCGCCGTGCGCAGTGGAACCCGACGTCGGCGCCGGTGTCATGGCACGCCGCTGGGTTTGGTGTGCAGTTTCCGTCGTGACCGTGCCCGGATTGTCCGAAGAGCACGACGGCAAGTGCACACGAAATCCGGACGGCCGGTCGCCTTCCGGGCCGGGCCGCCTAGCCGAGCGCGACCGCGCGACGCGCCCAGTCAAAGGTGACGCGTTGACCGGCGACCTCCCAGACCGCGGGCAACGCGGTGGGCTGGGCGTAGAAGTCGGGGTTCGGCGCCGTGTCGGGAGCGGCGAACAGGTCGAGCGGCCGGCTCTC
>DATDOY010000174.1:0-15656 GCA_035293045.1 Acidimicrobiia bacterium
ACCTCCCCGGTTATTCCTTCGCCCCTCACTACGTCCACACGAGCGACGCGGTACGCGTCCACTACGTCGACGAGGGCCCGCGTGACGCGGCCGAGACCGTGCTGCTGCTGCACGGCGAGCCTTCGTGGTCGTACCTCTACCGGAAGATGATCCCGCCCCTGGTCGCCGCCGGCCATCGCGTGATCGCGCCCGACCTCGTGGGGTTCGGGCGCTCCGACAAGCCGACGTCGCGCACGGACTACACGTACCAACGTCACGTCGACTGGACGTGGGGTGCCGTGGACGCGATCGGGCTCGACGGCCTGACGTTCTTTGGCCAGGACTGGGGCTCGCTCATCGGGTTGCGCCTCGTCGCCGAGCATCCTGACCGGTTCCGTCGCGTCGTCATCGGCAATGGTTTCTTGCCCACCGGCGATCGCTCGCCCGGCGACGCGTTCCTCGCCTGGCAGAAGTTCTCCCAGGAGACGCCGGAGTTGCCAGTGGGCCGCATCGTCAACGTCGGGTGCGCCACCGACCTGTCCGACGATGTGATCGCCGCGTACGACGCGCCGTTCCCCGACGAGACGTACAAGGAAGGCGCTCGCCAATTTCCGTTGTTGGTGCCGACGTCACCGGATGACCCCGCCAGCGACCCCAATCGCAAGGCGTGGGAGTCGCTCGAGCGATTCGACAAGCCGTTCTTGTGCGCCTTCTCCGACTCGGACCCGATCACAGCGGGGGCAGACCGTCACCTCCGCGAGCGCGTCCCCGGGACCACGGGACAGCCTCATACCACCATTGTGGGCGGAGGCCACTTCCTCCAAGAGGACAAGGGAGAGGAACTTGCCGCCGTCATCGCCGACTTCATGGCGGCGACCAAGGACGCCGCGCCCTAAGCGCCGCGTCAGCCGGGCGCGTCAGACCGCCTCGACCGGCCCGCCTTCTTGGGCCCACGCCCCGAAACCACCTTCGAGGTGGGCGATGTTGTCGTAGCCCAGTTCCTTGAGGGCAGCGACGCCGAGGGCCGAGCGGATGCCCCCGGCGCAGTGGAGGATGATGCGCTTGTCGGGGCTGAGTTCCGGGTTGTGATAGCGGCTGGTGGGGTCGGCGTGGAACTCGAGCATGCCGCGAGGGATGTGGAGCGAGCCGGGGATCTTCCCGGTTCTCGCTAGTTCCTCGCTCTCGCGAATGTCGATGATGAGCGCGCCCTGGTCACGTTCCGCCGCCACCTCGTCGACCGAGAGGTTCTCGATCTGAGTCTTGATCTCGGCGACTTTCTCGCCAATCGACTTGGGCATGGCGACCTCGCGTTGGGCTCGGATCGGTAACGGCGAGAGCAGGGTACCGTGCTCTGCCCCGCATCGGACAGCGGTCAAGGCCAAGCTCAAAGAGCTCGCCAAGAAGGTGCTCAGCCGCCTGTAGCGATCATCGAGTGTGAGTGCCCGCCCGGCGATGGGCGGGCACGCACTCACACCGTCGTTAGTCCTGGGGCGCGAAGCGCGCGAGTTCTCGACGTGCAATGACCATGCGGTGCACTTCGTCGGGACCGTCGGCGAACCGCAGGGTGCGCACGCCGGCCCACATAGCGGCGAGCGGGAAGTCGTCGGTGACGCCGGCCGCACCGTGGAGCTGGATGGCGCGGTCGATCACGTAGTCGGCCGCCTCCACGGCGGCCACCTTGATCGCGCTGATCTCGATGCGCGCCCCCTTCTTCCCAACCGTGTCCATGAGCCACGCCGTCTTCATGGTGAGCAGGCGCGCCTGTTCGATCTTGATGCGGGCGTTGGCCACCCATTCCCGCACGACGCCCTGTTCGGCGAGCGGCTTGCCGAAGGGCGTGCGCTGATGGGCGCGGGTGCACATCAGCTCGAAGGCGCGCTCGGCGACCCCGATGGTGCGCATGCAGTGGTGGATGCGGCCTGGGCCGAGTCGTGCCTGCGCGATCGCGAACCCGCCGCCCTCTTCGCCGAGGATGTGGTCGACGGGGACCCGCACGTCGTCGTAGTGGATTTCGGCGTGGCCGCCGCCGTGCTCGTAGCCGAAGACCGGGAGGTTGCGCTCGATCTTCACCCCAGGGGCGTCGAGCGGGACGAGCACCATCGACTGGCGGTGGTATGGATCGGCGTCGGGGGCGGTGACGCCCATGACGATCGCAACCTTGCACCGATCGCTCATCGCCCCGCTGCTGAACCACTTGCGTCCCTGGATGACGTAGCTGTCTCCGTCGCGGGTGATCTGGGTGCGGATGTTGGTGGCGTCAGAGGACGCGACGTCGGGCTCGGTCATCGAGAAGCACGACCGGATCTCGCCCTCGAGCAGCGGCACGAGCCAACGGTCCTGCTGCTCGGGGGTGCCGAACTCGGCCAGGATCTCCATGTTGCCGGTGTCGGGCGCGGCGCAGTTGGTGGCCTCCGGCGCCAGCCCGCTCCGACCCATGATCTCGGCCAGGGGTGCGTACTCGAGGTTCGTGAGGCCGGCGCCCCACTTGGCGTCGGGCAGGAAGAGGTTCCACAGGCCGCGGGAGCGGGCTTGGGCCTTGAGATCCTCCATGATCGGCGGGTGGAAATGGGGATCGCCGGCGGCCTCGAGTTGCTCCCGATACGCCCGCTCGGCGGGGTACACGTGGGATTCCATGAAGTCGGTCAGCTTCTTCTGGAGATCCTCGGCCTTGGGGGAGTGGGAGAAATCCATGAGGCGAGAGCCTTCCGTTACTTGACCGTTTGGTCAACTTCTGACGTATCGTTGCCGCTCCCATGACCCCCCTCACTTCCCCTGGCTCTCCCTCGACGTCCCTGCGCATCGCGCTCCTCGTGTATCGGGGCAACCCGTTGTCGGGCGGTCAGGGCGTCTACGTGCGGCATCTGAGCCGGGAACTCACCGATCTCGGGCACCGGGTGACCGTGTTCTCGGGCCAGCCCTACCCCAACCTCGATGACGGGGTGGAGCTCGTGCAGATCCCGAGCCTCGACCTCTACCGTGAGCCCGACCCGTTCCGTGTGCCCCGGCCGCGCGAGTTCAAGTCCTGGATCGACGTGCAGGAGTTCGCGCTGATGTGCACGGCGGCCTTCCCCGAACCGCGCACCTACGCCAAGCGGGTATGGAAGGCGCTGCGCGACCGGCGGGACGACTTCGACATCGTCCACGACAACCAGTGCCTCGGGCCCGCCATCGTGAAGTTCCAGGACGAGGGATGGCCCCTCCTCACGACGGTCCACCACCCGATCACGGTCGACCGCGACCTCGATCTTCAGCATGCGTCCGGGCCGATCCGGCGGCTCACGCTGCGCCGCTGGTACTCGTTCCTCAAGATGCAGAAGCGGGTGATCCGCCAGCTTGATCACCTCGTCACCGTCTCGGGCTCGAGCCGACGCGACATTGCCGCCCAGCTCCGGGTCGATCCCGACCGCATCGGCATCGTCCCCGTGGGGATGGACGAGCGGACCTTCCGGCCCCTCCCGCATGTGGAGCGGGTGCCGGGGCGCTTGATGACGACCACGAGTTCCGACGTCCCGATGAAGGGCCTCATCTACCTGCTCGAGGCGCTGGCGAAGGTCCGTACCGAACGACCCGTCGAGCTGGTGGTCATCGGCAAGCCCAAGCCGGGCGGCCCGGTTGCGCAGACCATCGAACGACTTGGGCTGCACGACGCGGTCACCTTCCATCGCGGCATCGACGACGAGCGTCTCGTCGAGCTCTACGCGGAGGCCGAGCTGGCCATCGTCCCGTCGCTCTACGAGGGGTTCTCGCTTCCGGCGGCCGAAGCCATGGCGTGCGGCGTCCCGGTGCTCGGCACGACCGGCGGCGCCATCCCCGAAGTGCTCGGCGCCCACGGCGAGACGGGCCTGCTCGTGCCGCCGGGCGACTCGGGTGCCCTCGCCGCCGCGATCATCGGCGCCCTCGACGACCCGGCGCTGCGGGCCCGGGTGGGAGCGGCTGGTCGCGCGCGAGCCCTCGAGAAGTTCACCTGGCGGGCGTGCGCCGAGGGCACCGCCTACTACTACCAGGCGGTCATCGCCCACACCGCCGGGCTCGACGCACCCCTCGAACCCGGCCCGGTCGTGCTCCCGCCGGCCCTCACGGGAGTCGCGGCGTGCTGACCGTCGACTTCGATCGCCTCGGGCTTCGACCGGGCGACCGCGTCCTCGACCTCGGCTGCGGTGCGGGCCGCCACGCCTTCGAGATCTACCGGCGCGGCGCGCACGTCGTCCCGCTCGACATGGACGACGTCGAACTGAAGAACGTCGCCGGCACGTTCGCCGCCATGTTCGAGCAGGGGGAGGCGCCGTCGGCCGGCGACGACGCGGCCTCGGCCGCACCGGTTCGGGGCGACGCGCTCCGCCTGCCGTTCCCCGATGCCACGTTCGACCGGATCGTGGCAAGCGAGGTGATGGAGCACATTCCCGACGACGTCGCCGGGATGCGCGAGCTCGCCCGGGTGCTCAAGCCCGGCGGCGCCATCGCCATCACCGTGCCCCGCTTCTTCCCCGAGCTGGTGTGCTGGGCCCTCGACACCGACTACCACGAGACCCCGGGCGGCCACGTCCGCATCTACCGCCGCTCGGAGCTGGTGGAGCGGCTCGGGCGGGCGGGGCTCGTCCCCTTCGGCTCGCATCACGCGCACGGGCTGCACTCGCCGTATTGGTGGCTGAAGTGCGCGGTCGGCGTCGAGAACGATCAGTTCCTCCCCGTGCGGCTGTACCACGGCCTCCTGGTGTGGGACATCGTGAAGCGGCCGCTCGCAACCCGCGCCGCCGAAGCGGTCCTCACCCCGCTGATCGGCAAGAGCCTCGTCGTCTACGTGACCAAACCCGACCAGGAGATCCGACCGCCCGTCAGCCTCCGGCAAGGGGATCTCCGTCCCGGCGACGTCCACGAGCCGGGCAGAGAGCAGGAGATCCGACCGCCCGTCAGAGAGCAGGAGATCCACCCGTGACGCTCACGCCCGACGAGGTGAGGCAGACGGGTGAGGCGGTCGCCGCCATGCAGCGTCCCGACGGCCGGCTTCCGTGGCACGACGATCAGCACACCGACGCGTGGAACCACGTCGAGGGTGCGATGGGGCTCGCCCTCGCCGGTGAATGGCGGGCGGCCGAGCGCGCCTACGAGTGGCTCGTGGCCGCGCAGCGCGCCGACGGTTCGTGGGCCGAGAAATACGACTGGGACGGCCGGATCGAGAACCCCGACGCCGACACCAACATGTGCGCGTACGTCGCCGTCGGCACCTGGCACCACTATCTCTTGACGAGCGACCTTGGGTTCCTGCACGAGATGTGGCCGGTCGTCGAGCGCGCGATCGACTACGTGCTCGACGTGCAATCGCCGAGCGGCGAGGTTGCGTGGATGCGCCACTCCGATGGTTCGATCGACCGGCGGGCGCTGCTGACGGCCTGTTCCAGCATCCACATGGCGCTGCGGTGTGCCGTCGCTGTCGCCGAGGAGATGGGCGAGGAGCGCCCCGACTGGGAGCTGTCGATCGGCATGATCGCCCACGCCATCAGGTATCGGGAGGCCGACGCCTTCTGGCCCAAGCCCCGCTGGTCGATGGACTGGTACTACCCCGTGCTCGGCGGCGCCCTGCGTGGGGAAGAGGCGATCCTGCGGCTCAAGACCGGTTGGGACCGTTGGATGGTCGAGGGTCGGGGCTGTCGATGCGTGGTCGACCAGCCGTGGGTGACGACCGCCGAGACCTGCGAGCTGGTCCTCGCCCTCGACGCCGTCGGCGACGTCGACACCGCCCGGCGGGTGTTCGACGACGTGAAGTTCCTGCGCCAAGAGGACGGGTCGTATCAGGAGGGGTGGGTGTTCCCCGACGACGTGTACTGGCCTGGTCGCCGTCCGCCGTGGACTGCCGGCGCGGTGCTTCTCGCCAACGACGCCGTCACGCGCACCTCACCGGCGTGGAACCTCTTCCGGGGTGACGAGCTGCCGGCCGGCATTCATCCCGACGACGCCTTCGACGTCGACCCCGCGCTCCGGAGCGACTGACCCGCTTTCCGGCCAGACCCTCCGGCCAGACCCGACGCCGCGACCCGACGCCTCGACGCGGCGCGCTCGAATGCGGCGAAGGACGCCGGCACTTGGTCACCGAGTTGTTTCGCCCGGATGCGGCTGATGAGCGCTCGCCGCCAGAAGCTCGACGGTGGTGAACCGCAGGCGCGTGCCCCCGACGTTCTCGAGGTCGTGCACGTGGGGCCCGTCACCGACCTCGTCGAACCACGTGTCGCCGACGGCGTTGTCGTTCGTCACCTGGTTCCCGTCGGGGAAGCGGCTGCACGACCGACCGGCCTCGACGCACACGAAGAAGTAGGGGTGGGCGTGGGTGTGAAACGGCGCCCGCTCCCCGGGCGCCAAGTCGATCTCCCAGACCTTCACCCGGTCGTTCTCGAACAGGAGCTTGGTGCCCACCTCGTGGTTGGCCGCCGCGCCGGCCAGCTCATCGGCGTGCTCGGTGATGTCGTAGGTGCCGAACTCCATGGAGCACTGTACGGCCGCGCGCAATCCTCGGGCGGGGCGTCGCCAGACGGAAGTGGCCTTGCCATTTCGTAAGGATTCGATATATAACGTAGGCGATCGATATGGGACGCCACATGCACGACCACGGGCCGTTCGGGCCCCATGCCCATGACGCCGGCCGCGGCCTGCGGGGTCCGGGGAGCCGCCGGTTCTTTCGATCGGGCGAGCTCCATCTGGTGCTTCTCGCCCTGCTCGCGCAACGGCCTCAACACGGCTACGACCTCATGAACGAGCTGCAGACGCGGTTCGGGCCCGTGTACACGCCATCGCCGGGGAGCATCTATCCCGCGCTGAGCGCCCTCGAGGCCGAGAAGCTCGTCGAGGCCCAGGAGCAGGGCGACCGGAAGGTCTATTCGGTCACCGGCGTCGGCAAGAAGGCGTTGCTCGACCGCGATCGGATGCTCGCCGAAGTCGAGGCCCGGACGGGAGCCCGACTGAGCGGCGGCGCGCTCGAGCCTGCGCTCTCTCGGCTCGTGGCCCGGGTGCGGTCGGTGGCGTCCATGGTGGATCACGTCGAGGTTGAGCAGATCCTCGACGAGACCGGCGACCACGTCGAGGCCCTCGCCGCCAAGCACAAGGGCCACGACGGCCACGAGGGCCGTGAGGGGCATGCGAACCAGAGGGAGAACGAGCGATGACCGACCCCTTCGAGCGCGCCGTCGCGCGCGAAGAACTCGAGCAGCGAGAGCGCGTCACGCGTCACGTGGCCTACGCGTGGCGTTCGCACCGCACCGTGTACCTACTCGTCAACGCGCTGCTCGTCGTGATCTGGTTGACCACGACGGGGGTGGGGTCGCACCCGTGGCCGCTCTATCCGATCGCCGGGTGGGGGATCGGCCTCTACTTCCATGGGGCGCACTACCGGCATCACATGAGGAGGGATGATGAGCTCCGCAGCAAGCTCGTCGACTGACCGGCCCGGTCAGCCTTCCTCGGAGTCGGGGCGGGTCGCCAACAAGGTTCCGCCGCGGTTGTTGCTCCCGTTCTTCCGCCAGTTCGGGGGGCCCAAGGGTTGGCTCGGGCGCGTCGCCCTGCGGTCGATGGCAAAGGCCAATCGCGCGGTCAATGCGTGGGTCGCCGACGTCGCCGCCGTCGGCCCGGGCGACCGCGTGCTCGACGTCGGATGCGGGCCGGGTGTGGGCCTTGCCATCGCGGCGAGTCGGGCCGCGTCGGCCGCCGGCGTCGATGTCTCCCCCCTCGCGGTCGCCACCGCCCGCACGCGAAACCCTGATGGGGTGGTCGAGTGCGCGCGGGTCGACGCTCTTCCGTTTCCTGACCGCGCCTTCACCGTCGTGATGAGCGTCAACTCAATCGGGTTCTGGCCCGACCCCGAGGCCGGCGTGCGCGAGATCCACCGCGTCCTCGACACGGGAGGCCGGATCGCCCTCGCGCTGCGCATGAAAGTCGACGGCGTGAAGAGCACCGATCGGCGTGCCTATGGCTCGACCCCCGATCAGATCGCCCTGGTCGAGCGACTCCTCGCCCAGGTGGGATTCACCGGCGTTCGCCTTCACCAGTCCGAAGTCGGCGGCGAGCTGACGACGGCGGTCGTCGGCACCCGGCGTTAGAACTCGTGGCCGACGCGTTCGAGAACTCGAAGCGATCCGGTCGCCGAGCGCTCGACGAAGCCTCCCGAGTCGAGGGCGCGGCAGTACAGGTCGTAAGGCGGCCGGCCGCCGTCGGCAGGATCCGGGAACACGTCGTGGATGAGAAGGAGGCCTCCAACCGCGAGGTGGGGGACCCAACCCTCGTAGTCGGCCGTGGCCGGCTCGGGACCGTGCCCGCCGTCGATGAACAACAGCCCGACCGGGATCGACCAGTGCGCGGCCACGACGGGGGAGTCGCCGACGACGGCGACGACCGATCCCTCGAGGCCCGCCTCCTCGATGGTGCGCCGAAAGAACGGCAGCGTGTCCATCCGCCCGCTCCGGGCATCCACCATCTCAACGTCGTGATGCTCCCACCCGGCTTGGTTCTCCTCCGACCCGCGGTGGTGGTCGACCGTGAACAGGACGGTCCCGCGCTCGCGAGCGGCGGCCCCGAAGTAGACGGCTGACTTGCCGCAGTAGGTGCCGATCTCGAGGAACGGCCCGGTGGCCGCGCCCATGGCCGCGTCATAGAGCGCGAGGCCCTCGTCGGGCGGCATGAACCCGCGGGCTGCCTCGGCGGCGGCGCGGAGGCTTGGCTCCATGCCCTGCCGGGGGGAACGCCGCCCATCAGGCGGCACCGAGTGCCTCCTCGATCTGGCGAAGGTGGTCGTGGACCGATGCGAGAGGCAGCTCGATGCACTCGCGAGCGGTGATCATTCCGTACTCGGGGTGAAAGGCGGTGTGGGCCAAGGCGGCCTCGTTCCATGTTGCGATCGCGTCGGCGAAGGCATCACATGACGCTCGGACCTTGTCGAGGAGGGCGCCGACGTCGGCGCCCTGGTGGCCGCGATCGCGGACGACCGCGTCCTGGTCGTAGGGGTCGATCGTCCCGCCCACCGTGGCGACGACCGCCGCCGCTCGTGCGAGCCAGATCTCGAATTTGTCGGCGAGATGCCCCACCACCTCGATCGGCGACCACTCGCCGCGAGCGGGCCGGCGGCGCAGCGCATCGTCGTTCGCGCCCGCGACGGCGGACGCGACGCGCGCTGGGACCCCCCGGATGGTCTCGGCAAGAGTGGAGGCGTCGCCCACGTCAATGAGTATCGCGGGCCGGACCGAGTCGCCGCGGATCGGTATCGTGCTGCCGGTGAAGCTCAGCCTGTTCGTCAACGAGACCAAGCGCGTCGATCGCGCCGTCGACCAAGTGGTGGACGCCGAGGCGCGCGGGTTCCACGCCGCGTGGATGCCCCAGATCGCCGGGTTCGACGCCATGACCGTGCTCGCGCTGGCGGCCACGAAGACCGAGCGCATCCGCTTGGGCACCAGCGTCGTGCCGACCTGGCCCCGCCACCCGGTCGCGATCGCCCAGCAAGCGCTGACCGTCAGCCAGTTGTCGGACGGTCGCTTCGATCTCGGGATCGGCACGAGCCACGTGCCCGTGATCGAGGGCTCGTACGGCATCCCGTTCGAACGGCCCATCCGCCACATTGCCGAGTACGTGCAGATCGTGAAGTCGCTCGCGACGACCGGCGCGGTGAACTTCGTGGGAGAGCAGTACCGCGTCGCCGCCGGGGTCGCGATCCCCGACGAGCGCATGCCCGTGATGGTCTCGGTCCTCTCGGAGCAGATGACCCGCACCGCCGGCCGCTATGCCGATGGCGGCATCACGTGGCTTGCCCCGCCGTCGTATATCGCGTCGACCATCGTGCCGTTGATTCGCAAGGGGGCGGACGCCGCGGGACGAGAGCCGCCGCCCGTCATTTGCCAGGTGCCGGCGACGGCGGAGGCGGACGCCGAGGCCGTCCGCAAGACAGTGCGGCGGTTGTTCGGCATCTACCCGATGCTGCCGTTCTACAACGCCATGATGCAGAAGGCAGGACTGCCCGGAGCGGCCGACGCGCTGACTGCGGGCTGGAACGACGACCTGATCGACGCGGTCATCCCGTACGGCGGCGAGGAGGCGCTGGGCGCGCGGGTGGCGGAGTACCTCGAGGCGGGCGCGGACGAGGTCGTGTACGCGCCGTTCCCGGTGGGCGGCGACTGGAAGGCCTCTCTGACGCTCACGCTCGACGCCATGACCCAGATCGCCGGTCACCCCCAGCCCTAACGGTCAAGTTCCACCGGTCTGTGAAGGGAGAACGTGACCGTTAGGCGCGGTACGCGCCGCGGCCGGTGAACATCCCACGATGCCAACGCCGCGGCGTGAGGATGAGCGCCCTCGGATAGTCCTCGAAGAGCCAGCGGGCGAAGTTGCGTCGTGTCCAGTCCGACAGGCCCGCGGCCCGCACGCAGCCCCGAGCGCCGAGCGGCGTGGAGAGGAGGCCGCCCAGCACAGCGGCGAAGCGGTGATCCGCACCCAGCTCGATTTCGACGGCCGCGGTGTAGTCGCACCGCACTGCGACCGGGTCGTCGCCCTGGTGCCGGCGGAGTCCGAGTGCGATCGACCGGGCCGCGGCCTCTCCCGTGGCGAGCGCCTGCGCGATCCCCTCGCCCGTCATGGGGTCGGTCACCGCGGCAGCGTCTCCGGCGAACAGCACCCGCCCGTACGCGAGATCGCCCGGCGCGAGCGCGGCCGGAATCGGCCACGCCGTGTGTTTGCCATCGGCGACCGCGTCACCGAGGATCGCCCGCACGCGGGGCCGCTCGAGGATCTCCCGCCAGAGCTGCGCGAGATAGCGCGTCCGCACGCCGGGCTCGCGCACGACGCCGAAGCCCACGTTGGCCCGGCCGCCGGCGAGGGGGAACACCCAGATGTACCCGGGCAGGAGATCGGGCTCGAAGATGACATGGAGGCGGCGGTCGTCGACGCCGGAGAAGTACTGCCGGAAGGCGTGGAACCGCCCCATCTGCGGTTCCCGACCGGGGGTCAGCATGCGGCGGGCGGGGGAGTACGCGCCGTCGGCGGCGACCACCCATCGCGCGCGCACCATGTCGCCGTCGCCAAAGCGCGCGACGACCGCGTCGGCCTCGTGGTGGAGGTCGGTGAGCGCGCTCCCCTCGCACACCTTGACCCCGGCCGCTCGTGCAAGGTCGAGCACGGCGGCGTCGAGCGTCAGCCTCGGGGCGACGGCGATGAACTGGCCGTCCGCGGGAATCGGGAGGGGCACCTCGCGTCCACTCGGAGAGTGCAGGACGACCTCGGCGACCCGCTCCCACCCCTCGACGACGGAGGGGTCGAGGCCGAGGGCTTCGAGACGCCGCAACGCATCGGCGGTGAGTCCGTCTCCGCACGTCTTGTCCCGGGGGAACGCCGCGCGGTCGTGGAGTGCCACCGACAGCCCGGCGCGCCCCGCGGCGGCGGCCGCGGCGGCGCCGGCCGGCCCCCCGCCGATCACGAGCACATCGAGTTCGTTCACGCACGATGAGGGTAGGTCCCCGAAATCACCCACCGCGACTCCGCCGTGTGACCTTCGACCGTGATTTCGACAGGGAGAAAAGGCCTCGGACAGAATCGCCGCCGCATCACCGCAGTTCCTGCCCGTTCATCGGGCGCAGCCCCCAAGGCGCGCGGTTCGCGCCTCGACACCCCGGGAGCGACATGAACATCCTCGTCTGCGTCAAGCAGATCCCCGATCCGGCCACGCCCGGCGAGCTCGACGAGTCGACCAAGACCCTCAAGCGCGACGGCAAGCTGATCCTCGACGAGTCCGACAGCTACGGCGTCGAGATGGCGCTCCAACTCGTCGAAGCGGCGGGCGGCGGCGAGGTCACGCTGTTCTCGATGGCTCCAAATGATGAGACGTCTGGCTTGCGGACGGCGCTCGCCATGGGTGCGGAGAAGGCGATCCTCGTCTCTGACGAAGCGTTGCACGGCTCCGATGCGCTCAGCACCGCCAAGGTCATCGCCAAGGCAGTGGAGCGCGCCGGTGCGGTCGACCTCGTCATGACGGCGACCGAATCCACCGACGGTTACACCGGCACCATCCCTGCTCAGGTCGCCGAGCTGCTCGGGTGGCCGTCGCTCACGTTCGCCAAGCACATCGAGGTGGGCGACGGTTCGGTCACCATCCAGCGCCAGACCGAAGCCGGGTACGACGTGGTGACGTCCGACCTTCCGGCGGTCGTGTCGGTCACCGCAGGCGTGGTCGAACCCCGCTATCCCTCGTTCAAGGGGATCATGGCGGCGAAGAACAAGCCGGTCGACACGGTGAAGGCCGGCGACCTCGGGCTCGACGCCGCGTCGGTGGGTTGGGCCGGCGCCCGCCAGGACATCACGTCGATCGAGCCGGCACCCGAGCGCCAGGCGGGCGAGAAGATCGAGGACGAAGGCGACGCGCACGAACGCGTCGTCGCGTTCCTCGAGCAGCTCAAGGTCATCTAGCGGCCGACCGCGAGTCGGACGACGCACCTACGGAAGCAGGAGACACGGACATGGCATTGTCGAAGGTCTGGGTGTTTGCCGAGGCCGCGGAGGGCAAGCCCACCTCCCTCACGCTCGAGTTGCTGACCAAGGCCCGCGAGTTCGGCGGCGCGGTCGAAGCGTTCCTCCCGGGCGACGGCGCCGAGGTCGCGGCCGCCTTGGGTGAATACGGCGCGACCAAGATCTACGCCTTCGCCACCGACGGCACCCTCGTGGGCGCGGCAGGCGCGGCGTCGCTCGCTCAACTCGTCGAGGCGGAGTCGCCCGACCTCATCATTTTCCCGATGACCTACGACGGTCGCGATGTGATGGGCCGTCTCTCCGCCCGCATTGATCGTCCCACCGTCACCGATGGCATCGACATCACGGTTTCCGACGAAGGGGCCGGCGACACCGTCAACGTGATCAAGGGCATCTTCGGCGGCACCAAGATCGTGACGACGTCGTTCACGGGCGACAAGCCCGCCCTCGCCGGCATCCGTCCCAAGTCGTTTACCGCCGAGGCGTCTGGCGGCGGAGCGGCCGAGGTGGTCGCGGCGCCGTCGGTCGACGTCGGGCGCGCCGGCAACGCCAAGGTCACCGACCGCCACGTCGAAGAGCAGATCGGACCCAAGCTCGAGGACGCCGCGGTCGTGGTGTCCGGCGGGCGCGGGCTCGGCGCCGCCGAGAACTACGCGCTCGTGGAGGACCTCGCGAAGCTCCTCAAGGGCGCGGCAGGTGCGTCGCGAGCCATCGTCGACGCGGGGTGGGTGCCCTACTCGCACCAGGTCGGCCAGACCGGCAAGACGGTGAAGCCGAAGGTTTACATCGCGTGCGGGATCTCCGGGGCCACCCAGCATCTCGTCGGCATGAAGAACTCCGACAACATCGTGGCGATCAACAAGGACCCGGACGCGCCCATCTTCGGGATCGCCGACCTCGGCATCGTGGGTGACGTGCACAAGGTCGTCCCCAAGCTCATCGAGGCGCTCAAAGCCCGCGGCTAGCGCCCCCCTTCTTGTGTGTGAGTGCCTGCCCGGCGTGAGCCGGGCAGGCACTCACACACGTCGATGGCAGCGACGGCCCAACGCGCCGGGGTCGCTCAAGGCATGTGCGTTCGCCGAATGTGCGAGCTCGCCCAACCCGCGCAAACGCGCCCTCGCCCGCCCTCAGCCGTAAGAGAGGCATGCAGCGCATCCTCGCCATCATCGTGCTCGTCGTCGCGATCGGGGGCGGCGCGGTCGAGCCTGCGGCGGCGACGCCCGTCGTCTACGCGCATCGGGGTGGAATGGCCATCGGACCCGAGAACACGCTGGGCGCCTTCCAGCACGCGCACGACCTCTTCGGGAGCCGGGGCGTGTGGCTCGAAATGGACGCCGTGCGAACCAAGGATGGCGAACTCGCCATCATCCACGACGCCACGCTCGACCGCACGACGACCTGCGTTGGCGATGTCATCGACTACACCCTCGCCGAGGTCCAAGCGTGCGACGCCAGCGAAATCTTTCCGGGTTGGGGATCCTTCGAGCCGGTCCCGTCGCTGCGCCAGGTGTTCAACGAGGGCAACGGTGCGGGTTGGCGGCTCATGGTCGAGCTGAAGAACATTCCGGGTGAGCCCGACTTCGACCCCATGGGGACGGCGTCGGCCGCGGAGCTGCTCGCGCTCGTGGAGGAGACCGGGTTCCCGACCAGCCGGCTGCTCGTCCAGTCGTTCTTCCCGACGTCCCTCGACCAGATCGAACTCGGCAACCCGGAGATCGCAACGGTGCTCCTGACGACATCACAACTCCCGGGAGCGCCTCCTGGTGCTGGATTCACCCTCGGCGAGAACGCCGCGTTCGCCACCGCCCGCGGCTACGAGGTCTCGTCACCCGACGAGGCGACCCTCGACCTCAGCGCCGAATCCGTGATGCTCGCTCACGCCCTCGGCCGCGACGTCGTGCCATGGACCGTCGACAACCCCGTTCGGGCCGCCACGCTCGCCGGGTACGGCGTGGATGGCATCATCACGAACGATCCGGGCACGATCTACGGCGCTCTCGGCTGATCGGCGCGGTGGGTATCTGCCCCGCCGCGCTTGCATCCGTGACCATCGCCGCCCATGATGCCGCCGATGACCGGCCGGGATCCTGAGCAGGAGCGAGCCGCTCCGCTTCCCGAGTATCAGGCCGCGGTCGCGGCGACCGGGTCGGCGATCACCGCCGCGACCGGGCGACCCGCGAGCCCCCGGCTCTCCCGTCATGTCGTCACCCTTGACGACGGCCACGAGGTGACGGTCGCCGTGGCCGGGCACGGCATCCCATTCGTCGTGGTCCACGGGTTCATGGCCGAGGGGTTCATGTATGCGCAGACCCTCAACCGGCTGGTCGCGCTCGGCTACAAAGTCGTCGCCATCGACACGGCGGGCCACGGCGGCACAGAGGTCCTCCCCGACGCCGAGCGGGACTTCGACGCCTACGTGAAGCTCTTTGCCCGGACCCTCGACCGCCTGGGGATCCGCCACGCCGTCTTCACCGGCCATTCGATGGGCGGACGAGTAGTCGCCGAACTGGCCGCGGAGAACCCAGACCGGGCGGTGGCCCTCTTGCTCCTCGACCCGATCCTCGGCGGTCCCTGGGACCGCCTGGTCGCCCGCGCCCGCGCCTTTCCGCCCCTGCTGGGGTGGATGGGGTTCCTCATCGCCCTCGACACGGCGTCGACGTTCCCGCTCCTGCGCGATCGGGGCCAGGCCCGCAAGCTGGCCCGGCTCCTCGTCCCGACCATCGTGCGTCACGTCCGGCGGCCGTGGCACCTGCTGGCGCCGGCGGTCGCCATCCTGCGTTCGGGCTCGAGCCAAGTGCTGCTCGAGCGCATCCGCGAGCATGGGACCCCCACCATCATCGTGCACGGCGAGCGGGATTACGTCGTTCCGCTGGCAACCGCGCGCGACGCCGCCGAACGCTCCGGCGGTCACCTCGTCCTCGTCCATGGAGCCAGTCACTCCTGGTGCCTGAAGGACCCCGAGACGTTGCCCGCGGTCGTCGAGGCCCTCTGGGACGGACCCCTCGGACGCGCCTATGACGACGCGCTTGCGCACCACGGCGTTGCCCCTGACGCGCCCATCGACGAGATCGAGGCGGCGTTCTACGACCGGGAAGCCCTCGTGCTCGCCCTCACGCCCGACCTGCGCTTCGAGCGGGCCGACGAGCACGCCCACGAGCCCCGGTACCGATTCAGCGTCGTCGACGCCGGCGACG
>DATDOY010000175.1:0-4588 GCA_035293045.1 Acidimicrobiia bacterium
CGGCGGGCACCTCGGCGGCCCCAGGAGCCGTCGAGGGTGCGGGTGCCGAGCCTGGCGCTCCGCCGACCACGACCCCTGTCGAGTCGGGGCACGGACCCGGTCCTGACGAGTGCGGCACGTGGGAAGTCTGGTTCGGCGCCGGGGCAGCCGGAGGTGGACACGAGTGCAGCTTCCACGCGTCGAGCCCCGGAGGCTACGAAGCCTGGGGAGACTGGACCATCACGATCCATCGGCGCGGGGAAACCATCACGTTCTCGCCGGAGCGCGGCTTCGAACCCAACGCAAAACGGTGCAGCCCTACGGGGACCATCCAGCCGGGCGACTTCGTCGAGGTCTACGTCGGCTCCACCGGCAGTGCGTCGGCCGGCAAATCCTTCGGAAAGGACTGCTCGGCCTGATCAAGCTTGACGCGGAGATCACCGCACTCGACCGTAGGCGGCCGATCATGCGGGGCTCAGGTGAAATTCTCGGCCCGCTCTCTTACGAGCGCATCACTGTCACGTCCCGCTCGTGGCCAGCATTCTGCGCAGGAGACCCGCGATCGCGACCAACGCGAGCCTCGCCCCGTAGCGAAGCCGTTCCGCGTTCGTGACAGGGACGGCGAGTGCAGAGGCGCAGAGGGCGAGAGCACCCCGCGGGCAGCCAAACGAGGATGCCGGCGCGCGGTTTGAACGAACCGGTTTTCCTCATGCCTGTGGAGGTGAGGGGACTTGAACCCCTGACTTCTACGTTGCGAACGTAATCCGTGCTTGGCCTCTGACCTGGGGCTTCGCGTCAACCTGCGATCTGGCCAGGTCGTTTGGTTTCGGTCGGTGACCGCCGGTGTCGGTGAGCGCTCGGTAGTTCGCGGACTCACCGCGGACCGAGCCTCAGCGGGGCTGGTTCACCGCTGGTGGGCCACTCTCCCTCATTACGATTCGCACTTCATGCCGCAAGACCGCCGCGCGCGACCCACGATTCGCTGTTTGACACAGGACCTCGGCATCGCGCTGCCCGGCCTCGATGTCGACCTGGGCGCGGACCTCGACGAGCCACTCTTGGATGAGTTGCGCCGCGTCGCGCCGCACTCACCTGCCGGTCAGAAGCGGATCCTTTCCATCGACCATCCCCTCCTCTACCGAATCCGCGTCTCCGCGCACCGTGGCGCCACGTGGGTGGATGAGGACGACGAAATCGTGTGGCTCTGCGCAGCACGCAGACGCGAGGACGGCTCCGCGGACGACGCGTATGCCTGGTTCGCGGATCTGCACGCGAGGGGGGAGCTTTTGCCGAGCGCTGACGACCGTCTTCGCGACCGCGCCGAAGCGGCCATCCGTCTTCAGCGCGGCCTCGCAGCCGAACTCCTGCACCTGTTCAATCGCGCTTACGCCGAGAAGGGCACCGAGCAGCGCGCCGACCTCGGCGACTGGCTCCCGTGTCGGGTGCTCGTCATCGGCGGTGAAGTCGAAGAGATTTGGTGCGCCCTGAGCGTCCGGGCAGCGAATGGAGCCGGGGTCAGCTCCGTGGTGCGAGACCTTCTGTTCGCCACTCTTGAGCGGCACGTCGCGCCGGCCGTTTTCGAGGCGCGCACCGACTGGCCGACTGGGCCGGCCGAGTGGTTCGAGGTCGTGAGGCTCGGGATTCGCTAGTTCCCGCGACCATCGCCCGCGACGCGCTCCAGGGCCTCGAGTGGCTCGTCGAGCAGGAGGGCGGCAACGGCGGCATCCCCAGCGCCGAGAACCTCTCGAGCGCGGTCAATCCCCTTGGTGATGTCGTCGGCGTGTCGGAGGGCGAACTCGGCCACGGCACGATCCACAACCTCGGCCTGGGTGACATCGGTGAGGGCGGCCAGATAGCGGACGCGCTCCTTGGTCTGCGCGTTCACCTTGATCGGCGACTGGGTGCTCATGACTCCTACCTCCTAGGTACCTAACGATACAAGTATCTAAGTATCTCGTCAACCAGAAGTTGCTAATGCCGCAGCCGCTCGATGGGTCGCTCACGGCGCCGGTCAGCCCGAGCGCCGCGGCCAGGGCTTCTCGTGCCGGGTGGCGGAATCGCATTCGCCACCCGGCCCGCTGCTCGTTCCCCCCTTTCGCGACGGAGCGTCACGTGCGGAGCGGTGCTCCACGCCGAGGATGGCATGAGGCGCCGCGCCTGTCGGGTCAGTCCACCGGGAGGACGAGGGTGAAGCAACTGCCTCCGCCAGGGGGCCGTGTGTAGGTGAGGTCACCACCGTGACTGCGGGCGAGCCCGTGGGAGATGTACAGACCGAGCCCGACCCCTGTCGTACTGGTTGCCCCGAGGCGAGCGAACTTGCCGAACAGTTCGTCCTCACGCCCGACCGGCACCCCGGGCCCGTGATCGATGACTTCGACGCGGATCTCGCGGTGGCGAGGGTCGACCGTGACCTTGATCGGCCGGTCAGGGGCGCTGTACTTGGCGGCGTTGGAGACGAGATTGGTGAGAATCTGGCGGACCGCGCCCGGGTCGACCCGGGCGGGCGTGGGGACGGCCTGCACAGTGACGTCGTGCTGGTCCGTGATCGGCTTCAGATCGGCGACGACTTGCCGTACGAGGGCGGCGAGGTCGACCTCCTCGACCCGGATCTCCACGGCGCCCACCTCGACGAGCCGTGCGTGCGAGAAGGCCTCGAGGATCGCGGCGAGGTGGCGCGACTGGCGCTGGATGGCGGCGGCGGCCTCGATGACGGTGTCGCGTTCCAAGCGATCGACCGCCCCGACAAGGAGCGTCGAGAAACCCTCGATCACCGTGATCGGGTTCTTGAGTTCGTGGGCGACGAAGGCGACGACTTCGGTCGCCTCCTCGCCCGGCAGGGCGGCCAAGCGTCGCTCCCGGCCGCCGTTCGGTCTCGTCGGGCCGACCCCCGGCCCGAGTTGACAGACCTCGCTGAGGAGCGGGACCAGCCCTGCGAACGAGTTGCCCTTCTCCAGGTAGGCGTCCGCTCCCAGATCCAGCGCGCGCCGCGCGGCCAGCTCCGCCACGAACCCCGACAGCACCACGACTCTCGGGGGCGGCGTCGGCCAGATGCGACGGATCTCCGTGAGCGCCTGGAGCCCGTCCATGACCGGCATGGCCAAGTCGAGCAGCACCAGGTCGGGGTGATGGGCGCGACAGGCCTCGACCCCGGCGGCGCCGTCACCGGCCTCGGCGACGATGTCGAAACGCCCGTCGAGGTCGAGGACGACCTTGAGCAGATGGCGGATGTCTTCGGTGTCGTCAACCACCAGCACCCGAACTCGCTCGCTGGCCCTCGTCAACGATGCGAGCGCGGCCACAGGCGAGGGCATCCCTGCCTCAGCGAATGGCCGCCGGGCTCGAGCGCACGAGGTCGCCCGGCTCGAGCTGGCGCTCATCATCGAGTTGTGAGAGCAGGTCGCTGATGAGGTGCTTGGCCGAGGCCAGAGTCTGAGCGAGGGCGGCCTCCGACGTTGCCCGCTCATCGACCGCGAGCGCGGCCTGGGCGACGACCAGGCCTTGGACGATCTTGTCGTTGATCTCGAGCGCCTGGCGCTGGTTCTCCTCAAGATCCTCGAAGAGCTTGGCGCCGCGCATGAGCGACCCGTAGATCCGCCGCAGGCTGATGTAGTACACGCCGATGGCAGCCGTGGTCAGGTCCCACGCCACTTGGTGCCACTCGACGCCGACACGCGACGCCAACCCCGCCGTCTCCTCGATGCCGAACGCCGGGAGCAGGACGTGCACGGCGTGGATGCCGTGGCCGACCCCACACGAGAAAAAGATCGCCCCCGTTGCCGCGCCAAGTCGGTTGCTGGCGAGCTGGCGCGTTTGGACGAGCGGCCAGACGATGAACCAGGTGATCGCCATATAAATCGCGGCAATCATCGCGTCGGCCCCGAATCCGAGCGTCCACAACATGGCGCCTCCCCCCATGTCGCGCGCCGACCCCTCGGCGCCGCCTCTCCGAGTGTGCGCCGTTCCGGACGATTGCGGAATGGTTACATCGGGCCATCCCGCATGGTGAGGCGGGACCGCTGGTCCCGAGGGTTCGAGCCGCCCGGCGAGGCGCGATCCGGCCATACCACGGTTCGGATGCCAAACCTCCCAGCCCGTCTCCTTGCGCCACGCCTACGCGTCAGATCACTCCCACGCCTCAGGGCGACGCACATCCACGGCGCAATGTTTGTAGGACGGCTGGCGTGAGTAGGGGTCGAAGGTGGGATGCGTGAGGCGATTGGTCTCCGGGTAGTGCATCGGGACGAACACCTGACCGGCGGAAACCGTGGGCGTAACAAACGCCTTGGCGCGCATCCGTCCCCGCGCCGACCGCAGCACCACCCACTCGTGGGGCGCGATCCCGAGCGCGTCGGCGTCGCTCGGATTGATCTCGACATAGGCGTCGGCGGGATACAACGCCCGCAGCGTCGCCGACTTCGCGGTGCGGGTCTGGGTGTGCCATTGACTGGACGTGCCTCTCCCCGTCAGGAGCACGAACGGGTAACGCCGGCTCGTCGCCTCCGTCGGCCGTCGTGGTTCCTCACACACGAACCGCGCCCGGCCGTCGGGCGTGAAGAACCTTCCGTCCGCAAAGAGCCTCCGCTCGGCGTGGCGCATCTCGCCCGGCGAA
>DATDOY010000176.1:0-13917 GCA_035293045.1 Acidimicrobiia bacterium
CGAGAAGGGTGCCGCCGATCGCGAGAAGGCGCTCGACATGGCCAAGGGCCAGATCGAGAAGAACTTCGGCAAGGGAGCACTCATGCGGCTCGGCGACCGGACCAACGTGGGCGTCGAGGCCATCTCCACGGGGGCCCTGAGTCTCGACGTCGCCCTCGGCATCGGGGGGCTGCCGCGCGGGCGCGTCGTGGAGATCTTCGGGCCGGAGTCGTCAGGGAAGTCGACCCTCGCCCTGCACGTGGTTGCCGAAGCCCAGCGCAACGGCGGCACGTGCGCGTACATCGACGCCGAGCACGCGCTCGACCCGGTCTACGCCAGGGCCATCGGCGTCGACGTCGATGAGTTGCTGATCTCCCAACCCGACACGGGGGAGCAGGCGCTCGAGATCGCCGACATCCTCATCCGGTCCAACGCCCTCGACGTCGTGGTCATCGACTCGGTGGCGGCCCTCGTGCCCCGCGCCGAGATCGAGGGTGAGATGGGCGACACGCACATGGGGTTGCAGGCCCGCCTCATGAGCCAAGCGCTCCGCAAGATCACCGCCAACCTCAACCGGTCCGGCACCATCTGCATCTTCATCAACCAGCTGCGCGAAAAAATCGGCGTCCTCTTTGGCTCGCCCGAAACGACGCCGGGGGGAAGGGCACTCAAGTTCTACTCGTCGGTGCGGCTCGACATCCGGCGGATCGAGTCGATCAAGGCCGGCGCCGAAGTGGTCGGCAACCGAGTGCGGGTCAAGGTGGCGAAGAACAAGACCGCGCCGCCGTTCAAGCAGGCCGAGTTCGAAATCGGGTTCGGCGAGGGCATCAGCCGCGAGGGCACCGTGCTCGACATGGCGGTCGACCTCAACATCGTCAAGAAGTCAGGCGCCTGGTACACGTACGACGACGAGCAGCTCGGCCAGGGTCGAGAGACGGCGAAGGAGTTTCTCCGGGAGAGTCCCGAGGTGATGGTCGAGCTGACCGAGAAGGTGAAGACCGAGTTGGGGATCGGCCAGCCCGTCGCGATCGACGTTTCGGACGACTTCTCGGAGGCCGACGACGACGCCGACGTCATCGACATCCTCGACAAGGTCGTTCCCGAGGGGTAGCTCCGGCAGATCCGACCACCAGACACCGCCATCGGCCGCCCCGACGTGACGTTGCGAGGGGCGGCCGATGCGCGTGATGGACGCGGTCGGCGACCAGCGACGCCGGCCGACATGGCCCTGCCCGCGTCCGCCCGGCGCGGCATTCGGGCGATATCGGCACCCTGGGAGTATTCCGGCGGTCTTGGGGGGATCTAGGACCACGAGGGGGCGTGAGCGCCCGCGCCGACCGTGGCCGACGACGGCGGGCGGGGCAATTGCTCCCCAAAGGGACGGCGCTTGGGCAGGAATCCCGGTCCGTCCCGTCGAACATCGCACACGGGGGGAGTGTGTGATGGCGGGAGTTGGAAAGGACAGACCCGTGGAAGTGCTGAAGGTGTCTTCTCGGTCCAGTCCGAATTCCGTCGCGGGCGCGCTCGCAGGCGTGGTCCGCCAGTACGGCGTCGCCCACATCCAAGTGATCGGAGCGGGCGCGCTCAATCAGGCCATCAAGGCCGTCGCCATCGCCCGGGGCTACGTCGCTCCCTCGGGGATCGACCTCGTGTGCATCCCGACCTTCGCCGACGTCGAGATCGACGGTGAGTCACGCACGGCGATCCGCCTCTCGGTCGAGAACCGCGACCTCTCCGTCGACCTCTCGGAGCACGAGGTCGATCTCTCGGACGCCGATCTCCCCTCCACCGCCGAGTTCACGATCTCTGGCTGATACGGGGTCGGCCATTCTGCGCCGACCGCCGACCGCCGGCGACGCCGCCCGTACACTGGGCACGTTCATGACTCCTCCTCGCACCTATTTCATCCGCACGTTCGGCTGCCAGATGAACGAGCACGACTCCGAGCGGATCGCGGGACTCCTCACAGCCGACGGCATGGAGGCCGCGATCGACGCGGAATCGGCCGACGTCGTGGTTCTCAACACGTGCTGTATCCGCGAGAACGCCGACAACCGGCTCTACGGGACCCTGGGGCACCTGAAGTCGCTCAAGGCCGAGCGCCCCGACCTGCAGATCGCCGTCGCGGGCTGCCTCGCCCAAAAGGACCGAGACCTCATCCAGCGCCGGGCGCCACATGTCGATGTGGTCTTCGGCACGCACAACGTCCACCGCGCCGGCGAACTCCTCGCGCAGGCGCGCCAGTCGGGTCCCGTCACCGAGATCCTCGAAGAACTCGCCGAGTTCCCCTCGGCCCTCCCCGCTCGACGCGATCTTGCGCACTCGGCGTGGGTCGCCATCCAGATCGGGTGCGACAACACGTGCGCGTTCTGCATCGTTCCCGCGGTGCGCGGACGGGAAGTGAACCGCCGAATGGGCGACATCCTCGCCGAGGTCGAGGCACTCGCCGCCGACGGGGTGACCGAGGTGACGTTGCTCGGTCAGAACGTCAACTCGTATGGCCGCGATCTCGACGCGCAGCAGTGGAGCCCGCGCTTTGCCGAACTGCTGCGCGAGGTTGACGCCATCGACGGCATCCGGCGCATCCGTTTCACCTCGCCTCACCCGAAGGACCTGCGCCCCGAGACCGTGAGCGCCATGAGCGAGTGCGAATCGGTGTGTGAACACCTGCATTTGCCGCTTCAGTCGGGAAGCGACGCCGTGCTGGCCCGAATGCATCGCGGCTACACCGCCGACCGCTATCTCGAACGGCTTGAGTCTGCGCGCGCCGCCATCCCTGACCTGTCGGTCACCACCGACATCATCGTGGGCTTCCCCGGCGAGACCGACGCCGACTTCGAGGCGACGCTGGCGGTCGTGGAGACCGCCGAGTACGACTCGGCCTACACGTTCATCTACTCACCCCGACCGGGAACCGAGGCCGCCGAGAAGAGCGAGGAGTTCGTGGCCCCCGAAGTGACCCGCGAGCGAATGGACCGCCTGACCGCGGCCGTGGAACGCAGCGCTCTCGCCAAACACCAGGCGCGCATCGGGGAGGTCGAGGACGTGCTCGTGGAAGGACCGTCGAAGAAGGATCGGGCCGTTCTGAGCGGCCGCACGCGCCACAACAAGCTCATTCACTTCGCCGCCGAGGGCGACCATGTGCTTCGACCGGGTTCGTACGGGCGGGTGCGGGTGACGGCCGCGGCGCCGCACCATCTGATCGGGGACTGGCTCGAGATGACGCACGAACCCACGCGGCGGACGCGCATCCCGATCGCCGTGGCCGCCGGTTGACGCACCCGCACCTCGCCCTCGTCGGGCCGACCGCCTCGGGGAAGTCGGCGATCGCGCTCGAGGCGGCGCGGATTCTCGGTGACGTCGAGATCGTCTCCGTCGACGCGATGCAGGTGTATCGGGGCATGGACATCGGCACCGCGAAGCCGTCGCCCTCCGAACGTGCCGCGGTTCCGCACCACCTGATCGACATCGCGGACCCGTGGGAGGACTGGAGCGTTGTTCGGTTCCGGGACGCCGCACGCGAGGTCGTCGCCGACATCGAGGCCCGCGGACGCCGCGCCCTGCTCGTGGGGGGCACCGGCCTGTACTTTCGAGCCGTGGTCGATCCGCTCGAGTTCCCCGGCGAGGATCGGCGCATCCGTGAAGAGATCGACGCTGAAGGCCCGACGAGTGCGCTCTACGGGCGCCTAGCCGCCGCCGACCCGCGCGCAGCCAGTCGAATCGATCCGGCCAACCGCCGCCGCATCGTGCGCGCCCTCGAAGTGATCAAGGTGACCGGGCGGCTCTTCTCGTCGTTCGGCCCGGGACTCGACTCCTACGGCGATCCGGTCATCCCGGTCGCCATCGTGGGCACGAGGTCCGACGCCGACCGTCTACGCCAACGCATCCACGACCGGCTGATCGACATGCGAGCGACGGGTCTGGTCGGCGAAGTGCAGGCGCTACTGGACCAGGATCGGCCGTTGTCACGCACTGCGAGCCAGGCCATCGGATATGCCGAAGTCATCGAGCATCTCGAGGGGCGGCTGACGGAGGACGAGGCGTTCGCCGTCGCGGAGCGTCGCACGCGACGGTTCGCCCGTCGCCAGCGCAAGTGGTTTGAGCGTGATCCGCGGGTGCAGTGGCTCGAGATCGAAAATCCGTCGGACGGAGTTGCCTCCGCCCTGGAATGCTGGTCGTCGTGTCACACGTCCGCCTGAGCAAGCTCGACGCGACGGGGAACGATTTCCTCGTTCTGATCGATCTCGACGACGCGCACGCCCCCACCCCAGACGACGTGCGGGCTCTCTGCGACCGTCGGGACGGGATCGGCGCCGACGGGCTGCTGCGGATCCTCCCCGGCCGGGACGGGGCCGACCTGTCGATGGAGCTCACCAACGCCGACGGCGGGCGCGCCGAGATGAGCGGGAACGGCATGCGCTGTGTGGCGGCCGCGGCGCGGCGGGCCGGGCTCGTCACGACGATGCGCTTCACGGTGGCGACCGACGCCGGGATCAAGACCGTCGAGTGGGCGGAGACCGACGTCTCCGCGTACGCCCGGGTCGACATGGGCCCGGCCACCTTTGATCCCTCTGCGATACCCCTCGCCGTCGACTCCGCCTTCGGACTCAAAGCCGAGGTCGACGGCGTCGTCTACGAGGGTGACGCGGCGGGCGTGGGCAACCCGCATTTCGTGTTGTTCGTCGACGATCCACTCGCCGTTCCCGTCGAGAACCACGGCGCCCGCCTCGAACACGACACCCGCTTTCCCCACCGCGTCAACGTCGAGTTCATCCGCGTTGTCGCACGCGACCTCATCCGGATGCGGGTGTGGGAGCGCGGCGTCGGCGAGACGCGCTCATGCGGAACCGGCGCGTGCGCCGCCGCCGCCGTGGCCCGCCATCGTGGCTTGGTCGACGATCTGGTCCGCGTCGAGGTGCCCGGAGGCACGCTCACCGTCGAACTCGACGGAACCATGTGGCTCGGCGGCCCTGTCGGATTCGTCGGCGACCACGACGTGCGACTGGGTCGGGGATCGGGGACGCCCTGATGGCCCATCGCAATCAGCACCAAGGGCGCGTCCGGCGCCGGCTCACCGCCACCGAGACCGACTTCGAGGTCCTCGTCCAGCGCGCCGCGTTGGTCGGGGTCGCCACCGGCGACGCCGACGTCGAGGAGGCCGAAGCCTCGCTTGCCGAACTCGCCGCTCTCGCGGATACCGCCGGCGCCGAAGTGGTCTTCACCATGCTCCAGCGCCGCGGCACGCCAGATCCCGCGACCTACATCGGCAAGGGGAAGCTCGACGAGCTCGTGCAGATGGCACCGGGCCTCGACCTCGACCTCGTCATCTTCGACGACGAGCTGACGCCCGCCCAGCTGCGCAATGTGGAGAAGGAGATGAAGGTCGACGTCGTGGATCGCGTCGCCCTGATCCTCGACATCTTCGCCCAACACGCGACGACCCGCGAGGGGATGTTGCAGGTCGAGCTGGCCCAGCTCAAGTACCGGCTCCCGCGCCTGCGGGGACGCGGTGTGGAGATGAGCCGACTCGCCGGCGGCATCGGCACGCGCGGACCGGGCGAGAGTCAGCTCGAAGTCGACCGCCGGCGGATCGGCCGGCGCATCGCCCACATCGAGCGGGAGCGGGTCAAGCTCGAGCGCACTCGGGCCACGCAGCGCAAGGCGCGCCGTCGGCAAGGGATCCCGCTGCTGGCGCTGGTCGGTTACACGAACGCGGGAAAGTCGACGCTCCTCAACGCGCTGACCGACGCGGGAGTCCTCACCGAACACCAGCTCTTCACCACGCTCGATCCGCGGGTGCGCAAACTGCGGCTCCTCGGCGGCGAAGAGGTTCTGCTCGCCGACACGGTCGGGTTCGTCAAGAAGCTGCCTCACGATCTCGTGGAGGCCTTTCGGTCAACCCTGGAGGAGGTGGGCGACGCCGACCTGCTCCTCCACGTGATCGACGGCTCGGCCCATGGGGTCGGCCGCCACCTCGCCGCGGTACGCGAAGTTCTCGTCGAGATCGGAGCCGACCAGGTGCCCGAGCTGTTTGTCGTGAACAAGCTCGACGTCGCGCCCCCTGGGGTCGTCGAGGAAGTGGCGCGGCTCCACGAAGACGTCGTCGGCATCTCGGCGCGCACGGGGGAGGGCGTCGACCGGTTGCTCGAGGCGATCGCCCGCAAGCTCCGTTCGCTGATGGACATCGTCGAGCTGAGCGTTCCCTGGGCCCGGGGCGACATCCTTGCCGGGCTTCACCGCGATGGTGAAGTGCTTGTGGAGAATCATGGGCCCGACGCGGCTCGCGTCCGGGCCCGCCTTCCGCACGACGCCGTGGAGCGGTATGCGGAATGGATGGTCGAGAAGGCCGCCGGGTGACCCCGACCCCCGCCCCGACCGGCTACCAGCCCCCTCCGTATCCACAGGATCGTGTGGCCGACCTGCGAACCCTGGCCGCGGCCACGGGGCACGGTGTCGACCTGTCGATCGGTGATCCGTGTGATCCCGTACCCAAGGTCGTCGCGGATGCCCTCACCGGAGCGCTCGGCCGGGGTGCCAACTACCCCGCCAGCGTCGGGTTTCCCGAGTTCCGCGAGGCGGCGAGCGAGTGGATGAACCGACGGCTCGCGGTCAGCGTGGAGCTCGACGCGATCGCGGCGTGCGTCGGCACCAAAGAGTTCGTGGCGTCGCTCCCGCGCCTGCTCTCCCTCCGCGCTCCGGAGCGAGACACCGTCCTGTATCCGGCGATCGCCTATCCGACCTACGCCATGGGTGCGGAGTTGGCCGGCTTGCGCGCGGTCGGGGTGCCCTTCGGCGCGGACGGGCACATTGATCTGTCCGCGGTGGCACCGGAGGACGCCGAGCGTGCCCTCCTGCTCTGGCTCAACGAGCCGGGAAACCCCACCGGATCGGTCGCCGACGCGTCCTGGTTCTCCGGGGCCGTGGCGTGGGCGCGCCGCCACGGCGTCATCGTGGCCAGCGACGAGTGCTACGTGGAGTTCACGTTCGACGGCGAACCGCCGGCGACGGCGCTGGGAGCGGGGAGCGAGGGCGTCCTCGCCGTCCATTCACTGTCCAAGCGGTCGAACATGGCCGGGCTGCGGGCCGGCTTCGTCGCCGGCGACCCCGACCTCGTCCGGTACCTCGGCGAAATGCGGAAGCACCTCGGGCTGATGGTTCCGGGGCCCGTCCAGATCGCGGCCGCGGCGGCGTGGCGGGACGACGAGCACGTCACCCGACAGCGAGCGATCTACCGCGAGCGGCGCGAAGCGTTCCTGGAGGCCCTCGACGGGAGCGGCGTGACCCACGATGGGGGTCCCGGCACCTTCTATCTATGGCTGGCCGACGCGGCGGGCCGGGACGCATGGACGGTCGCCGACGAGTTCGCCCGAGCGGGAATCGTCGTGGCTCCCGGCGATCTCTTCGGTGAGGACCGAGCCCGACACGTTCGGGTCGCGCTGGTCGCCCCGAGCGAGATCCTCGCTCCCGCGCTCTCGCGTCTGCCGTCGGTGTTGCGGGCCGGATAGGTTCGCCTCCCATGACCGAAGCCATGACCGACCTTTCGCAAGAGATCACGCGCCTATGGGACGGGCGGGATCATCTCGACGAGATCATGACCCGCTCGGAGGCGACGGGCGTCGTCACCGAGGCCATCGACCGCCTCGACCGTGGCGAGGCTCGCGTGGCGGAGATCGTCAACGGCGAGGTCGTCGTCCACGAGTGGGCGAAGCAGGCGATCCTCCTCTACTTCAAGCTCGCCGAGATGGAGACCATCGAGCTCGGACCCTTCGAGTACGCCGACAAGATCCCGCTCAAGCACGGGTATCAGGCCGCGGGGGTCCGCGTGGTGCCCGGCGCGTCGGCTCGTTGGGGTGCCTACCTCGCACCGAGCGTCATCATGATGCCGTCATACGTCAACATCGGCGCGCGCGTGGAGGAAGGGTCGATGGTCGACACCTGGGCAACCGTCGGCTCGTGCGCGCAGATCGGGAAGCGGGTGCACCTCTCCGGGGGCGTCGGGATCGGCGGGGTCCTCGAACCGCCCAATGCGGCGCCGGTCGTCGTCGAGGACGACGTCTTCCTCGGCAGCCGGTGCATGATCGTTGAGGGCGCGCGCGTGCGCCGCGGGGCCAAGCTCGGAGCGGGCGTCATTCTTGCCGCATCCACCCCTGTCATCGAGGCCGAGACCGGTGCCGAAGTGGGCCGCGGCGACGTGCCCGAGCGCGCCGTGGTCGTCCAGGGTGTGCGCACCAAGGCGTTCTCGGGCGGTGAGTTTGGGCTGCCGTGCGCCCTGATCCTCCGCTACCTCGAGGAAGGGCAGGACCACGACCGCCTCAAGCTCAACGAGATTCTCCGGGAACACGGAGGCAGTGCGTGACCCTCAAGGACGTGGACGCGGCCGATCTGCTCGGCCTCACGGCCGCGCTGGTCGACATCCCGTCGGTGAGCCTCGATGAGGCCGCCATTGCCGACGCCATCCAGGAACGACTCGATCGGGTTCCGGGTCTCGTCGTGGAGCGGTTCGACGACAACGTCGTGGGACGTACCGAGCGCGGCCTTGGCCGCCGAGTCGTCCTCGCCGGACACACCGACACCGTTCCTGTCGCCGGCAACGATCGCGCCGAGATCGACGGCGACAAGCTCTCAGGTCTCGGCTCGACCGACATGAAGGGCGGGGTCGCCGTGATGCTCCGGCTCGCCGAGGAGGTCGCCGCCACCGCCCGCCACGACCTGACGTTTGTGTTCTACGCCGCCGAGGAGGTGGCCGACGAGCACAACGGCCTGCGGCACCTGTTTGCCGATCGCGAGTCGGTGGTGACCGCGGACCTCGCCATTCTTCTCGAGCCAACCAACGGCGCGATCGAGGCCGGTTGCCAGGGGATGCTCCGAATGCAGGCCACCTTCCGAGGCGCGCGCGCCCACACCGCCCGCCCGTGGATGGGAGAGAACGCCATACACAAGGCTGCGACGGTGCTCCAGCGGATCGCCGACTTCGACCCGCCCGTGGTCGAGCTCGACGGTCTCGGGTACCGCGAGTCGCTCCAGGTCGTCTACATCGAGGGCGGCGTGGCCGGCAACGTCGTGCCCGACGAGTGTGCGGTCGTCGTGAACCGCCGGTTCGCGCCGGCTCGAACGTTCGACCAGGCGGTGGAGGAAGTGCGAGCCATGCTGAAGGGCGCCGACGAGGTCACCGTGCTCGACGGCGCCGACGCCGCTCCACCCAACCTCGGCAACCCCCTCGTCGCGGAGGCGGTGAGCGTCCTCGGCGTGCCGGTTCGACCGAAGCTCGGGTGGACCGACGTGGCGCGGTTCTCAGCCCACGGGATCCCGGCCTTCAATTTCGGACCGGGCGATCCGGAACTCGCGCACACTCCGGGGGAGTTCGTCACTCGCGCCTCGCTCGAGGACAGTTACGCGCGGCTCGCCGCATTCTTGGGGGCGTGAGCCCCGCGAGGCGGTGAGGACGCGAGGTCAGGTCACGCGGCGCCGTCCTGGCTCCAGCGCTTCACCACGGCCTCGTTGCGACGCACCATGTTCTCGAGCGTGGCGAGGTCGGGGGAGGTCTTTCGCACGTCATCGGGCCACTCGGCGACGACGGACGCCGCCCACTCGGACCACTCCTCGACCATGGCGGCAAAGTCGTCGAGGAAGCGGCCCGAGAGGATGAGCCACGGAAGCCGCTCGGGGAATGGGCCCTCGCCCTCGAGATATCCACGCGAGATCCCGACGCCGAGCCGCGAACGTTCGACCGCCCACGTTCGAAGGGAGCGGAGCGTGGCCAGGAGATCCGCCTTCGACCCGTGCTCCGCGAAGAACACCTTGAGGAGCGCCTCGAACTCGAGCACCGGGCCGGCGCTCGGCGTTGGGACCCACGCGGCGAGGGCCCGCCGACCCTTGGCCGTGATCGTGTACATCGTGCGCGGCCGCTTGCCCGTCTTCTGCGGCGACGCCTGAGCGAGACCGTGGGCGACCAGTTTCTTCGGCTCCTCGTACAGCTTGCTGCGGGTGCGGGGCCAGAAGTCGCCGATCGCCCGATCCATTTGCTGAGCGAGCTCGTAGGTCGTCCAGGGCTTGATGGCGAGCAAGCCAAGGATGGCGTAGGACGTGGTCGTGAGGTTCGCTGCGGTTGACATTGATCCCCTTCGGACTATAGGATAATCCCAATGGGAGTATACAGCCGCGATGAGAGGGCAGGGGACATGTCGATGACGATGGCCAACAGCGAACAGGCAGCCGCTTGGGACGGAGACGAGGGCGAGCACTGGACCGAGTTCGCCGACTACTACGACGCCGCGGCGAACGCTCACTGGCAGGCGTTCCTGGCTTCGGAGCCCGTCGCCCGGGGCGATCGCGTGCTCGACGTCGGGTGTGGAACCGGCCTCTCGACGCGGGATGCCGCTCGCGTGGCGTCCGATGGAGCAGCCCTCGGCATCGACCTGTCGGCCGGCATGCTCGCGTTGGCCGCCGAACGTTCCCGAGCCGAGGGGCTCGAGAACGTCGAGTTCGTCCAGGGCGACGCTCAGGTTCACCGCTTCGCGGAGTCGGCCTTCGACGTCGCCATCAGCCGGTTCGGTGCCATGTTCTTCGGCGATCCCGACGCCGCCTTCCGCAACATCGCCAGTGCGGTCCGGCCGGGCGGAGACGTGGCGCTTCTGGCGTGGCGGGGCCTCTCCGAAAACGAGTGGCTTCGGGAGTTCCGCGGAGCGCTGGCGGCGGGAAGGGACTTGCCGGCGCCGCCGCCGGGGGCGCCGGGCCCGTTCGGCCTCGCCGATCCCGACGGCGTCCGGCGCCTTCTGGGGGACGCGGGGTTCGAGGACGTCGCCCTGACCGCGTCCAATCAGCCGATCTGGTTCGGGAAGGACGCCGAAGACGCCTGGTCCTTCGTCCGCCACCAGGGACTGGTGAGGGGGCTCACCCAGGACCTCGACGACGCCACCAGAGCGCGGGCGCTCGACGATCTCCAGCAGGTGCTCGCGGACCACGCGACCGCCGACGGCGTGGTCTTTGCGAGCGCCGCGTGGATCATCAACGCCCGACGTTCGTCGTAGCGACGGCCGCCGTTGGCGGACGAGGCGAACGCTCGGAGTTAGCCGGCGCCCGCGATGTCGCGACGGTAGAAGAGGGCACCGGCGGCGACGGCGATGACGGTCGCGTACGCGACGATCGTCAGACCGGCGGCGCCCGCGCTCAGCGTGACCGGATCCTCGATGCCGTCGGTGAGGAACGCGACGACGTTTTCGCTGAGGAGCCACCCTTGCCACTGTGGCTTGAGGCCGCGGACCATGGGTTCGGCCACGGTGAAGTAGCCGAAGGCGGCGCCCACGGCCGCCGTCGTGTTCCGGCCGATCATGGCGATCCCAGCCCCGATGACGGCGGCCACACCGGTGGCGGCCGAGATCTTGACGACGCCGCCGAGATACGACATGAACCACGAACGGTCGGCACCCTCGGTGGTGCCCTTGGCGAGGACCGTTGGGAGAAACGCGGCCGAGAAACAGAGGAGAAGGCCGGCGGCGATCGCCGTGGCGAGGATCGCCGCCGCCATCACCTTGGCCGCCGCCACCCTCGGCCGGCGCGGTTCCCATGTCAGCAGGTGGGTGAACGTGCCCGCCTTCCACTCGGCGCCAATCATCGACGCAGCCGCGATCAGTCCGGTGACCAACAGGAAGAACGCCGTCGAGTTCAACAGGATGCCCTCGTCGGCGTTCTCCTCCGGCCAGAGCGCTGTGAGCCCGCGCGGATCTCCGTCCTCGAGGAAGCGGGCCTGGCCCTCAATGAGAGGGTCATTCACCGCGTAGACGCTGACGGCGACGATCACGCTCACGAGGAGGGCGAGCAGAATGAGCACGCGGGTGAGCCGACGCGCCATGTACCTGCGAATCTCGACGGCCAACATCGTGGTCATGCCGGCGCGGGGGGAGGGGGCGGTGCGGGAGGCGGAGGCGGCGGCGGGTGGGGCGACGACGACTCGCCGGACGCATCGCCGGTGAGCTCGAGGAAGACGTCCTCGAGCGAGACGTCGAGCGGCTTGAGCTCGTCGAGCCACAGCCGATGTGAGCCGAGGACTTCGGAGACGCGGGCCGGCCCGGAGTCCGGCGTGTCGACCCGGAGGTGGTCGGGATGTCGCTCGACGGCGATCCCGGCCGCCTGGAGTGCGGCGACGCCTCCGTCGAGATCGCCGAGCCGCACCAGCAGTCGCGAGCCGCCCCCTGAGCGCAGCACTTCCTCGACGGTGCCCTGCGCAACACAGCGTCCCTTCGTGAGGATGGCGAGGCGGTCGCAGGTCTGCTGGATCTCGCTCAGGATGTGGCTCGACACGAACACCGTGCGGCCTTCGTCGCCGAGCGACCGCAGCAACTCCCGGATTTCCCGGATGCCCGCGGGGTCGAGGCCGTTTGCCGGCTCGTCGAGGATGAGGACCGCCGGGTCTTTCAAGAGTGCGGCGGCGACCCCGAGACGCTGGCGCATCCCGAGCGAATAGCCCTTCACGAGGTCGCCGGCTCGGTCGGCGAGACCTACGCGCCCGAGGACGGCGTCCACCTCGGTGCGGCCAAAGCCGCCGATGGCGGCGAGGAGCATGAGGTTGCGTCGACCGGAGAAGGTCGGGAAGAACTTGGGCTCTTCGACGATCGATCCGACGCGATCGATCACGGCAGGGAGCCCATGGGGGATTTCGGCGGCGAGGACTCGACAGCGGCCGGCGGAAGGACGGATGAGGCCCAACAGGCATCGGATGGTGGTGGTCTTCCCAGACCCGTTCGGGCCGAGGAACCCGAAGACCCCGCCCTCGGGCACGGTGAGATCGAGGCCGTCGATGGCGACGACCGAGCGTCCGCGGAGGCGCCGGTACTGCTTGCGCAAACCTTCGATTTCGATCACGGCGGCCACGACGGCCGACTGTATCGGCGGCCGCTGCGCTAAGGGCCGATGTAGATCGGTGAGGTGAGCGCGAGGAGGCCGAGGCGATCCCGGCAGTACGACGTGTCCTCTTTGACCAGCGGATCGCACACCGTCGCCCGGGCATCGGCGGCGTCGGGAACCCCGACCTCGGCCCGCACCCAGGTCGTGTCGGCTGGCGGCGTGAACTTGTGCACGAAGTGCGTCCCGGTGACCGGCACGGGGAGGCCAAGCGCGTTGCCTCCGCTTCCGTAGATCGTGAGGGTTGCCCCTGCGCCCTTGGCGACCCGCACCCGGAACGCCGCGGTGGCCGGGACCGTCTCGCCCATCAGCGCCTCGAAGTCGCCGTCACCGTCAGCGTCGGCCTCGACAAAGGCGCGGGTGCCGGCAGCCGGCGGTTCCGCCGAGATCGTCGTGCGGCCCATGCGGATGCCCTCGATGATGGCCGCCGTCGTGGACTCGGTCACGTACACCCAGGTCGTCGGCTGCCCGACCCCTTGCACCGCGGTGGTGGAGAGCCAGTGGTTGTCGCTGCCGCCGGTGGCGCCGACGTGGACGCCGCGGTCGAGCCACCCCTCCCAATACGAAATGGCGACGTCGATTGAATTGCCCGAGGGCATCGGCGGCTGCCAGAGCGGACTGATGTTCCACACTTCGACGCTGTCGGGCGCGACGGCGTAGCCGTATCCCCAGTCGGGCTGATCGGGGTCGATGGTGTCGCCTCCCGGGTGGTTGATCTGGAAGGCGCCGCCCTCGAGGCGCAACTGCGAGGCGAGCGACTGCACCGCAGCGGCGCCGGCATCGCCGTTGTTGAAGAGCTCGGTGGCACCAAGCATTTGGGCGTGGCCGTTGAGGGAGTTCTCGTAGGCCGGAACGCCGATCACGCCGTGGGTGCCGAATCCGGGATCGGACTGCGCGCGGACGTCGTTGTGATCGGTGATGGCGAGGAAGGTCAGGCCCCGGCTCGCGGCGAGGGCGAACTGACTCTCGACGGAGTGGCCGAGGGTGAAGAACTCGTCGGGGCCCGTGTTGTCGTCGTCCGGGCCTCCGTACGAGTCATGC
>DATDOY010000177.1:0-4377 GCA_035293045.1 Acidimicrobiia bacterium
CCGGGCGCGTGAAGGCAAGAAGACCGGCGTGCAGGCGGCCATGAGCACGTTCGAGGCGACGCGCCCCATCGTCGGCGCGCAGGCGCTCGGCATCGCCCGCGCCGCGTACGAGTTCGCCCTCGACTACGCCAAGGAGCGCGAGGCGTTCGGGAAGAAGATCATCGAGAACCAATCGATCGCCTTCAACCTCGCCGACATGAAGATGGAGATCGACGCGGCGCGGCTGCTCGTGTGGCGGGCGTCGTGGATGGCCAAGCACGGCGGCAAGTTCGAGAACGCCGAGGGATCGATGAGCAAGCTCAAGGCCGGCGAGGTGGCGGTGTGGGTGACGGAGCGGGCGATCCAGATTCTCGGTGGCTACGGCTACATCCGTGACTTCCCGGTCGAGCGCTGGCACCGCGATGCGAAGATTTACACGATCTTCGAAGGGACCTCGGAGATCCAGCGTCTCGTGATCGCCCGGGCCATCTCGGGCATGCACATCACCTGAGTCACGATGTCGGTCCGACTCCCGGCGCGGGAACGACGCCGACAGCTCCTCGATGTCGCGCGGGATGTCTTCGCCGGCCAGGGCTTCCACGCCACGTCGATGGACGACGTCGCCGAGGCGGCCGGCGTCACCAAGCCCGTGCTCTACCAGCACTTCGCCAACAAGCGCGCGCTCTATGTCGAGCTTCTCGAGGACGTCGGCCTGCGGCTGGTAACGGAAATCGGTGAAGCGACGAGGCAGGCGGGCAGTCCCCGCGAGCAAGTCGAGTTGGGGTTCACCGCCTACTTCAGATTCGTCACTGAAAACTCTTCGGCGTTCCGGCTGCTCTTTGGCGCGTCGGTGCGCAACGACGCGGAGTTCGCCGTCGTGGCGGAACGCGTGATCGCCGCGGTCGCCGAAGTGGTGTCGCAGCTCATCGAAGTCGACGCCCCGCCCGTGCAGCGACTCGCGCTCGCGCACGCGGTCGTCGGCATGGCCGAGGCGACGAGCCGCCGTGTCGCCCAGGCCGGACAGGGCGACGGGACCGGCGACGGAGAGCACACCACGCCCGAGACGTTGGCGGCGTGGCTGGCCGAACTCGCGTGGTACGGCCTGCGGGGGATCCGGCCCGCATCCCCCTGATCGGGTGTGAGAAATGGGACGCATCCGACGTACCTGACGGCCTCCCCTTGATTCTTTGTCCGTTGTGCGTAGCCCGGCAGGAGCCAGGCACGGGTTCCGTCGAATTTCAGCCTCGTGAGCAATGGCCCGCGGAAGCAGATGCCGAACTTCCACCGACCCCACGAGTCGGCGCGCCCCAACCCGGCGCAGTTCGCGTCCCGGCACTCCCTTCTGGCCCGCCGCCAGCAGCGGGTGCGCCACCGCATCCGCCGCCGCCCCCTCGGCTAGCGCGGCAAGAAACTCTTCGCCCTCGTTGTCCGCCTACCAGGTGAGATCGAGCGTCTGACGCATCACGGCTTCGAAGGCGGCGTCGTCAAGTTGACGACGAGTGGCGAGGATGAGGCGTGCATCCTCACCAACTTCCACTCGAAGCGGCGTCTCTTTGTCTTCGATGGCATCGGCGACCGCGTTGGCAACGAGCTCGGGTCCGGGCCGGCCGGCGTCACCCGTGACCTTCGCGTCGGTCCCTTCCCACTCGCTCCACAGGGCGGCGTACTCCTTCGGCCCGACGTGCGACGGCGCGTCCTTCATCCCAGGAGCGATGTACCCGGGTTCGACGATGACCGTCCGGATCCCGAAGTGTGAGAGTTCGTAGTGGAGCGTTTCCGACAGGGCCTCGAGCGCGAACTTTGTGGCGCTGTACGCGCCCTCGAGAGGCGTTGCGACCCTTCCCTGGACCGAACTGATGTTGACGATCACGCCACTGCCGCGTGCGCGCCACGCCGGCGCCAGTTGTTGCACGAGTCGCAGCGGCCCGATCGTGTTGGTTTCGAGCATCTCGCGAAGTTGTGCGATCGGGAACTGTTCGAGCGGTCCCCCTCCCGCGAGAGCCGCGTTGTTCACGACCGCGTGGATCTCACCAGCGGCGGCGAGAGTGGCCGAGATCGATGCCTCATCGGTCACGTCGAGGCGCATCCGGACGGCGACCTCGAGGTCTTCGATGGACCGCGGATCACGGGCCGTGGCGATGACCTCGTGGCCCCGCTTCGTCAGTTCCACGGCCGTTGCTCTGCCGATGGCGCGCGCCGAACCAGTGATCAGTACTCGCATGGGTGGTGAAGCTACGCCATCTCGAGATGGCGCTACACGGAGGACTTGAACACCGGCTCGGCCCGGCGTTCCATCCCGCCGAAGCCGCTCGTCCAGACGTCGTCGAGGCGGGCGCGCTCTTCGGGCGAGAGCGGAAGATCCGAGGCCTGCGCGTACTCGCGTACTTGCTCTTCGGTCGTGCACGTCGGGAGCACCGTGGTGACGCCCTCGGACGCGAGGAGCCCGGCGATGGCGGCCTGGCCGAGCGTGCGGCCGCTATCGGGATCGGCCAGGAACTCGACGTGGTCCTTCATGTCGAGGAGATCGAGGATGGCGTCGCGGTTGCGGTGGCTGCGGTGATCGTCGGCCTCGAACACGGTGTCGCGGGTGACGAGGCCCGAGAGCACGTCGCTGGCGTGCGGCACGCGGGCGATGATGCCCACCCGTTGCGACGCGACGTTGGGCTCGGCGAGGAACGTGCGGCCCGGCTCCTGCTCGAGGACGTTCATCACCGTCTGGAGCGAAACGATCGGCCGTTCGCGAATCGCCTCGACGCCCTCGTCGACCCAACCGATCGCCGGCCCGAGCGCCACGCCGAGTTCGCGCACCAGCCCGTCGGCGCGCATCTTCTCCAGCTCCACCCACAGGTCGTCGGCGCGGATGGGATCGATGGTGGCGTTGTGCAACTGGTACAGGTCGATGTAGTCGGTGCCGAGGCGGCGCAGCGACTCCTCCAACTGCCGCCGCACGCTGGCGGGATTCCAGTCGTGCGGACGCTCGGAATGGCCCGGTGCGATCCTCGGCGCCGAGATGTCGTATCCGCACTTGGTGGTGAGGACGATCTCCGAACGCGTGCGCCCGAGGATCTTGGCGAGCATCTCCTCGCCGGCGCCGTTCTCGCCATAGACGGGTGCGGTGTCGAAGAACGTGATGCCGGTGTCGAGCGCGGCGTGAACGAGGCCGGCGGGATCGTCGACCTCGCCCCACCAGTTCATGGCGATGGTCCACGCGCCGAAGCCGACCTCCGACACCACCAGATCGCTCTGACCGAACCTCCGGTACCGCATTGGTCCCGCCTCAGCCGTAGACGATGACGGAGCGGGCGACCTCGCCCTTCTCCATCGCTTCGAACGCCTCGTTGACTTGGCCGTTGTCGATCTCGCGGCTGATCAACTCGTCGAGCATGAGCTTGCCGTCCTGGTAGAGCTGGACGAGCTTCGGGATGTCGGTGTGCACGTTCGACGAGCCGTACCAGCAGCCCTTGATCGACTTCTCCTGGAGGACGACCCCGAGGAAGGCCGGCAGCTCGATCATCACGTCCATCTTCGGCACGCCGACGAGGACGGCCTGGCCGCCGCGGCGGGTCATGTTGATGACCTGGTCGATGGTGGCCTTGAGCCCGATGACCTCGAACGACACGTCGGCGCCGCGCTGTTGCGTGAGCTGCATCACCTGCGAGACGGCGTCGCCTTCCGCGGCGTTGACGGTCTCGGTGGCGCCGAACTTCTGGGCGAGCTCGAGCTTCCCCGGCACCATGTCGACGGCGATGATGCGGTCGGCCCCGGCGAGCTTGGCGCCTTGGATGACGTTGAGACCCACGCCCCCCGCGCCGACGACGGCGACGGTGTCACCTTCGCTGATCGTCGCCGTGTTGATCGCCGCGCCGACTCCGGTGAGCACGCCGCAGCCGATCAGCGACGCCTGCTTGAGGGGCATCTTGGGGTCGATCTTGACCGCTCCGATGGCCGGGACGATCGTCTCCTCCGAGAAGGTCCCGCACGCCGACATCTGGAAGATCGGGCTGCCGTTGTGCGAGAAGCGGGTGGTGCCGTCGAGCAGACCGCCCGACATGAGGGCGGTGTTGGCCTGCTCGCAGAGCTGACCCTGGTTGCGGGTGCAAAAGAAGCACTCGCCGCATTGGGGGACGAACGAGAGGACGACGTGGTCGCCCGGCGCGAGGTTGGTCACGCCTTCGCCGACCTCGGTGATGATGCCGGCGCCCTCATGGCCGAGGACGGCGGGCGTCGGGATCATGATCGTGCCGTTCTGCACGGAGAGGTCGGAGTGGCACACGCCCGACGCCCCCATCTCGACCTTCACCTCGCCGGCCCGCGGCGCTTCGAGGTCGAGGTCGAGCAGCTCCATCGGCTGACCCATCGCGGAAAGTACGGAGGCCTTCGGCATGTCTGCTCCTATCG
>DATDOY010000178.1:0-5650 GCA_035293045.1 Acidimicrobiia bacterium
GGCCTCGTGTGCGGCCGCGCCCTCGCTCCCGCGGTGAGCGACGAGTTCGTCGCCCCGTTCCCGTTCGCCGGGACGCTGCACGAGGTCGTCGTCGACGTCAGCGGCGCGCCGTTCGTCGACGCCGAGGCCGAGGCCGAACACGCCATCACCACGCAATGACCGAGGGCCCTTCCATCGTTCCGCCCGGCGACGCAGCCATTGCCGGGGTCGATCTCGACGCGCTCGCCGCGTGGATGGACGCCGAAGGGTTGGGCGACGGACCCATCTCGGAGGCCCGTGCCCTCGCCGGCGGGACGCAGAACATCCTCGTGCGGTTCCGGCGCGCCGATCGCGACTACGTGCTGCGGCGTCCGCCCATCCACAAACGGGGCAACAGCGACGAGACGATGCGCCGTGAGGCCAGGGTGCTGGCCGCTCTCGCGGGGGTGGTCGTGCCCCACCCGGGGTTCATCGCCGGCTGCCCCGACGAGGATGTCCTGGGCGCGGCGTTCTACCTGATGGAACCGGTCGACGGCTTCAACCCCACCACCGGCCTCCCACCGCTGCACGCCGGCGACGCCGCCGTCCGCGCCGCCATGGGCCTCGAGATGCCGGACGCCATCGCCGCCCTGCATCGGGTCGACTACCTCGCGGTCGGCCTCGACGGTTTCGGCAAACCCGACGGCTACCTCGACCGTCAAGTCGAGCGCTGGCGCGCCCAGCTCGACTCGTATTCCGAGATGGAGGGATACCCGGGCCCCGACATTCCCGGCTTCGACGCGGTGGCGGCCTGGCTCGACGCCAACCGTCCCGATCCGTCGCCACCCGGCGTGATCCACGGCGACTTCCACCTCGCCAACGTGCTGTTCGACCCCTGGTCATCCCGCATGCTGGCGATGGTCGACTGGGAGCTGAGTACCGTCGGCGACCCGCTTGTGGACCTCGGCCAGCTGCTCGCCACGTGGCCCGCCGACGACGATCCCGACGCCATGTTCGCCCAGGTGCAGCCGTGGGACGGCTTCCCCGGTCGCGGCGAACTCATCGCCCGCTACGGCGACGGGAGCGACCGCGACCTCTCCGCCGTCGACTGGTACGAGGTGCTCGCGTGCTATCGGCTCGGCGTGATCCTCGAGGGCTCCAACGCCCGAGCGTGTGCCGGCAAGGCGCCCAAGGAGGTCGGCGACCTGCTCCACGCCGTCACCCTCGCCCTCTTCGGCCGCGCCCGCCGCCGCGCCGGGGTCTGACCGTCGCTCAGGTGCGGTCGAGCTCGAGCATGCGGATGGCGTTGCCGCGCAACACCTTGTAGGCGACCTCGTCGTCGAAGCCCGTGAGCATCTTCTCGACGTACTCCCGTGAGTCGGGCCACGTCGTGTCGGTGTGCGGGTAGTCGGTCTCGAAGCAGATGTTGTCGACGCCCACTTCGTCGAGCGACCGCAGGCCGTGTCGATCCTGGGTGAAGCACCCGAAGATGCGCCCGTAGTAATAGGTCGACGGCGGCTCGGGCACGAGCTCTTTGGAGTGCTGCCAGCTCTCGTGGTGTTCCCACACCGTGTCGGCCCGCTCGAGCGCGTACGGGATCCAGCCGATCTGCGCCTCGGAGTACGCCAACTTGAGCTTGGGGAATTGCACGAGCTTGCCGGAGAAGAGCCAGTCGGCGAACGACGCCATGGCGTTGTTGAACGCCAACGTGCCGCCGACCCCACCGGGGGCGTCTGGAGAAGCCGCGGGCATGGTGGACGACGACCCGATGTGCATGGCGAGCGTCACGCCCCAGTCGTTGCACACCTCGAACAGCGGGTCCCACTTCCCCGAATGGATGGTGGGCAATCCGAGGCGGTCCGGCAGTTCGCTGAAGCAGATCGCCCGCACGCCGCGCTCCGCGTTGCGCCGCGTCTCCTGCGCGGCGAGGTCGACGTCCCACAAGGGGATGATGCAGAGCGGGATGTTGTAGCCATTCGACGGCCCGCACCACTCCTCGACCATCCAGTCGTTGTAGGCCCGCACACACGCGAGACCGAGTTCCTTGTCGTCGTTCTCGTAGAACGTCTGGCCGCAGAACCGCGGGAAGGTGGGAAACGGAAGGGACCCGTCGACCCAGTTCAGCTCCATGTCCTTCATGCGGGCGTCGCGGTCCCAGCACCCCGGCCGCATGCCTTCGTAGGTGATGGCCGTCATGGTCATCTGGCTGCGGTCGAACTCGATGCGGCCGTCCTTCTCCGGTGAAGCCGCCGAGGGAATGGCGACGAACTTCTTGTGGACGTAGATGAGCTTGCCGTCGTAGTACCAGGCGTCACCCCACTCGCCATCGGGGTCTTCTTGCATCTCGTAGCGTGCGCCCGGCTTCTTGACGAAGTCGCCCCAGCGCTTGGTCTCGACTTTGGGGCCGCGCTCGCGCCACTGCTCGGGGAGCCACGTCTGCCACACGTGCGGCGGCTCCACTACGTGGTCGTCGACGCTGATGATCTTCGGAAGCTCAGTCATTCCCTGCATGGTACCGACATACCTGACATCCGTGTCAGGTTGAGCGCCATCCGCCCTCGCGAGTCGGTGACCCGCAGGTTTCGTGTGCACTTTCCGTCGTTGGATTCGGACAAGTCGGACGCGATCACGACGGGAAGTGCACACCAAACCGCGTCCCAGGCGAATTCTCTAGGCCGGCGACTTCTCCCAGACCGAGACGTGCGCCGTGCTCTCGCTGGTGAACGGCTCTCGGCGCCACCCACCCCAGCGCTCGCGCAATGTCATCCCGGCCATGCGGGCCATCAGATCCAGCTCCGCCGGCCACACGTAACGGAACGGCATGGAGAACACCTCGGCGCGCCCATCGGTGATTGTGTAGTGGTGGGAGACGAGGCCTTGAGCGACGACGTCGTACTCGTCGAAACCGAGCCGGGTAGGTCCAACGGTGAACGGCCTCACCGTCTCGCCGGGTGGGAGGCGTTGAAGGTCGGGCACAACGACCTCGATCACGAAGCAGCCGCCGGGCTCGAGATGCGCGCCGACGTTCTGGAAGCACCGCACCTGTTCGTCCTGGGTCGTCAGGTTCATGATCGTGTTGAACACCAGGTAGGCGAGCGCGAACGTCCCATCCACTCGGGTCGTCGCGAAATCGCCGAATGTGACGCCGATCGCGTCGGCCCCCGGTTTCGCCCGCAACCGGGCGACCATGGCGGGGGAGAGATCGATGCCATGCACGGGCACGCCCCGGCGGGCGAGCGGCAACGCGATGCGTCCCGTGCCGATGCCGAGTTCAAGCGCCCGTCCGTCCCCCGCAAGGTCGGCGAGGAAGTCGACCGCGGGATGGACGACGGCGGGGTCGAACATGTCGGCCGACGCGGCGTCGTAGCGCTCCGCGATCCGTTCATCGAAGTGGATCTTCGACACGACCCCACTTTGTCAAAGCCAACCCGCTCGCCTGCCGCGAATTACCGAGTCGTCGCTCGGAACGTCGCGGACGTCAGATTTCGATCGGGTCGGGACAGAGCTGGAAGCGGATGCGGAACGGCGTGAAGTCCAGCTCGAATGGCGGCTGGCACACGTGGAACGTGCGCTGGATGTCGTCCACTCCGCTGCGGTTGTCAGTCACCGTCCACGTCACCGTGTAGTCCGCGTGCCCAACGGTATAGGTGTGCTTCAGCACGCTCCCGCCGACGTCGGCGCCGACCCTGACGGAGTTCGGGGTGCCGTCACCCCAGTTGACCTCTATCCGGGTGATCTGGCCGTCGGGGTCGGCGCTGGTGTCGGTGAACGTCATCTCGTGCCCCGCGATCGGGTTCGCCGGGGTGTAGTTGAAATTCGCCGTCGGGAGCGCGTTCACGATGCCAACGTCGATGGTGATGACCTGCTCATCGACCTGTCCGTCGTTGTCGGTCACCCGCAGGCGTACGTCGAACTCGCCCACCTCCACGCCGAAGTCGTGGAACGGGTTGCGCGCCGTCGAGTCGACCGTCCCGTCGTTCTCGAAGTCCCAGGCGAAGCTCCACCCGGTCGGCGGCGCGTCGGTCGCGTTCGGGTGCGTGCTCGCGTCCGTGAACTGGACCTCGCCCGGGTTGATCACATCGTGGTCGAAGTCGGCGACCGGCGGCACGTGCGCAACCGAGACGGCCTTGCTCACGGTGTCGTCGAGGTTGTCGTTGTCGGTCACCCGCAGATCGCATGTGTACGACCCGCCGTCGTCGAAGCGGTGGCTCGGGTTGGTCTGGCTGCTGGTGAATCCGTCCGAGCACGTCCACGCCCGCGCCGTGATCGTTCCGTCGGGATCGGTGCTGGCGTCGGCGAACTGCACCGTCTGGGTCTCGTTCGGGGCCGACGGCGAGAAGGTGAAGTCGGCCAGCGGCCACCGCAGCGTCCGCACCTGGTCATCGGACTCACCGTCGTTGTCGGTCACCGTCAGCTTCACGGTGCTGTTGGTCGGGTTGGCTCCGAAGTCGTGGGACGGGTTGCGCTGCGTGCTGTCGGTGGTCCCGTTGTTGTCGAAATCCCACGCATAGGTCCATCCGGTCGGCGGAGCATCAGGCGCGTTCGGATGCGTGCTCGTGTCCGTGAACTGCACCACCCCGCTCCCATTGTCGTCCTGGGTGAAGTTCGCCACCGGCGCGACGTGCGAGACATTGATGGTCTTGGTCTCGTCGTCCACGAGCCCGTCGTTGTCGGTCACCGTCAGCGTGCACGAGTACGAGCCGCCGTCGGCGAACTTGTGCGACGGGTTCTGTTGGGTCGACGTGAAGCCGTCGGTGCAGCTCCAACCCCACGCCGTGATGGTCCCCTCGTCGCTGCTCGTGTCGGTGAACTGCACGGTCTGGGTCTCGTTCGGTGCGGCGGGGGAGAACGTGAAGTTCGCCACGGGCCGCCGGAGCACGCGGAACGTCTCGGTCCGGGCGTTGTTCTCCTCGTTGAGTTCCCGCACCGTGTTGGCCGGGTCGCCGGCGACGGAGAGCGAGTGATTCCCCGACGTGGCGGGCGTCCATGCGAAGTCGATCGTCGTCGACGCGCCCGCCGCGAGGTTCACCGCCTGGTCGGCACCCACCGGGGATCCGTCGTCGCTGAGCCGGAACGCGGCGCCGGTCACGTCGCGCGTCCCCGCATTGCGCACGGTGGCCCGCACGGTCTGGGCTTCGTTGACGATCCCACTCCCGATCACGCTCAGATCGTCGATGGTGAGATCAGCTGCGTTGGGTTCGTACACGAAGACTTTGCCGTCGTGGTCGTCGCCGTCGGTCACGGTGAAGAACCCCGCCCCCACCACGATCTCGAGGAGGTCGTCGTCGCCGTCGACGTCGGCGATAACCGGACCGCCGGTCGACGAGTCGGTGGTGATCGTCGTGCGCCACTCCTCGGCACCGTCGACCGCGCTCACGACGAGCAGCTCCGACGCGGGGTTGCCGTCTTCGGGGTCTCCCTCGAGGATGGTGACGATCTCGAGCGTGCCGTCGGAGTCGAGATCGGCCACCGAGACGCCGGCCGCGGTGAGCAGCCGGTCGTACGGGACGCCGCGCAGGTCGCCCGTTCCTTGGCCCGCCCAGTGGTTCGCCCCCGTGCGGTTGTCGAACGTGGCGAGCCGATTGCCGACCTGGGCGATGATCTCGGGCTGGCCGTCGGCGTCGAGGTCGGCGGCGGCGAGCGGCGAGATCGTCGCCGGCTTCAGGTCCAGCCGCCACAACTCCGCGCCCGT
>DATDOY010000179.1:0-4106 GCA_035293045.1 Acidimicrobiia bacterium
CCCCATCCAAACGACGACCCGCTGCCCATCGACACGCGCTCGTTCTCCAGGGTCGTGCGACCAATCCGCCACCCTTCATCGACGGACCCGACGACGCACTCGTCCGGTACGAACACGTCGTCGAGGAACACCTCGTTGAACATGTCGGCGCCGGTCAGCTCGCGCAGGGGACGGATGTCGATGCCCTCGCTCTTCATGTCGACCACGAAGCACGTGATGCCCTCGTGCTTGGGCGCGTCCGGGTTGGTGCGCGCGAGACACAGGCCGAAGTCGGTCTGGTGCGCGAAGGTCGTCCACACCTTCTGACCCGAGATGAGCCAGCCGCCGGTGTCGCGCACCGCCTTGGTGGAAAGGCTGGCGAGGTCGGACCCCGCACCGGGCTCGGAGAACAGCTGGCACCACGCGATCTCGCCCCGCAGCGTCGGGGGAATGAAGCGCTCCTGTTGCTCCGGGGTGCCGTGGGCGACGAGCGTCGGCAGTACCCACGCCCCGACCTGTAGGTGTCGCCGGCGGACCCCCGCCGCCGCGAACTCCTCGTCGATGATCAACTGCTCCGTCGCCGAGGCTCCGAGGCCCCAGGGCCTCGGGTAGTGCGGAACGAGGTAACCGGAGTCGGCGATGACGGCGTTCCACTCGGCCTTGTCGCGCGCGGTCAGGTCGGCGAGGAAGGACCTCACCTGATCACGAGCGTCGTCGGATCCCTCAGGGAGCGCGATCGTCAGGGAGCGGCGAGTGCCCTGGCGCGCCAACTCGACGGTTCGGGCTCGCCACCCGTGCGCACCGCCGAGTATTTGCCGCACCGCGGTCGCCCGCTTGAGGTACATGTGCGCGTCGTGTTCCCAGGTGAAGCCGATGCCGCCGAGGGTCTGGATGCAGTCCTTGGCGCACGAGAAGAACGCCTCGGGAGCGAGTGCAGCCGCAACCGCGATGGCGAGCGCTTCTTCGTCGGCCGGCGCGCTCTCTTGGCTCGCGTCCCACGCCGCGGCGCGAGCCCGTTCGAGCGTGAGCAGCATGTCGGCGCATCGGTGCTTGACCGCCTGGAACTGCCCGATGGGGCGACCGAACTGCTCGCGCACCTTGGCGTACGACGACGCGGTGTCGACACACCACTGCGCCCCACCCACGCTCTCGACCGCGAGCAACGCCGCCGCGAGTGACTCCACCGTGTGCGGCTCGGGCAACGCCGCCAGGACCCGCTCCTCGGGCACGTCGGCGATCCGCGCGTTCACCCTCGCCACGCGGCGCGTGGCGTCGAGGCTCGGCAACTCGGCGACGTCGACGTCGGCGGCTTCGAGCACGCACCAGTGCTCTCCCACCCGCGCCACGATCACGTCGGCGATCGACCCGGAGAGAACCGGGTCGGCGAACGCCACAGCTCCCACCAACGACCCGTCGACGAGCCCGGGCAGCACTTTCTCCTTGATGCCGTCCGAGCCCGCGCGTGCAATGAGCCACGACGCGAGGACGGTCGGAAGGAAGGGCCCCGGTGCACACGCGCGTCCCAATTCCTCGATCACGACGGCCAACTCGGCGATCCCGTATCCCTGGCCTCCGTGCTCCTCGGGGATGTGCAACCCCAGCCATCCGAGCGCGGCGAGATCCGACCAGAACACGGGACGAGCGTCGGCCTCGGCCTCGAGCAACGCCCGCGGCACCGACGGCGGGACGTGCGCCTCGGTCCACCGGCGTGCGGTGTCGTGGAGGGCGAGGTGGTCCTCGGAGATCCCGATGGGCATGGGCTCAGGGCGCGATCTGCGCGCCGTCGCGGTGCACCGAGATCGCCTGCGTGGGACAGCCCCGCGCCGCGAGAACCACCTTGTCTTCGGGGTCTCCTGCTGCGTCGACGACGATCGCCACGCCCTCGTCGTCGAGATCAAACGTGTTCGGCGCCCAGAACTGGCAGTTCCCCGAACCCATGCACGTCTCTCGGTTGATCGTGATCTGCCACTTGTCCGGCGGCTCACCCATTGCTGACAATGGTGTCAGGTTCGCTCGCCTGCGATCCACAGGACGCTCCTGACGGAGGAAGCATGCTCATCATCGACGCCGACGCCCACGCCAACGAGGACGTCCTCGCTTGGACGGCCCTCCACGAACAACGCCCCGGGTGGATCGGCGCCGGCACGTCCGGCGGCCGCCTCGTCGCCAAGATCGAGGACAAGCTCTTCCCCGTCCAGGAGGGACCCGGATGCGGCGTCGCCATCGACGCCTCGACCAACCCCGCTGCCGCCGCCGGCGCGGTGGACGTCAACCAGCGGCTCGCCGACATGGACGCCGAGGGGATCGACGTGCAGGTGCTCTATGGCGGCTTGATCATCGGGGTCTCGACCCTCGAGGACGCCGGCCTCGCCGCCGACATCGCCGTCGCATACAACGATTGGCTCGTCGGTGACCTGTGCTCCGCCGCACCCAAGCGACTGAAGGGCGTCGCCGCCGTCCCGATCCAAGACGTCGCTCGCGCGATCGTCGAGATGCAGCGCGCCACCGAAGCTGGCGCCGTCGGGGTGACGATCCCGCCGGTTGTGGGAGACGAGAACCTCGACGGCGGCACGCTCCAGCCGTTCTTTGAAGCGGCCGCCGACCTCGGGGTCGCCGTCGGGATCCACTCGGCCCCCGGCATGAACGTGCCGTTGCCGGCGGCAGGCCGCTTCGACAACTACGCCCAGGTGCACGCGCTGTCGTTCCCCGTCGACCAGATGGTCGCCTTCACTGCGCTTGCCATGGGTGGCGTCCTCGACCGCTTCCCTGGGCTTCGCGTCGCGTTCCTCGAGTCGGGCGTCGGATGGGTTCCGTATTTCCTCGATCGGGTCGGCGAGCACCGCGAGAAACTCGCGCACCTCATTCCGGAGATGAAGAGCGACCCGCGCGACTACCTCGATCGCGGCCAGTGCTTCTTCAGCTTCGAGGCGGAGGAGTCGCTGCTCGCCCTCGCCGTCGAACGACTCGGCGCCGACGCGTGGATCTGGGCTTCGGACTACCCGCACTGGGACGCCGACTTTCCGGGCTGCACCGCCGAGGCGAGAGAGATGGCCGAACCCCTCGGGGAGGCCGTCGCCGCCAAGGTCCTCGGCACCAACGCCCTGCGTCTCTACGGCATGACGTAGACCGGGGCGGGGCTGGCGTCAGCGCTCGGAGCGCAGCACCTCGTCGATCGGGAAGGCGCCACCCGCGAGGAGCTTGCCGGCCTCGGCGGGCGGCACCGGCTCGCTGAACAGGAACCCCTGCACCGTGTCGCACCCGAGTTCCCGCAGCCGCTCGAGTTGGGCGACGGTCTCCACGCCTTCCGCCACGACGCGGATATCGAGGTGATGAGCCATCGTGGTCACCGCTCGCACGATCGCCCCGATGTCCTCGCCGAGCACGCCGTCGATGAACGACCGGTCGAGCTTGATCACGTCGGCCGGAAGTTTGGAGAGCGCGCTGAGCGACGAATGTCCAGTCCCGAAGTCGTCGAGGGCAATCTGCACACCGAGTTCCTTGAGTTCATGGACGATGCCGATCCCCCGAGCCGGCTCCTGCATGACCGCGCTCTCGGTGATCTCAAGGCGAGCGCGCCGTGGGTCGATGCCGGCCGCGCCGAGAATCGCGCTCACTTGAACCACGAGGTCGGGCTGCTGGAACTGGCGCGTCGAGATGTTGATGCCGACCATCGCCGAGCGGTTTTCGGGGATGGCGTCGAACCACTCGCGAGCCTGGCGGCACGCCTCCTCGAGGACCCACCGTCCGAGCGGGACGATCAACCCGGTCTCCTCGGCCACAGGGATGACGTCCTCGAGCGGCACTTCGCCGGTCTCGGGATCGATCCAGCGGGCTAGCGCCTCCACCCCCACGACTTCTCCGGAACCAAGGGCGATCTCGGGCTGGTAGAGGAGACGAAACTCGCGGTTGTCGAGCGCGCGACGGAGGCGCGTCTCGAGTTCGAGACGGCGCATCGCTTGCACACCCATCTCCGTGTCGAACACCTCGAAGCGCGCGCCACCCCGACGCTTGGCCTGATACATGGCGACGTCGGCGTCGCGCACGAGCCGTTCGGCGTCCATCACGGGACGACCGTCGGACATGGCGATCCCGACGCTTGCGCGTGCCACCACCTCGAAACCCTTGAG
>DATDOY010000180.1:0-4103 GCA_035293045.1 Acidimicrobiia bacterium
TCGGCCAGCGTGCGGCGTCCCCCATGGCCCGATGGTGCCGCCCTCCGAGATCGGCGGCAACCGATTTCGGTCAATCCTGGGGGAAGTTCAGGTAGTAGCGCGACGGCGTCGGTCCGCGCTGGCCCTGGTACTTCGACCCCCGCTCGGTGGACCCATACGAGTGCTCGGCGGCGGTGGTCATCTCGAGAAACGAGATCTGGCCGATCTTCATCCCCGGGTAGAGGGCGATCGGAAGGTTGGCCACGTTGGAGAGTTCGAGGGTGAGGTGGCCGTCCCATCCGGCGTCGACGAACCCCGCGGTGGAGTGGATGAGGAGTCCGAGACGCCCGAGCGACGACTTGCCCTCGAGGCGCGCCACGAGATCGTCGGCGAGGCGCACCCGCTCGAAGGTCGAGCCGAGCACGAACTCGCCCGGGTGGAGGATGAATCGATCGTCCTCGTGGACGGTGACCAACTCGGTCAGGTCCTCCTGAGAGATCTTGGGGTCGATGAACGGCGTCGTGTCGTTTCGGAAGACCCGGAAGTAGCGATCGATGTGGAGGTCGACCGAACTGGGCTGCAGGTCGCCTTCGTCGAACGGCTCGATGAGGATGCGGCCGTCGGCGAGGGCTTTGCGGATGGAGGCATCGGAGAGAACCACACGCCGAGACTAGGGGATCGGCCTCGGCATCGCCGACCGCCGCCAACCGCCACCAACCGCCACCGGGGCGGGATGGGCCGGCTCGAGACCGCCTCGCTAATGTCGCCGCGAGCGCGGGCGTAGTTCAACGGTAGAACGTCAGCTTCCCAAGCTGAAGGCGGGGGTTCGACTCCCCTCGCCCGCTCGACGGAAGCGGCTCGGCACCAGCCGACAAGGGGCACGACGACGCATGGTTGACGAACGCAACGGGACGACACGGCCCGACGACTTCGACGTCGACACGCTCCTTCCCGACCTCATCGACCTCGATCCCGACCTCGGGGATCTCCTCGACCTCTCCGGGCCTCCCCCGGAGCCGCTCCCCACGGGACACCGCCCGCCGTTCTCGCCTGTTTCTGCGCGCCCGGCGGCTCCTGCCCGTCCGGCGGCTCCTGCGCGCCCGGCGGCTCCTGCGCGCCCGGCGGTGTCTGGAGTCACGTCGATCGACCCGGTCGCGGACACGGACGAGGCCGGCGACGCCCACTCGCCGGCGTTCGCCCCTCCGGCCGCCGACGATGAAATACCAGCCGCCGCTCTCGACGGTCCCGACTTCATCGACCTCATCGTTGAGGCGCGCGCATCAGACGCGCCCCGCCCGGAGTGGGTCCCGGATCCCCCGGCGTCGGTTTCCGAAACCACCGAAGCAAGCGTTGAGAGCGCCGACGACGCGCTCACGGGTGAGATCGTGGACCTTGGATCGACCGAGCCGAGCGACCTTCCCGCGTCAGAACCCATCACGTTGTCTCCCCCCGATCTCGACTCCCGTGACGAGGTGGACGACGCCTTCGGCCCTGACGTCGCCGGCAGCGAAGACGTCGCCTGGCACGACGACGAGGACGAGCCGGACGCCCTCCAACTGTTCACCGAGCGCATCGAACGCGAGTCATTCGACACCGCGGTGATCCGCAGCGATGTGTTCGAACCGCTCGCCAGCCATCCCCTCGCCGAACCTGGCCCGACGTATCAGGAAGATCCATCATCCGAGCGAGAAGGGGTCGCCGCACCCCGCATGCCGGTCGTTCCCCTCGGTGAGATCGACGGGTTCGCGTCCCAGGTCGCCGACGTGGTCACGGACCGCGACACGAACGCGCCCGATGCACCCCCACTCCACCCCATGCCCACCGCCGATGTCTTCGCCGTTCACAACGACGTCGTCGCGGAGCTCGATGTACCCGAGGACGGCCCCCGCGAGGACGTCGACGCCGCGCCCGTCGCGCCACCGGTCGCGCCCGCGCCGGACGCCGTCGACGAGCTTGCACCGATGGTGGCGACCGCGTGGGCGGAACCGGAGCCGGTCGCCCCGATGCCTGCGGATGTCCCCCCACTGTCATCGTCGGCCCCGTTCACGACGCCGGGTCCCGCCCCGTGCATCGAGCCCACGCCGATCACCGACGTCGCTCGCGTCGCGCCCGCGTGGCGACGGCACGCCGCCAAGATCGCCACGGTCGCGATCGCCCTCGGCGGTGTGGCGACCCTGCTGATCACCAAGCCGGGTTCGGGTGACGACAAGCCTGCGCCGCCAGCGGCGTCGAAGCCGGCGGATGCCCCCCAGCCCGACACCCCCCTCGCCGCGGTGAGCAGCGACACCAGCTTCGTCGCCGAGGCGGTGATCCCCCTCGTCGACGTCTACGACAGCCCCGATTCGAGGGACCCCCGACTCTCGCTCGAGCACCCCACCGAGATCGGCGGCAACCTCGTGTTCCTGATCAAGGAACAGAAGGGCGACTGGCTCGAAGTCTTCCTCCCCACTCCTCCGGCGGGAAGTACGGGCTGGATCAAGGGTGAACAGGTCAAGCTCACGAAGCACCACTACTCCGTGACCATCAACCTCACCGCGCATCGGCTCGTCATGAGCGAGAACGGCGAGGAGAAGTTCGCGGCCGACATCGGCGTGGGTGGCCGCGACATCCCGACCGAGGGCGGCGTGTTCTTCATCAAGGAACTCGTGGAACCCCCGAACCCCAGCACGGTCTATGGCGACTTCGCCTTTGGTCTCTCGGGTTTCGACAGCTCGATCGATCAGTTCAGCGCGGGGAAGGGCGTCGTCGGCATCCACGGCACGAACGACGCCACCACGATCGGCGAGGACGTCGACACCGGGTCCATCCGGATGCGGAACGAGGACATGCTCGAGCTCGTCGGCGTGCTCCCGCTAGGAACGCCGGTCGAGATCATCCCGTGACTCGGTTCGCCCTCGCCGCGGCCGAGCGGAGCTTCATCGACGAGGTGCTGCTCGAGCTGCTCATCGCCGTCGGCGGTGCGCTCTTCCTCGGCAACGTAATGGCGCTCGTCCGGCGGCGGCGCGAAGGGGCGGGCGGCGACGAGGGCGACTTGGACCGCCCACCCGTGGCACGGACCGTGATCTACGCCGTGATCGGGTTGGTGGTTGCGATCGCCGGGCTCGGCTCGCTCATCGCCGGCGCCTGACCGCACACCACGGTGCGTCAGACCGCGAATCCGCCGACGATCGTGGCCGAGCCGACGGCGACACCCGCAGCACGTAACGCAGGAATCGAGCCGAAGAAGCGGGCACTCCCAAACGAAAAGAGGCCACCAAACTCGTCGACCATCACGTAGCCGTTGCCGTTGTCGACGGAGAACCCGCCCATGACCTTGGCCGGGCCGATCTGCACCCCGGCGTTGCGCAAGGCGGGAACCGAGCCGAAGAAGCGCGCGCTCCCGAAGGTAAAGAGGCCGCCGAGTTCGTCGATCATGACGTAGCCCGCGCCGTTGTCGACGGAGAACCCGGTCAGGACTCGGGCTGGTCCGACGGGGACGCCCGAGTTCCGCAGTGCCGGCACCGAACCGAAAAAGCGGGCGGTGCCGAAAGTAAAGAGGCCCCCGCCGTCATCGATCAGGACGTAGCCACTGCCGTTGTCCACGGAGAACCCGCCGACGATCCGGGCCGGTCCCGCCAGCCCACGGGCGCGCAGCTCGGTGACCGAGCCGAGGTATGGCGCCGCGCCGAACGCGTGCACACTGCCGTCCTCGCCCACCATCACGTAGCCGGCGCCGTCGCCGGCAGGGAAGGCCGCAACGATCCGCGTCCACGGCATCAGCCGAGCGGCGACGCGGTCGGCGACCGACCCGAAGTTCTGGGCCGCGCCGAAGGGAAAGACCCGGCCGTCCTCGTCGAAGGCGATATAGCCCGCGCCACCGTGGGTGGAGAACGCCCCCATGACCCGGCCCACCGCGAGGGACGGGTTCGCCTGTCGGAGACCCGGCACGCTGCCCAGGAAGGGAGCGGTCCCGAAGCTGAACAAGCCGCCGGCGTCGTCGAGGAGCACGTAGCCATCACCGAGACCCTTGGGCGCCGGTGCGGGTGCGGGCTCGGGTGCGGGGTCGGGTGCGGGTGCGGGCTCGGGTGCGGGCTCGGGTGCGGGCTCGGGTGCGGGCTCGGGTGCCGGTGCGGGTGCAGGCGCCT
>DATDOY010000181.1:0-35887 GCA_035293045.1 Acidimicrobiia bacterium
GGCCGACACCTCGTGCGGACGTCTCGCCGCGTCGAGATAGCGCACGCCCGTCGCGCGGCGACCCGACGCGTCGAGCATGACGTCGGTGACGTAGGCCTCCGGCCTGGTCTCGCACCGCCCCGTCAGGAGTGCGCGACGCAAGAGGGCAATCGGGTCGCCCTTGGCGTGGATGGGACAGCCGTAGAACCCGCAGAACCCGCAGTTGTTGCAGGCCGGGCGGCCGTCGTAGGGGACGGAGTTGGCGCCGGTTGGCGCGCGGTAGGGGTGGAGGCCGTGGTGTTCGGCTGCGGTGGCGCTGAGCGTCGCGCCGAACATGTCGGGTCCGGGGGGCATGGGATACGGGCCCGACCTCCACGCGGCGAAGGGGTTCCCTTCCGCGTCGCCGGCGACGCCGATGCGGCGCTCCGCTTCCGCGTAGAACCACTCCAGTTCGTCGTAGTGCACGGGCCAGTCGGCGACGTCGGCCCCCTCGACCGGGCCGAGGGCGGAGCGGAGGTGGAAGTCCTCTGCGCGAAGGCGTGGGAGCTTGCCGTCTGCGTGCGGTCCGCCTCCACCGACGGTGCTCGGCAGGTTGTTAACGTCGCCGACGTGGATGCGCTCGCCCTCGCGCTCGTGGCGGCGGAACGTGCGCGGCTCGGCGAGTGGGTCCGGCCCGAGGAAGTGGCGGTGGACGAACTTCAGCTCGTCGTTGGAGAACTCGCGCTTGGGTGCGAACGGGGGCTCGAGGTCGATGAGGTGGTTGCGGCCCTTTTCGAGGACGACGACGTTCCACCCGGCCGCCGTGAGGACGTCGGCGACGGTCGCCCCGCCGGGCCCACTCCCGACGATGACCGCGTCCACTTCGGTCATGGGCACTCCGCCGCCGCGCTCATGACGTGTGCGTACCACGTCGCGAATAGCGCGACGTGGTACGCACACCCTCGCGGGTCATGCCGGGTTCCCCGAGGACGGACCGCGGACTTCGACGTCGGTCCAGCCGCGGGGCTGGGTGTCGCCGGCGAAGCCGATCGCGGTCCATCCGGCGCCGTCGCGGTTGCCCCCGTACACCGGATCGCCGTACATCCCCTCGCAGGCGTGCCGGTAGAGCAGCGCCTTGAACGTGGGCAGGGCGTCGAGGCGTTGGTCCTGCTCGGACGTCGTCGCCGAGGCGAAGTCCTCACCTAGCGCAGCGAGGCCGTCGGCATACTCCTCTTGCAGACCGCGAACCGGTCCGTTGAACTCCCGCTCGGGGATCCCGCGCGAGCCCTCGATCCGCGTGCGCCACGCCAGCTCTTCGACCGGACCGAGTTCGAGGAACCCTTGGAAGCCAGGCTCGTCGTCGGCGAGGCCGCCGTGGCGTCCCGAGAATGGGCCGCCGGCCCAGATCCGCGGGGGATCGGCGGAAAAGGCGTCGAGGAGGCCGTCGACGTAGTCGGCAACCCCCGCCGACGCCGAGCCGGGGATCAGGCGATCGCACGCCGCCGCCACGACCGCGCACTGCTCCGGAGCCAGCCACATGGATTCGATCATTCCACACCTGACATGGGCGTCAGGTTGCCCGTACACTCCGGTCCCTGCCCGGAATCGGGTGGGTCGGTGGGGGAACCGGCGGGGTGAATGCCGCCGTCGAACCTTGCGTCGTATGGTCAGGGAAACCCGTAGGAGATCTTGCCCGCATGATTCGCCAAAGACTCGTGATCATCGTCGTTGCCCTTTCGCTCGTGGCTGCCGCGTGCGGCACGCGACTCGACGACCAGGACTTCATCGCGGCGGCGGCGGGTCAAGGGGTCGAGGCGATCGGTGGCGACGACACAACGTTCGACCCGACCACGGGCGAGTTCGTCGAGGACGTCACCGGTGACGGAGGTGTCGATTCCGTGGCCGGGCCGTCGGGTCGCACGCAGACCACCACCGGAAGGACCGGATCCACCCAGCCCCGCACTGGGGGCGGGACCAGTGGCGGTGGCGCAACCGTCGCGAGTTCGTGCGGCGAGAACACGGCGTCCGACGTCGGCATCACTCCCACGTCCATCCTCGTGGGCAACCTCGCGGCGCGAGGCGGAGCGCTCGGGCCCGAGGCCTTCGCCGGCCCCTACGAGGGCGCCCGCGCCTACTTCCTCGCCCTCAACGCCGCCGGAGGCGTGTGCGGCCGCAAGATCAAGTTCATCACGTGCGACGACAAGGAGAACTCCGACAAGAACAAGGAGTGCGTCAACAAGCTGATCGACGACCAGAAGATCTTCGCGTTCGTCGCCAACGCCACCCGGTCCTATTCCGGGGCTCCGACCGTCAACGCCAAGGGCGTGCCCGACATCGCCGGCGTGCCGATCTCGAACGCCTACGACAAGTGGCCGTTCCTCTTTTCGATCTACGGCGGTGACGGCAACCCCCGCGACGGCACGCAGCTCGGCACCGACGGCAAGCTGCACATCCAGAGCGGGCTGTACCGCTGGTTCCGTGACGAGCTCGGGATCACGAAGGCCGCGGTCATCTACTACGACGAGCCCATCTCGCGCACGGCGGGCCAGTTCATCAAGGCCGGCCTCGAGCGCGAAGGGATCAAAGTGGTCTACACGCCGAATAACGAACAAGGGCGCAACCTCGCCGATCCCGCGTGGGACGGCGAGGTCATCAACATGCGCCAGCAGGGGGCGGAGGCGTTCTTCCAGGCCATCGACATCGCCGGCTTCCAGAAGCTCTGCGAGGCGATGGACCGCCTTGGCTTCACGGTCAAGGCCGCAGTGACGACCATCGCCGGCTGGAGCCAGAGCGTGGGTGACACGTTCTCGTCTCCGTGCCGCAACTCGATTTGGGCCGCCGGCTCCACCGTGCCCTACTCGGTCACGTCCCACCCCGAGATCAAGAAGTTCCGCGACGCGATGACGAAGTATGTGCCGAACTTCGACATGCGTCAGTGGGCGGTCGACGGCTGGGCCGCCGCCGCGCTCTTCGTGGAAGGCATCAAGTCCATGGGGGCAAACCCGACGCGGGCCGGCCTCGTGAAGTACATGAACAGCCTCGATGGCTCCTATCAGGGCCCCGGCGCCATCATGGAGCCCGACAACTGGGACTGGCGGCCCAACGGCGCCGACTTCAGCGCATCAGAGCCCGACTGCTTCACGGTCGCCAAATGGGACGACGCCGCGGGCGCGTTCATCGACAAGTCGGGCGATCCCGACAGCTTCGTGTGCCTCACCAGCGACTACTACAGCTACGAGCCCACGCCCGACGGCTCCACGTAGGACGATCTGGTGTGAGTGCTCGCCCGGCTATGTGCGGGGAGACACTCACACCAGGTTCGGCGAGGAGAACGTGAGGTGGTTGAGGACCTTGAGGTGACTGAGGACCTTGAAGTGGTTGAGGACCTTGAGGTGGTTGAGGACCTTGAGGTGGTTGAGGACCGGGTCGGTGGTCAGCCGGCGCCGAAGTAGGAGCCGGTGAGCACGTCGCTGTCGCGAAGCTCGGCGGGCTCGCCGGCGAACACGACTTGCCCCTTGCTCACGACGTAGCAGATGTCGGCCAACTCGAGCGCGTAGGTGAAGTACTGCTCGACCAGCACGATCGTCAGCCCCTCCGACTTGAGCCGCGCGACATTGGCGAACAGCTCTTCGACAATGATCGGCGCGAGACCCATCGAGATCTCGTCAAGGAGCAGCAGCCGCGGGTTGGCGAGAAAGGCACGACAGAGCGCGAGCATTTGCTGCTCGCCGCCGGAGAGGGTCCCGGCCCGCTGTAACGACCGCTCCGCGAGCCGCGGAAACGTCTTCAGTACGTCGTCGAGGCGACGGGCGCGCCACTCGGCGTCGGCTCCCACGGCGGCATGGGTCGCGATGCCGAGGTTCTCCTGCACGCTGAGGCCCGGAAAGATCCCGCGGCCTTCAGGAATGAGCGTGATGCCCTGCCGGGCGCGCTGATACGGCGACAGGCGGTTGATCGGCCTGCCGTCGAAGCGCACCGTCCCCGACCAGGCCGGCAATGTCCCCGAGATGACGCGGAGCAGCGTGGTCTTTCCCACGCCGTTGGGGCCGAGCACCGCCACCGTGGCACCGGCAGGAACGCTGAGGCTCAGCCCGTGAAGAACCTCCACCCGTCCGTACCCGGAATGCACGGCTTCGAGGTCAAGCAGCGCCACGACGTCTCCTTCTGGCCCCCGACCTCTTCGCCGCGGGTTCCCCGCGCTCGGCCCCGATGTAGGCCGCTTGCACGGCCGGATTGGCCACGACCTCACGAGGGGTTCCGCTGGCGATGATCTTGCCGAAATCGAGGACGTGGACGTCCTGCGAGATCGACAAGACCATTTCGATGTCGTGTTCGATGAGCAGGATGCCGATTCCGTCGGCAGCGATGCCCGTGAGGACGGCGGCGAGTTGGTCGGTCTCTGCCTCGTCGAGTCCGCTCGCCAATTCGTCGAGGAGCATCACCTTCGGGTTGGTGCACAGGGAGCGTCCGAGTTCCACGAGGCGGAGCACTCCGGTGGGGAGGTCGCCGGCGACGCGCGGCGCCGCCCATGTCAGGTCGAGGCGGTCGAGGACAGCGTCGACGCGATCGAGAACGTCGGGGTCGGGACGGTGCCGCAGTTTGAAGGCGCCGAGAAACGTGTTGCCGGGCGACGTCGCCTCGGCCGCGACCTGGAGGTTCTCGAACACCGACAGACCGGTGAAGACCTCGAGCCGCTGGAAGGTCCGACCGACCCCGAGGCGCGCCCGCTCGTGCGTTTCGAGCACGGTGAGGTCGTGGTCGCCGAAGGTGACGCCGCCGTCATCAGGCTCGAGGAGACCGGTGAGACAGTTGAAGAAGGTCGTCTTGCCGGCACCGTTCGGTCCGATGAGCGAGGTCACGCGCCCCGCGGGGACGCTGAGGGTCACGTCGTCGACCGCGCGAAGGCCGCCGAAATCCTTGGTGATCCCGGTCGCCACCAATTCGGTCATCGCGTGCCACCCCGTTGCCGTTCTCCGGCGGTTCTCGTCGACGACCGCCCGTTGGCGGTCATCACCTTGGAGGCAAACTCGCTCGGGGCATAGACGTCGACGGGCTCGAGTTCGGGCAGGTCCGCCTTCTCTCGCGCTTCGATCTGTTGCTGGCGAGCGGCGCGGAACGTCGTGCGAGCGCTCGCCTCGAGTCGGTCGGAGAGGGTCCGGATCACGCCGATGAGGCTGCCGCCGGGGAGGCGGCCGAGCGTGAGCGCGCCGGCGCCGATCACGAGTTGGGAGAGGCCGTCGACGCCCGAAACGATGTCGAGCATCACCCAGATGAACGCGGCGAGCAGTGCTCCTGGAATCGACGACACGCCGGCGACGACCACGGCTGCGAACCAGAAGAGATTGCTGAGTGGGAAGAACTGCTCGGCTTCGAGTACCCCGGCGCGTTGCACGAAGAGCGCGCCCCCAATGCCGGCGATGAAGGCGCTCGCCCCGAAGATGAACAGCTTGTAGGCGCGCAGGTCGATGCCGATCGAGCGCGCGCCGTCCTCGGAATCACGCATGGCCCCGAGCGCGCGGCCGAGTCGCCCGCTGCGCAGATTGCGGGCCAGGAGGAACATCAGGGCGAGCCAGCCCAGCTCGAAGTAGTAGAAGGCGACCGGTCCGGTGAACCACTCGGGCCGGGCGATCAGCAGCGCGTCGCTCCCGCCGGCGAACTCCTTGTTCTGGAGCACGAATCGGAAGATCAGCAGCGCAAAGGCCAGCGTGGTGAGGGCGAGGAACAGCCCCCTTCGCCGCAACGCGGGGTAGCCGGTGAGGATCCCGGCCGCCATGGCCACGATCGCCCCGAGGATCATGGCGACGATGACTGGGAGGTCCCACGCGTTGCCCATCCGCGCCGCCATCCACGCGCCGAGGCCCGCGTAGCCGGCTTGCCCGAGGGTGATCTGGCCCGAGAATCCCGTGACGGCGACGATCGAGACGAAGATCACCGAGAAGGCGAGGAAGCTCTGCGCGCGCTCGACGTCGTTGTTGTCGAGGACGAGCGGCAACACGACAAGCGCGGCCGCGGTGATGGCCCCGATGATGGCGCTGCGCACCGTTCGCGACGTGCGGATCGGCGCGGCGAGCCGCTGCACGCGCTCGGCCGCCTCGCCGACCACGTCGAGCCGCTTGTAGACGAGCAGGGCGACGAACAGCACGACCACCGAGAGGTTGGGTTTGAGGGCGTCGAACGAGTTCCCGATGAAGCCGTTGCCGTTGGCGATCACGACGTTGCCGAGCAGGCTCTGGCCGGCGCCGAGGATGAGAAGTCCGGCGCCGACCGCGATCGGCAGGCTGGTGAGGCGCGCCACGACGGCGAGCGAGAAGACCTCGATCATCACCAGGTTGAGGATGATCGGCTCGAGCGCCCCGCGAGAGAGCAACAGGACGCCCGTGATGCCCGCGAAGCCCGTGCCGAGCGCCCATGCGATTGCCGCCACGCGGTTGGCGTTGACCGACGCGAGTTGGGCGAGCTCGGGACGGTCGACGACGGCGCGGATCTCGGTGCCGAGGTGGGTGAAGCGAAAGAGCGCCCACAGGCCGGCACAGGCGATCCCGAGCACGATGAGGTTGGCCAGATCGTCGTAGCCCATGTCGAGGCTCCCCGGGAGCGAAAGGTGCTTGGCGGGGACGAGCTTCACGGGAACGCGCGTGGAGCCGGACCAGACCGTGATCACGACCCCGAGCAGAAGGACGAAGACGCCGAGCGTCGCTACCAGCTTCTCGGTGGTGGTGGCGCCTTGGCGCGCGAGTGGGCGGAAGACGGCGCGTTCGAGCAGGACGCCGATCCCCGGACCGACGACGAGGAGAGCGAGGGGGCCAGCGATGACGAGGGGGAGGCCCCACTGGGTGCTGAAGGCGTAGAGCACGTACGCGACGAACACGCCGATCGCCCCGTGGGCGAAGTTGAAGACGCCGGTCGCCCGATAGGTGAGGACGAGTCCCATGCCCGCCAGCGACAGGAGGGCTCCGCGAGCGAGGCCGGTGAGGATGAGCTGGGCGTAGAACACGCCGGCGAGAACCCGATCAGGCCTTGACGGGTTCGGGCTCGCAAATCCCGCACGGATCGAGCCCGCGGCGAGCGATGGTGCGCGCGGTCACCGTCTCCACGCCGCCCTTCCCCGAGACCATCTGGCAGTTCGCCCGGTGGTAGGTGGATCCGCCTTGCACGGCGAGGAGGTCGCCGCTCGCCTGCCCGGCGCCGTTGCGGGCACGCGGTGCGTCGCGCCGGGAGAGCAGGACCGAGTGCAGCTCGCCCACTTGCTCTTCGATGTGATCGAGGCGAGCCAGTTCCTTGCGCAGGTCTTCGGTCCCCAGGAAGAAGGCACCGACCGCGACGAGCACCATGCCCCCGATGCCCCCGGAGACGAGATACGGGATCTGCTTGGCGACGAGGGGTTCCCTCGACACGCCGAGGTACCCGAGAAGGATGGCAAGGGCACCGAGGGCGATGAGGATCCATCCGACGATTGGTCGGGTGGCCTGACCGGCCCAGCGCCAGAACAGGCGGGTGTCGGGGAAGTCTTCGGGACCCACGATCTCGCCGCGGTCTCGTTCACGTGCCTCAGCCAACGCCCGTCCCCTTCGCGCTCAGTTCACGTTCGCGCTTGCGCGCGCGGCGCGTCCAACGCCGTCGGCGAGAGCCTATCGGCCCGGGCTCTCAGCGAGGCGCGTGACCCGGAACGGGTGCAGACGGGACCCGAGGGCGAGCCCGAGCATCCCCAGCGTCCAGGCCAGATAGAGGAGCGTGACCCGGTCGGCCGCGGCGCCCTGGAGGAGGGCTTCGAGGGGGGCGAAGCGCGTGACCGTCCTGCCCCCGCTGGGATCGAAGGCGGCGGCTTGTTCGGTGAGGTCGGGGTCGGGAGCCTCGGCGGTCTCCCCGAGAACGCTGGTGAAGTCGTCGCCGGCGAAGTCCTCGGTGACTCCGAAGTCCTCTTCAACCCCGAAGTCCTCCTCGAAGCCGAACTCCTCGTCGAACGAGATGTCGTCGACTTCGAGAAGCTCGTCGCCTGCGAAGGCGGTCGAGGACGCGGTGCCGAGGATGAGGTCACCCACGAGCGTGGTGCCGCCTGGGAACCCCGATCCGTTGACCTCGATGTGGACGCCGAGGCCGACGGCGCTGGCCCGAGCGGTGCCCTCACGAACGTCCGCGATGTCATCGATGAGGCGCACGCTGAGCGGTCCGGCGCCGAACAGGTTGCCGACACCCGTACTCAAGGCGGCGACCGCTCCCTGGTCCTGCGGCACGCCGTTCTGCTTGATCCCGTCGCTGGTGATCTCGACGGGAACGCCTCCGATGCTGGCGCCGATGACCTTGACTTCGGGGGCGTTGGCGAGCGTCCCGGCGGCGTTGGCCGTGGACTCCGAACGGGCGATGACACTCTCGATCTTCAGGGCCCCGCCGAAGAGGGACACGTCGGTCATCAGCGACTGGGCCTCCGCGATGACAACCCCGTTCTCGACCCGCAGGTGGGTGAAGGTCTTGAGTTCGCCGATGTGGACGGCCGACGGGTTGGCCCCGGGGGACGCCGCATCGACGGGGAAGAGGTTGACGTCGGCGATGACGGCTCGCGATGTCGCTCCGTCGTCGGTGGCGATGGCCTCGACGTCGATGAGCGTGAACGACACCGGCCCGCCGGGATCGCCGAGCTGTTGCCCCTCGATGGTCGGCTTCGAGTGCGTCTTGGTGGGGTTCTCGGCCTCGGCGTAAAGGGGATAGGGCGGAGGGAACCCCCCGTCGGGGAAGAAGTCGGAGCAGGGGAACCCTCGGCTGCACGCCTGGTCCCACCCGAGAGCCGGACCCTCGGCGGCGCCGGCACCCGGATACATCGTCGCGGCCCGGGCGTAGGCCAGACCGTCGCCGCCGAACTTGGCCTGCCCGTGCGGGAGGTCGACGCGAAGGAGGTCGGCGACGAACGTCTGCGGGCTCGTGTTGATCATCGCCTGGATGGCCGAAACGAAGCCGGTGGCGGCGAAGCGCGGGGGCGGGGCGGCCGCCGTCACGGGTGGAGCGACGAAGGCAAGGACGGTCAGTGATGCTGCCGACAGGAGGCAGATCCGGCTGAGCCAAACCCGAATGCGCATGGTCCCCTCGTGGTGCATGTCGTGATCGGTGACGTGAGCTGCTGACTACTGCGGGTAGAGCGACGAGCGCCTTACGAGAACAGGGTTCGACGCCCACCCGCTTGGTTCCTGTACCCAGACGGGGTTCGGTCCCTCCCAACGCCCGTCGATCGATGTTATGCCCGATTTACCCCGGAGTGGGCCCCCCGAGGTCGGTCAGCGGCCGAGGAAGTCCGGGTCGCGCTTGTCTTTGAACGCGGCCATGCCTTCCTGGAGGTCGTGGGTGGTGGTAGCGAGGGCCTGGAAGTCACCCTCGGCCTCAAGGGAATCGGGGAGCGCCGTCTCGAACGATCGGTTGAGGAGGCGCTTCGACAGGCCAAAGGCGCGGGTCGGACCGGCGGCGAGTCGAGCGGCGAGGGCGTGCGCGTGTGGGGTGAGTTCGGCCTCGGGCACGCACTCGTAGGCCAGGCCCCGCTCGACGGCCTCGACACCCGTGGCGGCGCCCCCCAGCATGACGAGGGCCTTGGCCTGCTGGAGGCCGACGAGACGCGGCAAGAGATAGGCGCCGCCGGCGTCCACGACGAGGCCCCATTTGTGGAACGACCACATGAACCGGGTGGCCTCATGGACGACGACGAAGTCGCACGCCAGCGCGATATGGGCTCCCGGCCCCACGGCGACCCCGTTGACGGCGGCCACCGTGGGCTTGTCGAGTTCCCAGAGTTCCCGGATCAGGGCCTGGACGCCGACCCGTAACGCCTCGGACGTCGTGCGCGCGTCGAAGTCGTCGCCCCCGGCCTGTGCGACCGTCGACGCCCGCAGGTCCATCCCGGCGCAGAAGGCGTCGCCCACTCCGGTGATGAGGATGCACCTGACCGCGGCGTCGGCGCGCGCCTGTCTGACGGCCGCCACGAGGTCGTCGCGCATCTCGACGGTGAGCGCGTTCTTGGCGTCGGGACGATCGAGGGTGATGGTGAGCACGCCCTCGGCGTCCTGCTGGGTGCGGATCATGCGAGGTTGCGCGTGAGGATGTTCACGACCGACACGCCCGATCCGCGGCCCCCGACGTTGTGCTGCAGCGCGACGCCGTTTCGCAGCGCGACCTGGCGGTCGCCGGCCTCCTCGCGGAGTTGCCACCAGCATTCCGTGATCTGAGCCACTCCCGTCGCGCCGATGGGGTGACCCTTGGCGAGGAGGCCGCCCGACGTGTTGATCGGGATGCGGCCGTCGAGCGCGGTCTCACCGTCGAGCACGGCGCGCCCGCCCTTGCCCTTCTCGACGAACCCGAGGTCCTCGATGTCGAGGATCTCGGTGATGGTGAAGCAGTCGTGGACCTCTGCCATGTCGATGTCGGCGGGGCCGAGGCCCGCCATGTCGTACGCCCGTTGCGACGCGGCGACCGTGGCGGGAAGCCCGACGAAAGTGGACTTCTCGTGGAGGTAGGGGTGGTCGGTGGCCACGCCGAACCCGGCCACATAGACGGGCTTGTCGGTGAACTCGTGCGCCCGATCCGCGGGGACGAGGATGGCCGCCGCCGCGCCGTCGGTCTGCGGACAGCAGTCGAGCAGGTGGAGCGGATGGCACACGGGCGGCGACGCCAGGACCTGTTCCAGGGTCACTTCGTCCTGGAAGTGGGCGTACGGATCGAGGGCACCGTTGTGGTGGTTCTTGACAGCGACGGCGGCGAGCATCTCGCGCGTGGTGCCGAACTCGTGCATGTGGCGGGTCGCGAACGGTGCGAACAGCACGGGCGCCGTCTCGCCGCGGGTGTAGATGGGGTGCCCGGCCGCCGCGCGAGCGAGGAGGCCCTCTTCGGTGGACTTGTCGCGCATCTTCTCAACGCCGATGACGAGCACGACGTCGTGCACCCCGCTCGCCACGGCCATGGCGCCGACCCGAAACGCATCCGACCCCGACGGGCACGCGTTTTCGATCCGCGTGCAGGGGATGCCCGAGAGGCCGATCGCCGAAGGGACGGTGTTCCCGCCCACGCCTTCTTGCCCCCACAGCGTGCCCCGCTGGGTGGCGACGAAGGCGGCGTCGATCAGCGAGGGGTCGAAATCGTGGTCGACGGCTTCACTCGCCGCTTTGAATGCACCGGCCGCCATCTGCTCGTAGCTCTGGTCGAACAGTTCGCCGAACTTGATGAGCCCGGCTCCGACGACGGCCACCCGATTCCACATACCGCCAGTCTCCCCTACTCCGTCGGATCGTTGGACAGTTTCGTGGCGCGAGTCTTGAATCCGTACACCGGGACGCCGCGCTCGACGGCGTAGCGGCGCAGGACCAGCTCGACCAGCGCGCCGATTTCGATGCCCTCGGGGTCGGTCGCTTGCACCATGAGTCGAGCGCCATCGTCGAGGTCGATCACGGCGAGGGCAAGCGGGGCCTCGAACGGCGCCGGCATCGCGTGGTTGACCACGTAGGTGTGCACGGTGCCCTGCCGCGCGAGCTCCACCGGTTCGAGCTTCGGCCCCCCGCACCCGACGCAGTGCGGGTGGATGGACGGCGGCGTGGAGATGACGCCGCAGTCGACGCAGCGGCCGCCGAGGAGGCCCATCATCTCGGGGTTGCCCCGCACGAACGCGGCGCCGCCGGGCGGGAGTCCCATCTCGACCGTTTCCCCAGACGGCACGAGCTGACCGCGAGCGCGCAGCACGTCGGCATAGGAGACCTCACGGCCGTGAACGGCGAGGTTGCCCGCGCCCGCGATCGGAGCGGCGACGTCGAAGGCGACGCCGGTGGTGCGCCCGCCGCCGTAGACGACGGCGCCGGCCGGTCCGGTCGAGGCGAGCGCGGGGATCAGGCCGAGGAGGGGGGCCGCGGCCCCGGTGTCGCCGAGGATCTCGTAGGCGGAGGCGGAGGAGACGGCCGACGTGCCGAGGCGCCGGGCGACGACGGCGCCGAGCCGTCCGTCGGGATCGGGCAGCGACCATCGGGCGTCGTCGGGGAGGTCGAGCATCAGCGCGACCTCGGTCACGTGGGGCACGAACACCTCTTCGCGGAACAGCCGGGCGTCGTAGAGGTCGCGCGTCGCCTCTTCGCGGTCGCCGCGGTAGCGATCCACCACCGGGGCGGTGTGGGTCGCGCTGGCGCGCACAACGGCGGCTCCGGTCGCCGACAGGATGAAAGCAGCAGAGCCGGCACCACAGCGCGCTTCGAACGCGGTCCCGAGGCCCGGAACGAGCGCGTCCGACGCGACGACGAGGGCGGTCGTCACCGAACCGGCCACCACCGCGTCGGCGGCCGCGAGGAGGGCGTCGACGCCCGCGTGGGCGGAGCCGGAGAGCAGGGCGCCGCGCACCCCGGACGACAACCCGAGCGCAGCGCAGAGATAGGCGTGACTCGGCCCTTCGGCGAAGGGCGCGCGCGTCGTGCCCCACCAAAGACCGCCGATGGCGTCGGCGTCGAGGCCACCGGAGCGCATGGCAGCCACGGCGGCGCTCCACGCCAGCGTCAGCGGATCCTCGTCGGGCGCGCAGACGGCGACCGTGCCCTTGGCCTTCCCTCCCCACGCGGCGCGAATGTCGTTCGCCGCCACCCGCCACGATGGGGCGGCCACGCCGCACGCCGCGATGCCGACCGAACCGCTCATCGCACCGTCACCTGCCCAGTCACATTCCGTTGTCGCGCATCCAGCGGTACACGCCGGCGAAGTCGGAGTTGACCTTCTCCGGAATGTCGTGGACGGTCCCGAGGGTCCGCGCCCCCGCCACGATCTGCGCACTGCGCTCGACGACGAGCGCGGTATGGAGGGCCCGCTCCGCATTGGCACCGATGGAGCACATGCCGTGGTTGGCGATGAGCGCGGCGCTGCGATCGGCGAGGTGTTTCACCAGTTCCTCACCGACGGCGTCGGTTCCGGTCGTCGCGTAGTCGGCGCAGGGCACGTCACCGCCGACGAACACCACGAACTCCTCGATGACGGCCGGAATCGGTTCCCGCACGAGGGCGAACATCGTGGCGTACACGGGATGGGAATGGATCACGCCCCCCACTTCTGCGAAAGCCTCGTAACAGGCGAGGTGGAGGCCCTTCTCCGACGACGGACTGCGCTCGCCCTCGACGACTTCGCCCTGCATGTCGATGACCACGAGGTCGTCGACCGTCATCGTGGGGTATGCGAGGGACGACGGCGTGATGCAAACCGTCGTTCCGTTGGGCATTCGGCCCGACACGTTGCCCGACGTCCCTTCGACAAGGCCCTTCGCGTACAGCTCGTGCGCGGTCTCGAGAACTTCCGCCTTGACCTCGGCGTCGGTTCGGTCGGGCTTGCTCACGTCCACACCTCCGGATTCGCCAGGTTGTCGGGGCGCCGACCCGCGAGGATGGCCTCGAGACCGTCGGCGATCAACCTCGTGTGCGTGGTCTCGGTGTCGTACGTGGCCCCGCCGATGTGCGGCGTCAGCGCGACGTTGCCCATCGCGACCAGCGGGTGGTCGGCCGCGAGGAACTCGCCTTCGAAATGGTCGAGTCCCGCGCCAGCGAGCTTCCCCGACTCGAGGACTTTCACGAGGGCGTCGGTGTCGTGAAGGCCCGCCCGTGCCGTGTTGAGGTAGATCGCTCCGTCTCGCATCCGATCGAACTGCGGCGCGCCCATCATGCCTGCCGTCTCGGGGGTGACGACGGCGTGCATCGACACCACGTCAACCTCACCGAGCATGTCGTCGAGATCGGTATGCGTTGCATCGGGGCTGTACGGGTCGTAGGAGAGGACCTCCATGCCGAGGCCAACGAGTCGCCATTTGGTGGCGCGGCCCACGGCGCCGAGCCCGACGAGACCGGCGCGGCGCCCGGCGAGCTGCCAGGCGCGGAATCGCTGGTAGGGGATCGTGCCGTCGCGGTAGATCGCGCCGGCGCGCACGTCGCGATCGGCGGGGATAATGCCGCGGTTGACGGCGAAGAGCAACGCGACGGTCATCTCGGCGACCCCGTCGGCGTTGCGTCCTGGCGCGCGCAAGACCGGAATGCCCTTGGCGGTGGCGGTCTCGATATCGACGTTGGTGGGGTCGCCGCGGGTGGAGGCGATCGCACGTAACGGCAGGTCGAGGACCGGGCCCTTGCACTCGTCGGCCTCGACGATGACGACGGTGGCGCCCTCGGTGGTGAGGCGCTCGGCCAGTTGCTCGGCGTTGAGCATGCGCAGCGGCGTCTGCTCGATCCACGGTTCGTAGACGACGTCGGCGAATCCCCGAATCCGCTCGAGTCCCTCGCCGCGCAGCGGCGCGGTGGCGAACACGCGGGGTCGCTCAGGCATGGCGCACATGGTGGCCGAAACCTGACACGGCCGTCACATTTTCGTTGCGTCGACCTGTGGATCTATCCGCCGGGAGCGGCTCGTACGCGGCGGGTCTCGGCGCCCATGTACGCGAGGTCGGAGGGCCCTTCGGACCTATCCGCCGGACGCGGCTCGTACGCGGCGTGTCTCGGCGCCCATGTACGCGAGGTCGGAGGGATACGTCCGGGCGGCGAGGAGCATCACGAGCCCGCCCACCGCGTAGATGGGGACGATGCTGGCCACCGCGGTGCGAATGCCGAACGCGCTCGAGAGCACACCGACGAGGAGTGGCCCGGCGGCGCCGAGGCTGCGGACGATCGAACGCGCCGTCGCGGCGCGCCCTCGCAGTTGCGCCACGATCACGTCGTTCATCATCGCCTCGCCGGGAGCGATGGGCAGGGTGAGGAGCAAGCCGCCGAGCGTCATGAATGCGCCGGCAACGGCGAGGTTGCGGGTCAGGAACCCCGGGAGCAGCACGGCCGCCGCCGCCATCGAGGAGAAGGCGACGACGTACACGCGGGCGTTGAGAATGCCGCGGCGCAGCAGGTTGTCGGCGAGGAAGCCGCCGCCCATCACGCCAACTGCGGCGCCAAGTCCGAAGATCGTGGTGAACACACCCGCCTGCGCTGCGCTGAGGCCGTGGACGCGTTTGAAGAACTCGACCGCCCACACCTGCAGGCCGTTGAGCATGAGCGACGAGATCGTGATGGCGAGCAAGGCGAACCACATCGAGCGGATCCGTGACAGCTCGCGCCAGACGTCGCGAACGGACGCGTTGTTGTAGTCGAGTGTGCCGACGCGAGTGGGAGGGGGAAGGGCGATCCGTTCGACAATGTCGGTGGCGGCCACCGTCTCCATGACTGCACCCATGTCGAGGGCGAGGTCGTCGTGGAAGTCGGCGTCCTGATCTCCGCGCTTCGGTTCGGGAAGGCGCAGCACCGCGATGGTGACGATCGCGCCGACGGGAACCCACATCCAAAAGGCCCAGCGCCAGCTGCCCTGCGAGACCGCAATGCCTCCGATGAGGAGGCCGAGGATGGCGCCGATGAGTCCGCCCGACTGGTACAGCCCAATCCGCTTCGCCCGCTCCCGCACCGGGTAGTAGTCGGAAAGGAGCGACACGGCGGCGGGTCCGTTCGCCTCCACGGCGCCGACGCCGAGCCGGGCCGCGAAGAGCAGTCCGTACCCCGGCGCGAAGCCGTTGAGCAGCATGCATACCGTCCAGATGGCCATTCCCGTTCCGAGGAGCGCGGTCCGTCGAACGCGGTCGGCCAGGAAGCCGAACGGGAACGATCCGACGAGGCCCACCAGGATCATGGCGGCGGGGATGAACCCGAGCGCCGTGTCCGAGAGATGGAACTCCTCTTTCAGCCCGTCGAAGGCCTGCGCGAGCGACAACCGCTCGCCGTTCTCGAGCATCACCGTGGCTGCGAGCACCACCAAGGGAGTGGCCCCATAGCGGACGGCCCGCCCCGCGGAACTGCGCGATTCGTCCCGCGCGTCCGGCGCTCCCGGCGCGTGGGGGGTACCGTCGAGATCTGACATTTGTGTCAGCTTCGCACGGGGGCCTCCGCCATGCCTGACGACTCGTTGCCCGACAGGTCGGTTGACGACACCGACCCATTCGAGGAGTTCAACCGCGCGATGGGCGCGGGCCGGATCCAGAACCCGTATCCCTACTTTGCCGAACAGCGGGCCAAGGGCGCCGTGCTCCCGGCCGATATCCGCGCGCTCATGGGCCTCGACGAGGACACCGACCTCAGCCAGATGGGCGAAATCCCCGACGTCTTCACTGCCTACAGCTTCGACACCGTGCAGCAGATCTTGCGAGACGGCGAGACGTTCTCTTCGTCGGGATACGCGCCGGTGATGGGCGAGGTCATGGGGCGCACGATCCTCGAGATGGACGAACCCGACCACCACGCGTACCGCTCGCTGATCCAGCAGGCGTTCACGCGCCGGGAGATGGAGCGGTGGGAAGTCGACGTCGTCGAACCCATCGTCGACGAGCACATCGACGCCTTTGTTGATCGTGGAGGAACGGGAAGCGGCAACGCCGACCTTGTGCGCGAACTCACCTTCCCCTTCCCCGTCGCGGTGATCGCCGCGCTCCTCGGGCTGCCCCGGTCGGACCTTCCGGAGTTCCACCGGCTTGCCGTCGAGCTCATTTCGGTGAGCATCGACTACGAGCGCGCGGTGCGGGCGTCGAAGCAGCTTTTCGATTTCCTGAAGGGGATCGTCGACGACCGCCGCGTCAACCGCGCCGACGACATGATCAGCGTGCTTGCGCACGCGGAACTCGACGGCCAGCGGCTCACCGACGACGAGATCATCTCGTTCCTGCGCCTTCTGTTGCCGGCCGGCGCCGAGACGACCTACCGGTCCTCGAGCAACCTGCTGTTCGGTCTGCTCACGCACCCCGACCAGCTCGACGCGGTGCGTGATGACCGCGCCCTCATCCCGCAAGCCATCGAAGAGGGGCTGCGATGGGAGCCCCCGCTGCTCCTCATTCAGCGCACGGTGATGAAGGATGTCGAGATCGGGGGCATGCACCTGCCCGCCGGCACCATGGTGGCTGTGAACGTGGCGTCGGCCGGCCACGACGAAACCCGTTGGGAGAACGCCGAGGATTTCGACATTTTCCGTCCGGCGCAGCAACACCTGTCCTTCGCGTTCGGCGCGCACATGTGTCTCGGGATGCACCTGGCGCGAATGGAAACCAAGGTGGTGCTCGAGAAGGTGTTCGATCGGCTCCCCGGCGTTCGCCTCGACCCCGACGCCTCGCCGCCCTACATCACCGGGATGACCTTCCGTTCGCCGCCTTCTCTGCCGGTCGTCTGGGGCTGACTCACGCCGCGGCGCGGCGGATGATCTCGATCACTTCGTCGATTCGTGCGCGATGCGTCCGGTGTGAGAGCACGCACACGCGAAGGTAGTGGTGTCCGTGCACTTCCGTGCTCGAGAGGAACGTCCGCCGCGTGGCGTTGATCCGCGCAAGGAGATCCTCGTTGGCGCGTCGATCGTCCCCCTCCAACCCGGCCAGCCGGAAGGCGACGATCGAGAGGTCGGGCTCCCAGGGCACGTCGAGGGCGTCCACGGCGCTCAGCTCGCGGTGGACGAGTTCGGCGAGGTCGAGCTTCTCATCGAGCGCGGCGCGGAACGCCCCGACGCCGTGAAGTTGGAGCGGAAGCCAGACCCGGAGGCCGCGAAACTCCCGCGACAGTTCCGGTGAGTAGTCGGCGAAGTCGGGGGGCTCGCCCGGCCCCGCCAGCGCGTGGAGATACGCGCCTCCGGTTTCATTGACGCGCCGAAGCGTGGCGCGGTCGCGGGCGAGCAGCGCGCCCGTCCCGTACGGGAGGAACATCCCCTTGTGCGGGTCGAGGGTGATCGTGTCGGCGCGTTCGATCCCGGCGAAGCGGTCGCGACCCCGTTGGGTCAGCTGGAAGAAGCCGCCATACGCCGCGTCGGCGTGGAACCAAAGCGCCTCTCGGGCGGCGAGGTCGGCCACGTCGAAGAGCGGATCGACGGCGCCCGTGTTGGTCGTTCCGGCGTTCGCGACCACGAAGAAGGGCGTGAACCCCGCCCTCCGGTCATCGGTGATCGCCTGCGCGAGAGCTTCGACGTCGAGCCGAAGGTGGCGGTCGCTGGCGATGCTGCGCACATTGCCGACGGGGAACCCTGCGATCCTCGCCGCCTTGACGACCGAGTGGTGCACCTGATCCGACGCGTACAGGGTGCCCTTCGAGAACTCGTCGCCGAGCCGGTCAACGCGGGCGGCGACGAGCGCCGAGAGATTGGCCATGGATCCGCCCGAGGTGAGGATGCCGAGGGATTCGGACGGCAGGCCAAAGAGGTCGCACATCCAACGGACGACGTTGGCCTCGAGTTGGGTGAGCGCCGGTGCAGGCATGGCGATGTTCGTGAAGCGGTTCATGACGAGCGCGAGGAAGTCGGCCACCGCGGCCGAGAACAGGCCGCCACCGGGGATGTACGCGAGATAACCGGGGCCCGCAGTGTCGATGGCCTTGGCGCGGGCCTGCTCGATGGTGGCGACCAACTCCTCGAAGTCGCGCCCGGCTTCGGTGAACCCGCCCCTCATTTCGTCGGCGAGTTCCCACGCCCCTTCGAGGTCGGCGGCGGGCGCCGTCTCTAGGCCCTCGACGAAGTCGATCGCGAACCTCGCGGCGCGGTCGACAAGGTGTTGCATGGTCGCCGCGTCAGGCTCGAGAGGATGCACGCGGCGGAGCCTATTCCCGGTACCGTGACCGCATCATGAGCGACGAACAGCACTCGCTGCGCCATGTCATCCAACGGGGAACCCCCGAATTCGCCGACGCGTTGCGGAACGCGTTCAAGGAGACGCCGCTCCACAAGCTGCTCGACTTCGAGTTCGTGCAGATCGACGAGGAGTTGGTGATCGTCGAGATGCCCGTGCGGGGTTCGGCGCTGAACTCCGGGGGCAACTTGCACGGCGGGGCCATCGCCACGCTCGTCGACGTCGCCGCCGGCACCGCGGCGGCCCACAACAGCTCGTTCAAGCCCGGCGAGAACACGATCGTCACCGCCGACATGCACGTGCGCTATCTCGGGCGAGCGAAGGGCTCCAAGGTGCGCGCCGAAGCGCAGGTCCTTCGGGCGGGACGCCAGCTCGTGGTGGTGGAGTGCCGCGTCCTCGACGAGGATGGCCGCCTCATCGCCTTTGCCGACTTCTCGAGCATGGTCGTGCCCTTCCGAGAGCCGCTGCCGATCGCCGAGGGCGCGCAGCCGGACTCGCCCGACCTGTAGAGGCCTTGGTCGACGTCAGTCGACGGTGAGCGCCCAGATGATGGAGCACACGACGGCCGCGAGACCGAGCACCACCGCAAGGGTCGCGATGACCGCGCGCTCGCCGCGGGCCGCCGCCCATAGCCCGAGTCCAAAGCCGATCGCTCCGAGCGGCAGTGCGACGGCGACGAGTTGCGTGGCGATCCCGACGATGATCGCCACGAGTCCGAGGACCAAGCCCACGACGGCGGCGATTTCGCGATCGACGATGACCTCGTCGTCCATCCATCCATCATGGCGGTAGCGTGCGCGCCGGTGGGACTTCTGGATCGATATCGAATCGACGGTCAGGTCGCGGTCGTGACCGGGGCAGGCCGAGGAATCGGCCAGGGCTGTGCGCTCGCCCTCGCCGAGGTGGGCGCCGACGTGGTGTGCGGCGCACGCACGACGGAGCAAATCGAGGCCACGGCCGCTCAGGTCCGGGCCCGCGGTCGCCGCGCGCTCGCGGTGCCGTGTGACGTGATGGAGCGCGCCGACCTCGAACGCCTGATCGGCGCGACCCTCGACGAGTTCGGTCGCATCGACATCGTCATCAACAACGCCGGGGGCTGGCCTCCTCGGGACGCCTTGCGCACCAGCGAGAAGGCCTTCGAGGAGGCGTTCCGGTTCAACGTGACCACGGCGTTTCTCCTGACCCGCCTCGCCGTGCCGAAGATGGTGGAGACGGCGGGCGGCGGCTCGGTCGTCAACATCTCGTCGCGGGCCGGAAGCATGGTGCTGCGTGGCTTCGCCGCCTACGGCACGGCGAAGGCCGCGTTGTCGTGGCTGACGCGGGAGATGGCCTCGGAGTTCGCGCCGAAGGTGCGGGTGAACGCCATCGAGGTCGGGTCGGTGTTGACGTCGGCGCTCGATTACGTGGCCTCGAACGATGAGATCAAGCGCGAGATGGAGGCCAAGACCCCGATGGGTCGCCTTGGTGAGGTCGACGACATCGCGCTCGCTGCCCTCTACCTCGCGACATCGGCATCGTCGTGGGTGACGGGCAAGGTGTTCCAGGTGGACGGGGGGATCGAGCACCCGCAGTTCGAGGTGCCCACCGAACCGCTTTAACGGTGTGAGTGCCTGCCCGCCTATCGCCGGGCAGGCACTCACACCGCTGTAGTCGGGACTACGCCGAGGCGAGCGAGCGCCGCAGATCGGCCGCCAATGTCCAGGCGGCGACGAGCAAGAACGGCAGCGCGAGGACGTCACCCGAGTGGATGCCGTGACCATGATCGGCGTCGACCACGGCGACGACCGGCCCGATGCGCGCACCGAGCACGATCCACATGGCGACGACGATCGCGAAGGGAGCCGCGATCAGACGCACGCCCGCACCGTACCCCACCGGGGCCGGGCGGAGCCGCGGGAAGGTGCGGGTCAGCGTCCGTCGAGGGTCCAGCGGGGACCCTGGTGGTCGACGCGGCGGTCGCTCACCATTTGGGCGATCCGTTCGCGGTGATGCGACGCGGTGCCGAACAGGGCGTCGCCCGCCTTGGCCCGCTTCACGTAGAGGTGCATGTCGTGCTCCCACGTGTAGCCGATGCCGCCGAGGAGTTGGATCCCCTCACGGGTGATGTAGCGCTGGCAGTCACCGGCGGCGGCCTTGGCGACCGAGGCTGCAAGAGAACGCCGAGGGTCGTCCTCGCCGATGCACGCCGCCGCGAAGTAGCAGCACGCACGCGCCCGCTCGAGCGCGATGAGCCCGTCGGCGAGACGGTGCTTCACGGCCTGGAACGAGCCGATGGGACGGTCGAATTGCTGTCGCTCGTTGGCGTAGGCGACGTTCATGTCGAAGATCGCCTGGCACGTTCCGAGCATCTCGAGGGCCAGCGCGACCGTCGCCTCCTCGAGGATCCGCTGGATGGCGGGACCCGCGTCGCCGACGCCGCCGAGCAGGCGGCCGCCGTCGACCTGCACCCCCTCGAGGCGGACCGTCGCCACCGGGCGGCTGCGGTCGAGGCTATCCACCTCGACGATCTCGACGTCGGCGCGCGGCACGACGAATAGCCCGACGTCGTGGGAGACATCCCCTTCGCCGAGACTGGCGACCACCGCGATCTCGTCGGCCTCCGCCCCCCCGAGGACATATCGCTTCTCACCATGGAGCACCCAGTGGTGGCCCGAAGCGACCGCCTTCGTCGTGACCGCACCCGCGTCCCACACTCCCGCGCCCTCCGCCACCGCGAGGGTGCCGGTCATTTCCCCCGCGGCAACAGCGCCGAGAAACCGCTTTTGCTGCTCGGGCGTTCCCGCTTCGCGCACGGCGGCGACAAACTGCGTGACGGTCGTGAAGAGGGGTCCCGGCGCGATGGCGCGGCCCAACTCCTCGGCGAGCACGCCGAGTTCGACGTATCCGTAGCCGACGCCCCCGGCGTCCGCGGGCACCGTGAGCGCGGGCCAGTCGAGACTGGCCATCGTCGCCCACAGCGCGTCGGCGCGCGCCCTGCCTTCGGGCGTGCCATCGACGATGCCGCGCGCCAGCGCCGGCGGACACTCGCGATCGAGAACCGAGCGGATCGACTCGCGAAGGTCGTCCTGTTCCTGGGTGAAGTCGAGATGCATGCGCGGCTCAGGGGAGGCGTCGGGGATGGGAAGTCTGCACCAGGGTTGCGAGCGCCGTCCGATCCACCTTGTCCATGGGGGTGAGGGGCAAGCGGGCGATCACGACCACGTCCTCCGGCAACTTGTGGCGCGCCAGCTCGTTGCGCGCGAAGGCCCGCAGCGCGTCGAGCGACGGCGGCCGGTCGAGTTCACGGGGGACGATGACGGCGACCCCGACCTCGCCCATGACTTCGTCGCTTCGAGGGACCACCGCGACGTCGATGACGTCGGGATGACGTGACAGCAGCGCTTCCACCTCGGCGGGATACACGTTGTATCCGCCCCGCACGTACATCTCCTTGGTGCGGCCGACGAGGTGCAGGCGTCCGCGATCGTCGAACCGCCCCAAGTCCCCGGTGCGGACGAAGCCATCGGAGGTGAGGGCGGCGGCCGTCGCGGCAGGGTCGCGCCAGTAGCCGATCATCGTCGCGGGTGAGCGAAGGCAGACCTCGCCGACTCCGTCCTCGCTCCCCGCTCCGCCTTCGAGACGCAACTCGACGCCGGGTTGCGGGCGACCAACGGTGGTCTCGGCGTCCTCCGGCGGATCGTGCACGCCGGTCCCCGTGCCGATCCCCGCCTCGGTGCACGCGTACCGCACGAGCACCGGGGCGTCGAAGCGCCGGCGCGCCTCCGCGACGAGCGCCGGGGTGGCCGGGCCTCCGCCGATGATGATGGTGTTCACCGACGACAGGTCGCACGCGTCGAACGTGGGTTCCCGAAGCATGAGGGCGACCTGCGTGGGGATGCCGCCGATGCGCGTCATCTTGTGCCGGGAGGTCATCTCGAGCGCGTCCCTGGCGCGCCACTCCGTCATCATCCACGAGACGCCACCGCCCATGAGCTTCCCGGGGAGCTTGGTCATGAAGGCGAGGTGGGCGAAGGACGTGCCGGCGATTTGATCGCCGCCCGCCCCCCAAGTGCCGCCGGTGTCGGTACGGGTGATGAAGTCGAGTTGGCGTTCGCCGAACACCACGCCTTTCGGCGTCCCCGTCGTGCCGGACGTGAAGACGATGGCGACCGGACGGTCGGGGTTGGGCTCGAGTGCGGGCACGACCTCGCCGGGCCTTCGGAGGTCGTGCACGGCGTTAGGGTCGTCGATCACCAACGCCGGCGCGGCGACCGCGAGGACGCGCTCGCGCTCGCCGTGGGACAGCCGCGTGTTCACGCCCGTCGTGATCGCGCCGATCTTGGCCGCCGCGAGATACGCGATCGGATACTCCGGAACCGACCCGATCACGAGCGCCAGGACGTCGCCTTCGGTCAGCCCCGCACGTATGAGACCAGCCGCGACTTCGGTGCTCACGTCGTCGAGTTCCGCATACGACACGCGGCGGCCGGTTGGCGCGACGTAGGCGGTACGCTCGCCGAATCGCCGGGCTGCAGATGCGGCAAGCCCAGGCAACATCACGAGCCCCCGGGGGTCGAACGCCAGTGAGTCCGCAGGAACAGGATCGAAGCGGGGCGGCTTCGCCGAGCACGATGCGGGCGCGCGGCAAGCGCACCATGGCGAAGCTGCTCGACGCCGGAATGGCGGTGCTCGCCGAGCGGGGGTACCACGCGACCAGGGTCGACGACATCGTGCGCGGCGCTCGGACATCGCACGGCACCTTCTACCTCTACTTCGCCGACAAGGAAGACCTCGTCCGCACGCTCGCCGAGGAGTGCGTCGACGAGATCAACGCGACCGTCGGCGACCTCGGCGTGGTGGCGACCGGTGCCGAGGGGCGCGAGCAGCTGCGCGTGTGGCTGCAGCGCTGGAGCGAAACATACCGGCGGTACGGCCCGGTGTTGCGGGCATGGATGGAGGATCACGTCCCCGACCCGGGGCTGGCCGAGATCGGCGCCAAGGCGTTCGCCGACATCACGGCGACGCTGCGCGCCCGGATCGCCGAGGCCGGACCTTCCCACGTCGATCCCGAACTCGCGGCACCCGCGTTGCTGGCGATGATCGAGCGCACCTTCTATTACGTCCTGTCGCGCGGAATCCCGGTGGACGACGAAGCGCTCATCGACTCGATGGCGACGATGATCCACCGGGGATTCTTCGCCGGAGATTCGTAGCGGCCGTCGGTTCCCCCGGGACGCGGCGCGGGTCGACACGCCAACGTTTGGTCAGTCGACGCCGAGGATGACGGTGCCGGTCGAGGAGAACCATCCGCCCGTTCCGTTGACACAGGCCAGCTGCGCTCCGTCGACCTGACGCGGACCGCACTCTCCCCGGAGCTGCTTCGCCGCTTCGACGAGGAGGAACATGCCGCGCATGCCGGGGTGACACGAAGACAGCCCGCCGCCGTCGGTGTTGGTGGGAAGCGCGCCGCCGACGCGCAGCGCCCCCCCCTCGACGAACGGTCCACCCTCGCCTTTGGCGCAGAAACCGAGTCCCTCGAGCGTCAGGAGCACCATCGAGGTGAAGGCGTCATAGAGCTGGCACACGTCGATGTCGGCCGGCGTGACCCCCGCGCGCTCGAAGGCCTGTCGACCCGAGCGGGCGGCGGGCGACTCGGTGAAGTCCTCCCACTCGCTCATGGTCGTGTGGGACACGGCCTCTCCGGTGCCGAGGACCCAGACCGGCGCCTTGGCGGTGTCGCGAGCGCGATCCTCACTGGTGAGGACGACGGCGCCGCCGCCGTCGGAGCGAATGCAGCAGTGCAGCGTGGTGAACGGGTCGGCGACCATGGTCGCGTTCATCACGTCGTCGATGGTGATCGGGTCCTGGTAGTACGCGTCGGGGTTGAGCGACGCGTTATGCCGGGCGGACACCGCGATCTCGGCGAGTTGTTCGATGGTGGTGCCGAACTCATGCATGTGTCGGCGGGCGACCATCGCGTACTTCGCGATCAACGTGTGTCCGAACGGAGCGTCGAACTGCACCGGACCCCGCGTGCCGAACGAGAGGTTCGCGGTCCGCCTCCCCCGCTTCAGGTCGGCGCGGGTCGTCGACCCGTAGGCGAGCACGACCGTGTTCACGAGGCCCTCGCTGATGGCGGCGACGGCGTGTTCGACCATGAACTCCCAGGTCGACCCGCCGACCCCGGTGGAGTCGACCCACAACGGCTTGAGGCCCATGTATTCCGCGACTTCGACCGGGGCGAGCACGCCCATGCCGGTCGACATGAAGCCGTCGACGTCGTCCTTGGTGAGGCCGGCGTCGGCCAGCGCGCGCGACGCGGCCTGCTGGTGCAAGTGGAACGGCGACTTGTCGTCGACCCGCCCGCAGTCGGAGAGGGCGGCGCCGACGATGGCGACTCGTCGGCTCAACGCAGTCGCCAGTCGATGCGCTTGCCGCTGGCGAAGGCAGCCTGGCCTTCGGCGATCGAGTCTTGGTTGGTGCCGAGGCCGATGTAGGCGTAGGCCTCTTTCAAGGCCTGATCGCGGGTGTGCTCGAGTCCCATCCAGATCGCCCGCACGGTGCCCTGAATGGCCAGCGCGGGGGCCGACGCGATGGCGGCCGCCGCCCACCCCGCCTTCTCCTTGAGGTCGCCGAGATCGGACGCCAGCTCGCTCACGAGTCCGATCTGGTGGGCCCGCGCCGCCGACATGCGCTCGTGGTTGCCGAGGAGCGACAGCCGCATGATCTCGTGAAAGGGCATCTTCTGGAGCATGTGGATGGGCTCGAAGGCAGCCGTCATGCCGTAGGTGACGTGCGGGTCGAAGAAGGTCGCGGCCTCGGTGGCGATGATGAACTCCACTTCGCCGAGGATGTAGAAGGCGCCGCCGCACGCCATGCCGTTGACCGCGGCGATGACGGGCTTCCACAGGTCGTTGGTCTTGGGGCCGATGTCCTCGCCGGGGTCGTCGAACATGAACGGCGTCGACCCGGACCCGACCGGACGGGCGCGGGGCTCGTCGGAGCCGATGCCCTCGGCGCGGTCGATGCCCGTGCAGAACGCCTTCTCGCCCGCGCCGGTCAACACCACGCAGCGCACGTCGTCGTGGCGGCGCAGGCCGCGCCACAGCTCCTTGAGTTCGACCTGCATGGTGGAGTTGAAGGCGTTGTGGACGTCGGGGCGGTTCATCGTCACCCACGCCACGCCGTCGGCCTCCTCATAGAGGAGCGTTTCGAAGTCGGTGCGCACGGACCGGGATCCTACGCGCCCGCGCCAGGCGTTCGATCAGCCGAAGCGGACGAGGGCGGCGCCGTAGGCGAGCAGGATCGGCACGAGCCAGAAAATCAGTCGGTTGATCTCCCCGCGGATATCGGCGCGGAGACTCGACTCGAGTGCGTTGAGCTCAGACCGCAGGGTCGATTCCAGGACGGCCAGATCCTGCTTGGTGGCCACATCAGCCCATCCGACGGGTGGGAGCATCTCCATCAACGTCTCCGCAGGATCATCGCCCAAGGCGTTGCGCATTGCTTCGTAGAGTTGGTGCCTCGTCCGCTCGTTCACAGCCATCGCATTTCTCCTTCACCAGAATCTCTTCTCGAAGGAGAGTCGTGAGGCTGACTCTCGAGCCGTGTGAACCCAATGTACCGCCTGTGTGCGACGGCGTCAGCCGCCCATTTGGAGGCCGGTGTTCTTGATGCCGAAGATCTGGCCGAAGACGACGTCGGTGAGTTCCTCGGCCTCCCACCGCCGCGGTCCCTTGGGTGTCTCGATCATCTGGCCGAGCTTCCACGACTCGTAGTGGGCGATCGTGTTGCCGACCGCACGGATGACCTGGCCGGTGAGCGGAGCGGACGCGTCCGAAGCCAGCCACGCGACCGCCGGCGCCGAGTTCCCGGGGTTGAGGCGCTCGAACTCGCCCGACGCCTCGTACTCATCGGCTTCCTTGATCTCGACGCCTTGTTTGACCGCGACACCGACCATGCGGGTCATGCCGCCCGGGCAGATGGCGTTCACCCGCACGCCGTAGCGCGCCAGCTCCAGCGCGGCGATGCGGGTGACGGCGCCGATGCCGGCCTTGGCCGCGCCGTAGCTGGCTTGTCCAACGTTGCCGACGAGTCCCGCGGAACTCACCGTGTTGACCACCGTCGCCTTCACGTCCTCGCCGGCTTTCGAGCGCTCGCGCCAGTGGTTGCCGGCGTGGTGGAGCGTGCCCATCGTCCCGTTGAGGTGCACGTTGAGGACGGCCTGGAACGACTCCTCGGTCATGTTGACGATGACGGCGTCGCGCAGGATCCCCGCGTTGTTGACGACGACGTCGACGCGCCCGAAGGCGTCGATGGCCTGAGCAACGAGCTTCCCTCCGCCCTCCCACGTGGAGATGTCGTCGTAGTTGGCGACGGCCTCGCCCCCGCGCTCTTGGATGATCTCGACGACCACGTCGGCGACCTTCTGGTTGGCGCCCTCGCCCGTGACCTCCCCGCCGACGTCGTTGACCACGACCTTGGCCCCCTGCTTGGCGAGTTCGAGGGCCTCGCCGCGACCGATGCCGCGCCCCGCCCCCGTGACGATCGCCACCTTGCCGTCGAGCAGTCCCATTCTCGTCCTCCGGTTGCCGGATCCGTCCCCGGCCGACCGCTTGGAAGGGTCGCCCGGGTCCGAAAGGTGCTTGAATCTGGCGCAGAAACCTGACGCGCGTGTCAGGGAGCGTACGCGAGACCCACGGGAGCAGGCACATGGCCGTCGACGTCGAGCACTACAAGCAGTACATCGGCAAGCCGACCGGCACGTCGGTGATCACGATCGAGCGCCAGCCCGTGTCGAACTTCGCCAAAGCGGTGAAGGACACGAGCCCGATCTACCAGGACGCCGACGCCGCCAAAGCGGCCGGCTTCGACTCCATCCCCACCCCGCCGACGTGGGGGTTCGCCATGGGGTCCTGGGGTGCGTACCCCGAGGATCAGCCCCCATCTCAAGGGGAAGGGGCTAGTCCGCCGAGTCCGCTCATGAACATCATCGGCGAACTCATGCGCGCGGGCGGCCTCGTGCTCCACGGCGAGCAGGAGTTCGAGTACCACAAGCCCCTGACGGTGGGGATGAAGCTCACCCACGCCGGGCGCGTCGCCGACGTGTACGCCAAGGAGTCGGGCGAGCGGGTGATGACCTTCGTTGTCACCGAGAACGAGTACCGCGACGAAGCCGGCGAGCTGGTGTTGACGGCCCGCATGAACCTCATCCACCGGTCATGAGCGGCGGGGGCCGTCTCGACGGCAAGGTGGCGATCATCACCGGCGCCGGACAGGGCATCGGGCTCGCGTATGCGGACCGATTCCTCAGCGAAGGCGCCAGGGTGGTGGTGGCGGAGATCAGCGAGGAGCGCGGGAAGTCGGCGCTCGACGAGCTGACGGCGAAGCACTCGGCGGACAGCGTGATCTTCGTGCCGGTGGACATCTCCGACGAGGCATCGACGCTGGCGTGCGTCAAGCAGTCCGTTGATGCGTTTGGGACCGTCGACGTGCTGCTCAACAACGCGGCCCTGTACTACGACATCGACAACGCCAACAACACCTACGAGTACCTCCAGAAGGTCTTCTCCGTGAACCTCCACGGCGCATGGCTCATGGCGCGCGCCGCGGCACCCGTCATGGTCGAGGCGCAAGGAGGCCGCATCATCAACCAGTCGTCGGCCGCGGCGTACATGTACATGCTGCCGCCCGCCGACAAGTTCACCGAGGTCTCGGCGTTCACGTACTCGCAAACCAAGTGGGGCGTCGTGGGGCTGACCAAGTTCCTCGCTGCGCAGCTCGGTGCCTACAACATCACGGTCAACTGCATCGCGCCCGGCGTAACGATGACCGAGGCGACCAAGAAGATCGTCCCCGAGGAGTTCCTCCCGATGGTGACGATGATGACGGCGATGAAGCGCGCTCTCCAGCCCGAGGACATCACCGGCGCCGCCGTGTTCTTCGCCTCCGACGACGCCGCCTTCATCAGCGGCCAGACCCTTGTGGTCGACGGCGGCGGCGCCATGCCCGCCTGACCTTCCTCACGGCGCGCGCCTTCGCTGCGCGAAGGAGCCGGGCCACCGAAGCAGCCCGGCTCCTTCCGCCTCCCCCAAGACGGCGATCTGAGTTCCCGCTCCCGCTACGAGTCTGGGGCGGATGACGTCGCGAGCTCGAAGGCGTGCACGCCGCCGAGACCGCCGAGGACCGAGTCGAACAGCTCGAGGCACGCGCCGTTGATCTCCTCGCCGAACTCCTTGGCGCAGGCGTCGGACGACGACGTTCCCGAGCCGACGAACACGGCGTCGCGGACGATCGCCGGACCCGACGAGATCGGGCCCGCGAGCGGAGACGCGAACAGCACGGCGCCGGTCTCGGTGTCGTAGCCCCGGAACACGTTGTCGAGCGACCCCGCGAACACGACGCCGTTCACGGCCGCCGACGCCGCATACGACGGGGCCTGTGCGCCCCGCCACCGGATGGAGCCGGTCGCGCCGTCGAGCGAGTGGTAATAGGGCGAGCCGCCGATGGCGGTGCCCCCGAACACGTGGCCTCGGTGCGCCGCCGGCGAGCCGAGGAACCCGCCGATGGCGAAGTCCTCGTTGACGTCCCCCCCGTCGGCCACCTTCGTGCGCCACAGGAGCTGACCCGTGCGGGGGTGGAGCGCGTAGTACGAGCCGTCCTTGTTCCCCGCGCCGAGCACGCGACGCCCCGACGAGTCGGTGAACAGGTTGGGCGTGGCGCCGAAGTCCCAGTCCTTGCGGTTGGCCGTGTGCGGCTGGAAGCTCCACTTCACCGCGCCGGTTCCGGCGTCGAGGGCGGTGACCGCCTCGGTGTGAGGCGTCCATTGGAACACGTCGTCCGGGCAGTTGGCGGTGGCGAGGTAGACCAGCCGGTCGACCGGGTTGACCACGGGCGACGACCACACGCCCCCGCAGCCGCGGTCGCCGTGGTCGAGTTCGGGCTCGAACTTCCACAACTGTGAGCCGTCCCGGGCGCGAAGCGCCAAAAGGCCGCCCCGAACGCCGGTGTTCTCGTGGTTGTGGTTGTCGATCCCGACGTAGATCGCGCCGTGCCACACGACGGGGGACGACTCGATCTCGACCGGCGTGTTCGGATCGATCTGGCCCGGGTTGTTGGGGTCCTCGGACGAGAAGTCCTCTACCCAGACCTCGGAACCGTCGACGGCGTCGAGTGCGTACAACCGCGGGCCGGCGCCGAAGATCACGAGCGTCCGGTAGGTGGTGCCGGTGATTCTCACGCGCGCCACCGCCGCGGACGACACGATCGGTCCGAACGCCGCACCCGGCGCGGCCGTCGCGTCGTAGGTCCATTGCTCGGCTCCGGTATCGGCGTCGAGCGCGTACATCGTGCCGCTCCAATCGCCCACGAACACGGTGCCGTCGGCGACGACGGGCGATGCGGTCACGGTCTTCTCCGTCTTCACGAACCACTTCTGGGCGAGCGTCGACGCCGTGGTGCGGTTGATGGGCGAGCACCCGTCGTCCACGTCGTCCACGGAAAACGTACGGGTCAGGTTGCGGCCGTACATGCGCCAGTCGTCGCACGACGACTGCGAGGTCGCGTCGGGGTCGTCGGTGTCGACGGGGTACCCACCGGTCGCCTGCTCGAGCGACGTGTTGATCGTGAGGATGCCGATGCCCTCGGGGTAGTCGAGGCCGTCGTCGACGGTCGCCCGGGTCCCCAGGCCTTGGCTGTCGATGGCGACGCGCTGCACCGACCCGTGCCCGTCGGCGGGTCCGTCGCCCTGGATGCCGAGGTCGGCGTACCACAGCTCTCCTGTGGCCGTGACCCCGAGGCCGAACGGAGTGCCACCGTCGTTGATCGGGAGGCCGCTCTCGGCCGCGAAGTCGTCGATCTGGCCGACGGGCGCCCCTGCCGGGGGCTCGACCACGTTGCGAACGTGCACGCGAGCCGCCCCGGTGTCGGCGTACTCGGCGATGATCCCCGTGAAGACGCTCGACACGTACCACGTGCGGAACCCATTCCACGTGCGGCCGCTCGGGGTCAGCGCGCTCGGGGTCAACACGAAGGCGTCGGAAGGAAGCCACAGCTCGCGGGTGACGACGCCCTCATCGCTCAGATCAGCTTGGTTTCCGAACCCGCCGCAGTTGCTGTCGGCGGCCGGGAAGTCGGCGATCTCGTAGCGGTAGATCCCGCCGGGGCCGTTCGGGCCCGGCCGGTTGCTGGCGACGTACACCCATCCGTCGTCGACCCACGATCCGCCCGCGGTGCCGATCGACGTGTCGATCTTGCAGTACGCCTGGTCGAGGGAGTTGTCGATCGTCCCCCACGGCGGGTGTGGCTCCAAGGGGGTCACGGCGTTGGCCGTGGCGTCGGCGAAGCCGCCGTCGGGGTTCGGGAACCACTCGATGAGCTGGCCGCTCGCCGCCTCGTGCGGGAGCTGGTCGCCCACGTCGGTCGTGATCAGCCGCCCGTCTGGAAGGAACCCGCAGCCGAAGTTCTCGGCGAGGTTGGCGGCGTCAGGCGACCACGTCGGGACCAGCTTGCCGAGCTGGCGCCAGTCGAGCTCGCCGATCTCGTCGCCGAGCAGCTGGAACCAGCCCCAACCGGGCGTCCCCAGCTCCTCGTTCTGTCCGGAGTCTTCCCCGGCGATGAAGTAGCGCTCGGTCACGCCGTTGCCGTCTCGGTCGAGCTCCTGGAAGCAGATCTGGGCGTTGATGTCGCGACCATGCGTCGGGTCGGCCCCGACGTGCGTGATGAGGGGCTGCTTTTCGCCCGTGGCGCCGTCGTAGACGGCCAAGTCGTTGCCCTGTCCGTTGAACACCAGGGACCGGACGCCCAGAACCGACGGATCAGCGTGGACCGACCGGCCCGCTGGGACCACCGTCGCCAGGATCGTAAGCACCACCATCAGAGCGCGCGAACGCATGAATCTCCCCCCATCGATAGCTGACGTCAGTGTCAGGTTCGCCACGTCCGGCCCAGTTCCTCCCTCTTGGACGCAAAATTCCCCACAAGTCCCACCGCGTGAAGTGGGCGCCCCCGTCGACAGCCGCAGGGAGACGCAGGGAGAAACGTCCGTGCGTGTCCCGAAGGGAACCCGATGTCCTCTGACGGCCTTGGCGGGATGTCAATACGGTCCGGACATGACCCGGATGCGCGCCCTTCGTTCCCTGATCGTCCCCCTCACCCTCATGCTCGCCCTCGCCGCGTGCGGCGGCGGGTCGGATTCGACCACCCAGGCGGAAACGCCGCGGGCCGATGAGCCCACGACGGTCACCGAGGCGCCGGCCCCGAAGGCGCCCGCGGACGCTGCGGCGGCCGAGCAGGAGGTGCGGATCAACTTCTCGACCTACTTCGACTCGCTGACGCCCGAGGCGGACGCCGTGCCGCTCGCGGCCGATGTGGCGGACATCCTCCCGACCCTGCAACAGGCCCAGGCGGCGTCGCCGGGTGGGCACCGGACGGTCAACGTCACCGACGTCACCTTCGTGAGCGACACCGAGGCGAGCGTCACCTTCGACATCGTGCTCGAGGGCGCCACACTGCTTCCGGGCTTCATTGGCGGCGCCGTCCTCGAGGACGGTGTGTGGAAGGTGAGCCGCAAGACCAACTGCGACCTCGCCGCCCTCGCCGGGTTCAGCTGTCCCTAGTGGGCGACCCCCCGGTCTCGAGCGCCCCGGACGCTTCGAGTTCCGAGATTTGGGCGGGGGTCAGGCCGATGAGCTCGGCGAGTACGAGGCGGCTGTGCTCGCCGAGCATCGGTCCCGGCCGCGAATAGCCGGCGGCGGCGTCGCTGAGCCGAATGCCGTTGCGCTCATAGGGCCCGGACCCCATCACCGGATGGTCAAGGGTCACGAAGTGACCGCGGTGGGCAAGTTGGGGGTCGGCAAGCAGGTCGTCGAAGTCCTGGACGGGTACCGCTTCGATACCCAGGGCTTGGAGGGTCTCGGCGACGTCCTCGCGTGACCGTCGCGCCGACCATTCGGCGATGGCGTTGGGGGAGGCACCCGCCGTGGAGGCGAGCAGCTCCCAGGTTTCGTCCGTCCAGCAGGCGATGGCGACCCAGCGGTCCGTCCCGGCGCAAGGGAAGACGCCGTGGAGGATCTCCGCGGGGTCGTCGTTCCCCATGCGCTCGCCGGTCACGCCCTCGTGCCGGAATCGCAGGAGCCACGGCGTCAGCGCGTAGATGCCGCACTCGACCTGGGAGACGTCCAGGATCGAGCCGAGACCGGTGGCGCGCTGGTGAAGCAGGCCGGCGGCGAGCGCGGCCGCCGCGAAGCGGGGCGCCAGGGAATCGGTGATCGTGCCGAACGGGCCGACCGGCTCGCGATCGGGCCATCCCGTGACGTAGTTCCACCCCGACAACGCCGCCCCTTGGCCCCCAAAGCCTGGGTAGTCGCGGTGGGGGCCGGTCTGGCCGTTGAGGCACGAGTGCACGATCACGAGGTCTGGGCGCGCCGCCAAGAGGACGTCGTCGTCGAGTCCGAAACCCCTCATGGCCTTCGGGGCGAAGTTCTCGACGAGGGCGTCCGCCCAGCCGATGAGCCGCAGGGCGGTCGCTCGACCGTCGGGGTGCTTGAGGTTGAGGGCGATCGAGAGCTTGCCGACGTTGAGGCCGTCGAACATCACCGAGCCCTCGAGGCCGTGCGGGTTGTCGGGGCCGAGCGCGTACACGCGAAGGAAATCGGGGCGCGTGTGTGATTCGACCCGCACGACGGTGGCACCGTGCTCGACGAAGTAGCGCGTGGCGATCGGGCCGGCCGCCCCGCTCCCGAACTCGACGATGTTCGTGCCGCTCCATGCACCGTCGGCCTCGCTCCCGGCCGCGGCTCGTGGCGGCGAAGCGCCCCTCGTTCCGGTCGTTCCGTCGCGAGGAACGCGGATGTGGGCGAAGGATCTCGGGACGCCGTCCGCGTCGAAGAAGTCGCGGGCGGAGAGCTGGCGCGAGGCGTAGATCTCCCTCGGGGAGTTGATGGGCGCCAGCATCAGATTGGTCTCGCAGGCGATCTCGTAGAGCTCGGTCATCGTCTTGCCCGCGAAGTAGGCGGCGACCGGTTCCTCGATCGCTCGCAGCTCGTCGTCGCTGGCTTCGGTGTGGAGATACGTCGACCAGTCGCGTTCGGTGAGGGCGGTCGTCGCGAGCCCGTCGTCGACGCAGAGCCGAGTGATCGTCTCGAGCGAGGCCACGCGCGCCTTGCCCCCCCGCAGGCCGAAGCTCACCCAGCCGTCCTTGCACGGCCAGATCTCTCGGGTGCGGCCGACGTTGGCCCCGCGGCGCTGCACGCGCTCCCCGGTGCGCACGAGCCGGGCCGGTGCGCACATGTTGGCGGCCAACACGACCTCCTGCATCGAGACGTCGATGCGTTGGGGCCGGCCGGTCGCGAGGCCGGTGAGGGCGGCGAAGGCCACCTCGGCCCCGACGTGCGCGTGCGAGGCGGGCTGGCTCGGCCGCACAGGCGCCCGATCCAGGTCGCCGGTGGCGTGCATGTTGCCGGATGCCGCCATGACGCCGAGGTCGGTCGCGACCCACCCGGCCCGAGGTCCGGTGAGGCCGAACGCAGTGACCGACACCCAGACCGCGTCGGGTGCCTCGCCGGGATCGAGGACCGCGCATCCCGGCCACCCCGGGGTTTCGATCACGACGTCCGCCTTGCGCAGCGCAGATCGGGACGGCCCGACGACGTCGGCGCCGAGGTCGGCGAGGATTCGCCCCGCGAGGGCGGCCGGAGGGCCCGCGGCGTCGACGACGCGCACGCCCGACAGCAACGATGCATCCACACCGCAACGTTACGGCGCGGCGGCGTTGAGGCTCCGGGTTGATGACCGGCGCGGCTCACACAAAACGCCAGGTCAGCTCGTAAAGTTGACACTCGTGTCAGGTTTTGGTCTCATGCCAGCATGACGGCGAAATACCGCATCATTTCGGCCGACGCTCACGTTCTCGAGCCCCCCGACATCTGGAAGAACCACCTTCCCGAGCAGTATCAGGAGCAGGCGCCGCAGCTCGTCAAGGACAAGGACGGGGGCGACGCGTGGCTCATCCCCGGCGCGGACACGCCCGACCCGATCGGCCTGACCGCGACGCCGGGCATGCCGTGGGACCAGTTTCGGTGGACCGGCGTGACTTACGACGAGGCGCGTCCCGGTTGCTACAACGGCGGCGAGCGGCTCAAGGACATGGACATCGACGGCGTCGACGCCGAGGTGATCTTCCCACCCCAACGCACCATCGGGCACTGGCTCGGCCACGACGACCAGGCGGCGTCGCTCACCGGCGTCGAGGCGTACAACGACTTCCTCTGGAACGAGTTCTGCGCGCCCGACCCGACCCGCCTCGTCGGCATGGCGCAGATCCCCGGTCTCGGCGTGGATACCGCCGTCGACGCGCTACGGAAGGCCAAGGCGCGCGGGTTCAAGGGCGTGGTCATCTCCAACTGGCCGTCGGGCGGCGAGATGATCTCCGAGGACGACGACCCGTTCTGGGCCGCGGCGGTCGACGAGGGGATCCCCGTGACCATCCACATCAACCTCATCTCGCGCGCCGCCCGCCAGCGCAACCGCGTGGCCGCGGCCAAGAACCTCTATGGCGAGGGCGCGCAGGTGGAGATGGCGGGCGCTCGGGCGGCGGCCAGCCTCGCCGGCGTGTTCTCCATGGTGCCGTCCACCATCGGCCAGCTCATCTTCACCGGGACGTTCGAGCGATTCCCCGATCTCCACGTGGCGATGATCGAGACGAGCGTCGGGTGGCTGCCCCACTTCCTCGAGCAGATGGACGACCGCTTCTGGAGAAATCGCTCGTGGAGCAACATTCCGATCACCGAGCCGCCGTCGTTCTACTGGTACCGCAACATGTCGGCGACGTTCATCTGGGACCCCGCGGGCGTTCGCCAGCGGCACCAGGTCGGCGTCGACAACATGATGTGGTCGACCGACTACCCGCACCACGGGAACGACTGGCCACACAGTCGTAAGGTGATCTCCGAGACGCTGGCCGAGTGCACGACGGAAGAACGCGAGAAGATCCTGGCGGCGAACGCCGTGCGCATCTGGCACCTAGAAGACTGACTGACTCCTACCAAGCGAGTGTGAGTGCTGGCCCGCCCATGGGCGGGCCAGCACTCACACTCGAAGAAGCCTGACCCGACAACCCGAGGGGGTCTCGATGAACGTCGAGGACATGATCCTTGTCTCTGTCGACGATCACGTCGTCGAGCCGCGGGACATGTACGAGCGGCACGTTCCGGAGAAGTACCTGGACCAGGCGCCCAAGCTCGCCACCTTGGATGACGGCACCGAGGAATGGCAGTGGCAAGGTCAGACGGCCACGAACATCGGGCTGAACGCCGTCGCCGGCCGTCCCCCGGAGGAGTACGGCACGGAGCC
>DATDOY010000182.1:0-4906 GCA_035293045.1 Acidimicrobiia bacterium
GGCCTGCTGCTGGTGTATTGGGGTGGCCCCGGTGGCGAGGTGCTCCCCCAGACCGCCGCCCTCGCCGGGCACACCGGGTTCTTCTCCGCCGACGAGGTGGTCGAGGAATACGCGAAGGCCAGCGGTCGCGACGTTGGCCACCTCGACTTCCACGTGGTGCTCGCGTACTACAAGCTCGCCATCATCCTCGAGGGCATCCACGCGCGATACCTCAAGGGCAAGACCGTCGGCGAGGGATTCGACCGGCTCGGCGGCCAGGTGCGCTTCCTCGCCCAGGCCGCCCTCGATGTGGCGGCCGCATCGGAAATCGTGGCCCTACGGGGCTGACCACTCCTCTCGGCGGGCGGCGTCAGTTCATCCGCGAGCGGAGAACGTGCGCTTGGCGTCGTGCCGATTCGGCGTCGTCCGGCGCCAGCGCCTCTGCGAGGCTCTCGAGCTCCCGCGCCGCGCGCGCCGCGTTGCCCGACATGCCGAGCAGCGCGGCGAGGTGGCGGCGTTCGGCCACGGGGATGTCGGGAAACTCCAATTGGAGTTCCACTGTCCATCGGAGGTTGGCCAGATCGCCACGCGACGCGAACCCTTGGCGCAGGTTGTTCAGCATCCGCCAGAGGATCGAACGGGATCCGACGACATCGAGGAAGCTCGGGGTGAATTCCAGCTCGTTGTGCAAGAGCCCGAACAGCTCGCGGCACTCGGGCTCGCCGAGGAGCCGTCCGCCTCGAAAGGCGTCGATGAACAGCTCGGGCTCGTGGAGGCTCTTGGCCAGAAAATGCCCGGGCATGCTGACGCCCCCGATGTGGACGCCCACGCGCCGGCCTACCTCCATCAACACGACGGACAGGCTGATCGGGATCCCGCGGCGCCGATCGAGCACAGCGTGGAGGTAAGAGTTGGCCGGATCGGCGTAGTGCTCGCCGTCGCCGGCGAAACCGAGCTCCTCGAAGAGATAGGCGCGGAGCCCGTCGATCGAGGCCTCGGGACACCCCTTGGCCAGGTCGTCGAGCCGGTCGACCTGCGTCCCCGCGTCGACGCCCGGGCAGGCGCAAGCCGCGATCATTGCGGCGCCGAGGTCGAGGGGGGGCTCGGGGTCAGCGATGAGCTCGGCGAATCGCTCCTGCTCGGAAGGCACGAACCGAAGGTACTCGGCCCGCTCGGTACGATCGGTCCGTGCCCGCCCTGCTCTGGGACGACCATCCGCAGCTCTCGCGGCCGGTGCTGCTCGCCGCCTTCGAGGGGTGGAACGACGCCGCCGAAGCCGCCAGCGGCGCGGTCGACTGGCTCCGCCATCGGTGGGGTGGCCGGCGATTCGCCCACCTCGATCCCGAGGAGTACTTCGACTTCCAGGCCGTGCGTCCGCAGGTGGTTCTCGTCGACGGCGAAACGCGCGAACTGCGGTGGCCCGCCAACGAGTGCTTTGCGGCCACGGTTGGCGGCGGAAAGCGTGACGCGGTGCTTCTCTCCGGCGTGGAGCCGAGCTACCGGTGGCGGGAGTTCTGTTCCGACGTCGTCGGGATGGTGCACGAAACCGGATGCGAGATGGTGGTCACCCTCGGGGCGCTGCTGGCCGACGTTCCCCACACCCGCCCCCTGCGAATCACCGGAACCGCTGTCGACGCCGACCTCGCCCGGCGCTTGGGACTCGAGCGCTCCCGCTACGAGGGCCCAACCGGCATCGTCGGCGTCCTGCACGATGCGTGTCGGGCCGCCGGCATCGCATCGGTGTCGCTCTGGGTACCCGTTCCCCACTACGTCGCCAACCCGCCCAACCCGGTCGCCACGCTGGCGCTGCTCGACGCGGTCGGTCGGCTGCTCGACGCACCCACCGACGCTGAGGAGCTGCGAAGCGCGGCGGAGTCGTGGCGGGTCGAGGTCGACCGGGCGGTCGCGGACGACGACGAGACCTCCGAATACGTCGCCGACCTGGAACGCCGCTACGACGACGAAATTCCAGAGAGCGATCTCCCGTCCGGCGACGAGCTCGCGGCGCAGATCGAGCAGTTCTTGCGCGAGGAGTCACCGGACGACGGCGACTGACGCGCCTCTCGTCGGTTACCCCGCAGCTAACCGACCATGTCGCGCACCACGACGTCCCACAGTTCGGTCGTGAGCCGCAACGACTCCACGTCGACGCGCTCGTTGTCGCCGTGGAACATCGCGGCGAACTCGTCGAACCCGATCCGATCCGAGAAGAGCCCGTAGCCGTAGGACGGAATGCCTCGGCGGCGGAAGAAGCGGGCGTCCGTCCCGCCGACCGTCATGAACGGCACGTTCTGGCTCCCCGGCGACACCTTCTCCGTCGCCCGCTGCAGCACGTCCCACAACGGGGTGTCGATGGGAGAGGTCGAGGCGGCGTCCTCGGTGACGACGTCGATCTCCACAGAGTCGGCGAGGTCGCCGATCGCCTCATGAAGGAGCGCGGTGATGTCGTCGTGCGTCTGACCAGGGAGCGTTCGGATGTCGATGGCGATCTCCACGCGGTCGGGGATCACGTTGTGCTTCACGCCGCCGCTCGCCATCGTGGGGGCGAAGGTGGTGTGGGTGCAGGCGTGGGCCTGGCGGGCGAGGCCGAGCATCGGCAGCGACTCGCAGAGTTCGTAGATGCGATCGGGGTCGAGCATCGGGGCGGCGAGGTCCTCGGGGAACCCCATGCCGGTGATGAAGCGGCGCCAGATCTCGTGGATCTCGGCCCTCGGTCGGAAGTCGGCGATCCGGCGCACCACTTCGGCCGCCTTGACGAGCGCGTTGTCGGTGCGCAGCGGCTGCGATCCGTGTCCGGGCGTCCCCTTGATCTTGAGCACGCACCAGAAGATGCCCTTCTCACCGACGATCACCGGGCGCCGGATTCCCTCGGGTGTGCGCACCGGCATGCCGCCGGATTCGGTGATGACGTAGTCGCACGCCACGTCGTCCCACTGTCGTTCGACGATCCATTCGGCGCCGTGCGTGCCGGCCGCTTCCTCATCGGCGACGGCGAGATACAGCAGGGTCCCCTTGGGCCGGAAGCCCTCGCTCGCGAGGTGCTTGGTGGCCACGGCCATCGAGGCGGTGAGGTTGAGCATGTCGACGGCGCCTCGGCCCCACACCTCGCCGTCGATGAGTTCGCCCCCGAAGGGGTCGTGGTCCCAGTTCTCGGGGGTGACCGGAACGACGTCGGTGTGGCCCATCAACATCAGGGTCGGCGCGGACGTGTCGGTCCCCTCGATGCGGGCGAGGAGGCTGCCGCGACCCGGCGTGGGCTCATACCGCTCCACCTCGAGCCCGCCCGCCCCGAGGTAGTCGGCGAGCAGGTCGGCACTGCGGCCCTCGAAGCCTGATTCCGTGGTGCCGTCGTTCACGCAGGCGTTGCGGATGAGGGCCTGGAGGAGTTCGGTGACTTCGCCGGTCAAGGAATCCACCGCGAGACCGTATCGCCCTGGTCCGTGTGCGGAAAGCCCCGAATGGGTAGGGTCCCCCGGGCTCGCACGAGCCAGGCATGCCTCAATGATCGAAAACTGGAGGAACGGATGCGGAGATCCCGCTGGACACGGTTGTTCGCCGTGGTTGCCGTCGTAGCGCTCGTGGGCGCTGCGTGCGGGGACGACGACGATGAAGCAAGCACGACAGAAACCACTGCGGACGCCGACGACGGCGGGGCTGCGGAGGAAGAGTTTGACGGTGTCGTCTTCACGGCGACCGAGTACGAGTTCGACGCGCCCGACGAGATGCACGCCAGCACGGTGAACATCCGGGCCGTCAACGACGGGGCCGTCGCCCACGAGTTCGCGCTCGTGAAGCTCGGCGACGACCAGTCCCGCGAAGACTTCTTCGAGGAGTTCGACGCGTTCGTGGCGGCGGACTTCTCCGGTCCGCTCCCGACGACGCTCTCGAACGGATTCGTCGCGCCTGGTGGGGGCAACGTCCAGCCGGGTGGGGACCCGATCGAGGCCGAGATCTCGATGTCGGAGGGCAACTGGGTGCTGTTCTGCGCACTCACCGACGGGGACACCGAATCCGATGAAGAAGAGGGCGGTGGCGGTGGTGGCGACGAGCCTTCCGGCCGCGCCCAGGACGAGGAAGAAGGCGGTGGTGGCGAAGGTGGCGAGGAAGAGGCCCCGCTCCCACCCCACTACCAGAGCGGGATGTTCAAGGAGATCACGGTGACCGGCGACGCCGAGCCGACCGTGCCAAACGGCACGGCAATCACTGCCGTGGATTACAGCTTCGAGGGGCTCGACGCCTTGACGGACGACACCAACGATGTCGTCTTCGCCAACAGCGCCGAATCCGAGAACCTGCACCACCTCGTCGTCACGGACTTCGGTACCGACCTCACGGCGAAGGACGCCGAATCCAAGTTCGCTGAGTGCCTTGCGTTCTTCTTTGCCTCCGAGGACGGTGGTGGCGGCGGAACCGAAGAGCCGGCGGGCCGCGCCCAGGATGAGGGCGAGGAAGAAGGTGGAGGGCCACCCCCAGGGTGCGACAACGAGGACGTCGGTGAAGCCTTCGTCATGGCTCCCGGGTATGGCACCACGTTCGACATCAGCTTCGAAGCCGGGCATACCTACGTGTTCACGTGCTTCATTGGCGATGTCGAGGGTGGTCCGCCCCACGCCGTGGCCAACGACATGTTCAAGGCATTCACGATCGCCTGATCATCGAAGGTGTGAGTGCCTGCCCTGGCATGCCAGGGCAGGCACTCACACATGAACGCGGTCAGCCCATTTCGTAGAGATGCTTCCCGTCGACCTGCGAGCGCTCGGCCTCGCCGGCGAGGCGTAGGTGCTCAAGGTGGGCGAACGTCTCGCTCTCGGCCATCGGACCCCAGCGGGCAGGCCGGAACAGCTTCTGTGAGTACTCCCGAACGCTCGCGGCGCGCCCGAACTCCCGGCCGTACCCCTTGAGTCGCTCGAGCCGGCCGTCGTGATGC
>DATDOY010000183.1:0-11841 GCA_035293045.1 Acidimicrobiia bacterium
AGGAGGTCGCGCGCTCCCGTGTCGGCCGATGGGTGGCGCAGCTTGCTCATCGCCCGGGCCTCGATCTGGCGGATGCGCTCCCGCGTGAGGTTGAAGTGCTCGCCAACCTCCTCGAGGGTGCGCGGCTCGCCGCGGTCGAGCCCGAAGCGCAACGCCAGGATCTGGCGCTCCCGCTCGTCGAGCGGGCTGAGCAACTTCTCGATCTCGGCGGGCAGCAACGACGTCGCCGCCACCTCGAAGGGTGACTCGGCGGAGCGGTCCTCGACGATGTCGCCCAGCTCGGCGTCGCCGTCCTCGCGGAGGGGCTCCGAGAGCGAGAGGGGCTCGGCAGCGAAGCGCAACGCCTCGGTCACCTTGTCCTCGGGCATCTCGACTTCCTCGCCCAACTCCCCGAGCGTGGGCGGACGGCCGAACTTCAGCTCCAGGCGGGAGCGGGCCTTCTGCAGACGCGTCAGGGTGTCGCCGGCGTGCACGGGGAGCCGGATCGTCCGGCCCGTGTTGGCGATGCCTCGGGTGATGGCCTGGCGGATCCACCAGGTGGCATAGGTGGAGAACTTGAAGCCCTTGCGCCAGTCGAACTTCTCGACGGCGTGCATCAGGCCGAGGTTGCCCTCCTGGATCAGGTCGAGGAGCGGAAGCCCCGACGCCTGGTACTTCTTGGCGATCGAGACGACCAGGCGCAGGTTGGACTGCACGAACGTGCGCTGCGCCCGCTCCCCCTTGATGGCGATCTTCTTGAGGTCACGCTTCTTGGCCGCCGCCAGCTTGTCGCCCTTGGCGTCGAGCTCCCCGCGCGCGTCGTTGCCAGCCTCGATCTCCTGCGCGAGACGGACCTCGTCTTCCTTCGTGAGCAGCGGGTACTGCCCGATATCGGTCAAATAGAGCCGGACGAGATCTTCCTCGTCCCGCTCGACACGTTCCTTCGCCATTCAGGCCTGCTCTCTCTTCTTCGCGGCTGCCTCGTGCTGCCTCGTGCTGCGATCGAATTCGTGCGGGCTCGTGCCCGGTGCTCGCGGGACCCGTCCAATGTAGGGATCCGCGGCGCGGCCTTGCGACGACCTCTGCCGCGGTTACGCACGGCGACCAGTTCCCGCCCGGTCACGCTAGGGTGCTGCGGTCAGACAGACGATCAATCCCAACCCTGCAGTTACATTCTCCACTGCCGTCAAGGTTCCCTGCTCTCGTTTCTACCGTGCGACCTGCGGAATCACACGTTTCGGGACCTTGGCGCTCTCCGATGGTGATCATGAAGGAACCCCTCCCCGAACGCAAGGATGAATCACCCTCGTTCGTGGACGAGGAGATGGAGCTGGCCGTGGTGGCTGGCATCTTCTCCGCAAAGACCGGCAAAGAGGGTGAAGTTGCCTACGCGCTCTCCCGCTACGTCGTGCTCAGCCGGATGGAGCCGGGGTGCCGCAACATCGACTTGGTGACTTCGGTCACCGTGCCCGGATTGTTCATGCTCTGGGAGAAGTGGGAGAGCCACGAGCATCGCCAGGCCCACTTCGACGGGATGGCCGCCCTCACGTTGGCGGACGGCATCGGCGACCTCGTGCGCGAACCCCCGCAGTTCGACATCTTCGACGCCATCTCCGCCCACGATCTGGCGTAGGAGCGGGGAGTAGGCGGGCGCCTACTTGCCGGCTTTCGCCTTCGCCTTGGCCTTGGCCTTGGACTTGGGGCCCTTGGTCTCGCGCTCGGGCCTCACGGCCGCGGTTTGCGCGCACGCCGCCTCGATGTCGGCCCAGGTCAGGGTCTCGGACGCCCACAACCGGTCGAAGACCTGGTCGGCGACGTCGGTGAAGCCGTGGCGAATGCGGAAGGCGTAGCGGCGCCGTTCCTTGTGGGCGAAGTAGCCGGCCCGCTCGAGCCGTCCCATGGCGTACGCGTTCCACGCCGACGACTGCTCGAAGCTGAGCCCCTTGTCGGGAGGCGGATCACCGAAGGCCGGATCCATGCGGTCGCCGACCCGATACAGCAGCCGGCCGAGCACCTGTCGGCTCCCTTCCTCGGACAACTCCCGCAGGTTCTTGGCGTCCTCGAAGGCGGCGCTCTCGGCGAAGATCGTCACCGTGGGGCCGTCGACGGCGGACGTCGTGTAGCCGAACGGCGACTTCTCATCGATCTCGATCGTGATGGCGACGTCGTCGCCGAGTCCCGCGTGCGCCGCCATCTCCTCGGCCAGCGCGATGATCCGCTTGGCGTCGTAGTTGACGAACGTGAACTCTTCGGGTTGGACGCTGACCTTGGCCACGGACGCCCTTAGCTCGCGGCGGCGGTCGCGGCCTTGCCGATGGCGGTCGCCTCCGCCATGGCCTCGTCGGCGATGTCGGAGATCTCGTCGATCTCGTCCTCGCTGAAGCCGGCCATCTCGCGGAACTTGCGGGCGAGCTTGATCGGGCTCTCCTCGGAGTCGCCGCGGAATCCGCCGAGGCTGAAGAGCTTGTCGACGATGCGCTGGAACTCGAGCGCCTGCTCGCGCCGCTCGGGGTCGTTCTCGGTCATCTTGCGCAGCCAGTCGGAGCCCATCTTCACGTGGGTGACCTCGTCGGCGAGCATCCAGTCCTCGCAGAACTCGAGGACGGGGTCGTCGGAGAGGTCGCCGAAGTCGCGCATGGTGTTGAACACGTCGATGGCGAGGCCCTCGAGTGCCCGGTTGACACCGGTGAGGCGCAGCACCGGATCGGGGTTGCACGCCGCCTCGTAGAGGAAGGTGGCCTCGGCGAACTCGCCGATCTCGGTCCCCATGTGCTCGTTGAGCTTCATGCTGATCTCGGTGTGGCGCGCTTCGTCCCAGCACTGACGGGCCATGTCGAGCTTGAGCGCGTACGGGGCGTCGTCGCCGACTTCGAAGTCCCAGCAGGTCCGGCCGGCGCCCTCGAGCGCCTGGATCTCGCCGGTGAAGATGCCGTGCATCAACTGGCGGGCGGCGTCGGGCGCGTCGGGGCGATCGGGCTCGAGACGGCCAGGGGCCTTGATCTCGCCCTTCTCGACCCGCTCGCGGAAGGCGCCGTTGCGGGGGTCCATGACCGTCTCTTCGATCCGGCGGCGAATGAACCGAGAGTCACGAGCCAGATCGTCGGCCGGGAACGACTTCCTCATGCCCCTACCTCCTGGGCTTGCGACGGACCGCCGTCCCCCGCCGAGGGGGCGACGTGACCGTCGGGATACACGCCAATGCTACCGGGGCCGGCGATGCCACCGGCCTCGACGAGCAGCGACTCGAGCAACACCTGCCGGCGGGCCGCCCGCTCGACCTCTTCGGGACCCTCGATGAGGCTCTGGAGCATCATCTCTCCCTCGATCCAGTCTTCGTACTCGTCCTGCAGCGCGAAGGTGAGCGAGCGGATGGTCGGACCGTCGGTAATGCGGCTCGTGCCGTTGCGGTGATAGGTGTACGCAGCGATCTTGTGCGGGATGAGGACGCGGTAGACGCCCACCATCTTCTCGATCGTCAGTTCGGGCGCCTCGGGCTCGGTGAGCTCCTTGACGAAGCGCTCCATGGCCTCGTTGGGCGCGACGGTGAGCTTCTCGGGGACCATCTCGCGCAGCTCGGGGAGGCGCTTGGTCCACAGCTCGGAGTGCCACGCGTGCTGGTAGGTGTGGCGGCCCAGCATCGTCTTGATGTCGAGTTCGGGAACGGTCGCCACCCAGCCGCCGAGGACCTCGAACAGGCGCATCTCGATCCAGCGGTAGTTGCCAACTCGGCGCGCTGTCTCTTCCACGCCGAAGATGCCAGGGAGCTCACGCCGGTCCCACGGGGCAAAGCCGGCGCGGGGCTTGGAGGGGTCGGCCACCGAGCCTCCTTCTTGTCGGATCATGCGAGTCGGATCCAGATCGGTCTGATCTCGCGGAGTCGGATCTGAACGCTTGGTATCGCAACCCGTCGTATCGCTCTTTGACCGGCCGGTCAAGATTAGGAAGGGGACGAGACCAACACCCTCCGTTCAGGTGTGACGCAGGTCACCACCGGAAGGATCAGGACGGACGGGACGGGTTACCCGCGCTGATCGGCGCCGGGGCGCTTGTAGTTGGTCGACAAGAAGGCGTCGAACACGCGGTCCGGGAACAGCGTCCGCAGGACGAGGGCGCTGCGGGCGTCCTTGCCGACGACGTAACGGGGCTTCGGGCTCCTCGAGGTGATCGCCCGCTCGATGACCCGCGCCACCTTGGCCGGACTCGATCCGAGACGAACGAGAGGCCCCACGTACGCGCTGTCGACCCGCTCCCGCACGGCGGCGTTGAACGCGGCGTACGGACCCTCGGCCTCCGCTCCTTCGATCGCGCTCCCGTGCGCTTGGGCGAAGGCGGTGGGGACGATGCCGGGCTCGATGAGCGAGACGGCGACACCGAACTTCTTCACCTCCCACCGCAGCGCGTCGCTGAAGGCCTCGATCGCATGCTTGCTCGCGTGGTACGCGCCCCCGCCCGGGAACGTGAGCCGCCCACCCATCGACGACACGTTGACGATGCGTCCCCACCCCTGCTCGCGCATGCCGGGAAGGCAGAGCCGGGCGAGCTCCACCGGCCCGAAGACATTGGTCTCGAACTGCCGGCGGATGTCGTCGGCCGACAGCGTCTCCACCGCGCCGCCCTGGCTGTAGCCCGCGTTGTTCACGAGCGCGCCGACGGCGCCCTCGGCGGCCACGACGGCCTTGACGGCCTGGGCCATCGACTCGGCGTCGGTGACGTCGAGGGCGAGGACCTCGCACCCCTTCTCCTTGAGGTCCTCGCCGGCTTCGACGCGCCGGGCCGTCGCGTAGACCTTGTGTCCCTTCGCTGCGAGCCGTTCCGCGGTGGCCCGCCCGATACCGGTCGAACACCCTGTGATCAACACTGCTCTCGACGTCATCCGGTCCTCACTTCGCGCCTCGTTCTTGGATGGGAATCCAAGAACATAGGGGGGATCAGCCGGACCAGCGATTGGTGATGGGGAGGCGGCGGTCCTTGCCGAAGGCCAGCGGGCTCACGCGGACGCCCGGCGGGGCCTGACGACGCTTGTACTCGTTGGCGTCGACCGCCCGCACGACCCGCCGCACCAGCGCCGGATCGAACCCCTCGGCCTCCATCTCGGTGATCGAGCGCCGCCGCTCGACGTAGGCCTCGAGGACCGGATCGAGTTCCTCATACGGCGGCAGGGAGTCGGTGTCGAGTTGGCCCGGCCGCAACTCCGCGGACGGCGGCTTGTCGATGATCGCGAGCGGAATGGCAAGCGCGCCGTCGCGGACATTGCGCCACGTCGCGAGCCGGTAGACGCGGGTCTTGAACACATCCTTGATGACCCCATACCCGCCGGCCATGTCGCCGTAGAGCGTGGTGTAGCCCATGGCGTACTCCGACTTGTTGCCCGTCGTGAGCACCAGCGAACCGTGCCGGTTCGACAGCGCCATCAGGGTGGTGCCGCGAATGCGGGCCTGGGTGTTCTCCTCGGCGATCCCGGTGAAGTGCTCCCCCAGCATGTCGGCGAAGGCCCGGTGCGCGGGGTCGATGGGGACGGTCATGGAGCGGATCCCGAGGTTGGTCACGAGCGCCTCGGCGTCACGGACGCTCCCCTCGCTCGAGTAGCGCGACGGCATGAGGACGCCCGTGACGCGTTCGGGCCCAAGGGCGTCGGCGGCGACGGCGGCCACGAGGGCGGAGTCGATGCCCCCGGATAGGCCGATGATCACGTCCTCGAACCCGTTCTTGCGCACGTAGTCGCGCGTGCCGAGCACCAAGGCCTCGTACACCTCGGCGTCGTCGTCGAGCGGGACCGTCGGCGTCGGCGCGCTCCCCGCGAGGTCGACCACGAGGAGTTCCGGCGCGAACTGGGCCGCCCGAGCCACGACGGTTCCTGTGGCGTCGACCAGGACGGACCCACCGTCGAACACCAACTCGTCCTGTCCTCCGACGAGGTTGACGTAGGCGATCGGTCGACCGATCTGGCGCGCCCGCCCGGCGAGCATCTGCTCGCGCTCGGACTGACGGCCGCGGTAATAGGGCGAGGCGTTGATGTTCACGATGACCTCGGCGCCGGCTCCAGCCGCGCGCACGGGCGGGCCGTCGTCGCTCCAGATGTCCTCGCACACCGACGGCCCGATGGTCACCCCGCCCGCGTCGAAGAGCGGCAACGACGAGCCTTTGGCGAAATAGCGCTCCTCGTCGAAGACGGCGTAGTTGGGAAGCAGTTGCTTGCGATAGACGACCTCGACGCGACCGTCTCGGCACACGGCGGCGGCGTTGTAAGGGCGGCCACCCGTCGCCGAGGACGCGTCCGGCTCGGGATACCCGATAACCGCGACCGTCGACCCCGTGCGGGCGGCCAGCTTTTCGAGCGTCTCCGCACAGCGGGCGACGAACGCGCGCTTCAACAGCAGATCCTCGGGTGGATAGCCGCACACGGCGAGCTCGGGAAACGCCACGAGGTCGGCGCCGAGCGCCGCCGCGTCGTCGTACGCCTGCGCGATGAGGGCGGCGTTGCCTTCCAGGTCGCCCACGGTGAGGTTGAGCTGGGCCAACGCGATGCGCACGACCTCAGGTTAGGCCGAGGGACCCCATCGACCCCCGGGGCCTATCGGTGCCCGCGCCGCGTGGCAGGTGGACCTGGAAACGCGCGGCGCGTGTCCGATCGCGTTACCCCCCGGGTGGGAGGTAGTTGACGCTCGTGCGCGCCGCCCGGTCCATCTCCTCTGGGGTGATGAGGACGGTGGTGCGGGTCGCCGCCATCCCGCTGGCGGCCACGGCGAGGCCGATCGCCGCCGCCGACACGTTGTCGGGAAGGTCGATGAGCACGACCGCGTCGTCGGCGCCGAAGGCGAAGTAGAACGCCTCCACCTGCCCGCCGAGATCGGCGACCATCTTCTCCACTGCCTCCCGACGGGCGGTGCCGCCCCGCGAGATGACTCCCTTGATTCCCTCGGTCGTGTACGAGGCGTTCACTAGGTACTTCGCCATGAAGGCCCCCTCTCGCCGGCGTTTCTCTCCGGATTGTCCTCCCAGCAAGGACGATTGACGAGGGGGGCAAAAGGCACACGGATGGCCGGGCGCCCCGCGGACCTGGGGTGACGGACGAACGTGCCGTCCCCGCCTGGCAATGCGCGTGGGTTACGCCCGTCCCCGCGTGGGGTGACGTCCCCCAGCGGGTCACGTGTTCGTCAACGGTCACCGCTGCCGTCCGGCGTGCCCGCCCTCCACGCCGTCCGGCGACGCCGACGCCGCGTGCGACACTGCGCGCATGGCCGTCGACCTCGACGCGCCGGGACTGCGGGAGCCGATCGAGGCCTCCGCTGACCCTGGCGCCGTTCGCCTCGCGCTGACCCGCATTCTCGAAGCACAACCCGAGCTCGCGGCCCCCCTCGCGGACGACGACCTCACACGCCGAGCCCTCGTCGCGGTGGTCGCCGCCTCCCGTTCGCTCACCCGCGCGATCGAGACCGACCCCGCCGCCCTCGACGCCCTCGCCAACCCGGACGCGTTCGCCGCCGAACGAGACGCAGCCGCGATGCTCGACGCCGGATCAGCGGCGGTGGTGGGGACTGAGGATCCCCGAAGAGCGTTGCGCCGATGGAAACGCCGCGAGCTCTTCCGCATCGCGGCCCGCGATCTCGTCGGCGGCGCCGACCTCCCCGCGGTCGGGCGCGAACTCGCGGCGCTCGCCGAGGCTTGTCTTCGCCTCGCAGTCGACCTCGCCGCACCCACCGGATCGATGGCGGTCATTGGCATGGGCAAACTCGGCGGCGCCGAACTCAACTACTCCAGCGACGTCGACGTGTTGTTCGTGCACGGTGACGGCACGGCTTCCGCCGACGCCGAACGAGCGGCGCGCGCCGTCCTCTCCGTCATGGCCGAACCCGGACCCGACGGCATCGTGTTCCGAACCGACGCCAATCTCCGGCCGGAGGGGCGCGCCGGGCCGCTCTCGCGCGACCTGGCGTCGTACGCCGCATACTGGGAACGGTGGGCCGAGGCCTGGGAGCTGCAAGCGCTTCTGAAGGCTCGCCCCGTCGCCGGCGACCCCGATCTCGGTGCGGCCTTCGCCGCCGCGTCGAGCGAACTCGTGTGGTCGGACGTCATCGACCCCGACGCCATCCGCGCCATCCGAGCCCTCAAGGCGCGCTCGGAACAAGAGCTTCGCCGCACGGGCTCCGCGCACCGCGAGTTGAAGCGCGGGCCGGGAGGGATCCGCGACATCGAGTTCTCGGTGCAGCTGCTCCAGTTGGTGCACGGTCGCCACGACGCCGAGATCCGGTCTCGATCCACCCTCGGAGCGCTCGCCGAACTCGCACGCCATGGATACGTGGGAGCCAGCGAGGCGGGTGCCCTCGACGACTCGTATCGCTTCCTCCGCACCGTCGAGCACCGTCTTCAGCTCGTCGACGAGCACCAAGTGCACGCGCTGCCCGAGGACGAGCGCGCGCGTTCCCGGATCGCCCGGGTTCTCGGGTATCGCGACAGCGCCGACGCCACCGCCGCGGCGCAGTTCGAGCAGGAGCTAAGACGCCATCAAGGTCGCGTGCGCGCGAGCCACGAGCGGCTGTTCTTCCGTCCGGTCCTCGAGACGCTCGCGGGCAGCGGACGGCTCACTCCCAGCGCGGCGCAAGAGCGCCTCGCGGCGTTCGGGTTCGGCGACGTCGAGCGGATGCGCGGCGCGCTACGCGAGCTCACGGAGGGTCTCAGCCGCCAGTCGCGGCTCATGGAACAGATGTTCCCGCTCCTCCTCGAATGGCTCTCCGCATCCCCCGACCCCGACCTCGGGTTGCTCCAGCTGAGAACCCTCGCCGAGGGGGCCTCCCGCTCCGCCACGGTCGCCGCAGCGTTCCGCGAGTCGACCGGCGCCGCGGAGCGCGTGTGTCGGCTTCTTGGTGCCAGTCGCGTCGTCGGCCAGGCGTTGCGGCGGAACCCGGGCGTCGTCATCCAACTCGGTGACGACGCCTATCTCGCCACCGAGAAGTCACACGCGGACTTCGCCCAGGAGGCGCGGCACGCGCTCGCGTGGCGGGGGGACGCGACGGAGCACCAGCAGGGCGTGCGCCGCTTCAAGCGTCGAGAGCTTCTCCGGACCGCGGCGCGCGACCTCCTCGGATTCGCGGGCGTCGAAGGCGTTGGCCGCGAACTCGCCGCGCTCGCCGACGCCACCATCGACGCGGCGTTGCGGGCCCTCGAACCTCGCGTGCCGCTCGCCGTTGTCGGCCTCGGCCGCCTCGGAGGAAACGCACTCTCATACGCGTCCGACGTGGACGTCCTCTTCGTCTACGACGGCGAGACCCCGCAGGACTACGCGGAGGCAGAGCGGGTGGCGCATGAGCTCATCCGTTCGGTCAGTGCCACCACGCCCGACGGCGACCTCTTTGCGATCGATTCCCGGTTGCGCCCCGAAGGCAAGCACGGCGCGATCGCTCGATCACTCGACGCCTATCGGCAGTACTACGAGACCCGCGCCGAGGTCTGGGAGTTCCTCGCACTCACCAAAGCACGGCTCGTCGCCGGGGATCCGATTCTCGGTCACCGGTTCCTCGCCCTCACCGACCCCTACGTGTACCGCGACCCGTTTCCCGACGACTGGACTCGCGAGGTCCGCCGGATGAAGGCGCGCATCGAAAACGAACGCATTCCCACTGGTGAGGACCCGCAATTCCACCTCAAGCTCGGGCCGGGAACGCTCTCGGACGTTGAGTTCACCGCCCAGCTCGAGCAGTTGCGGTACGGCGGCGCCCACGAGTTGGTGCGAGGAACGGAGACCGTTGGGACGATCGAGCGGCTCGTCGCCCTCGGCATCGTGGCCGTCGACGACGGCGACGCCCTCATCGACGCGTACCGATTCTGCGAGCGCGCCCGGAACTACCGCTTTCTCCACACCGGATACGCGCACGATTCGTTGCCGACCGACCCGCGCGACGCCACCCACCTCGCTCGGATGCTGGGCTATGGGGACCGCCCGGTCGCGTCGATGCGCGACGACTACCGGCGGCTCACGCGTCGATGCCGACGCGTCGTTGACCGCGTGTTCTACGGCAAGGGCTGAACCGCGAGATTGGTCGAGGACTACCGCTTCGCGCGTCGGAACCCGTCGGCTTCCGCTTGTGCCTCGTCGGCGTAGCAGCGATCGGGGTTGGTTCCTTCGTACTGCGCCATTTCGGGTCCGCGGAAGATCTTCGATCCGAGCCTCGCCTTGATCGGATGCGTGGTCGGACAGGTGGACCCGACCGGCACAACCCAGGTCGTGCGCCCCGGCCGCCTCGGCCTCCTCGCCACCTTCTCCTGCGCCGGTTCGGGCTGCGATGCTTCGACACGGGCACGCCGGCCTGCCTTTCGTTCGGCCGTCTCGAGTGCGGCGCGCTCCTCAATCATCGCGGCTCGCTCCGCCTCGAGTTCCGCAACCCGCGCGTCGAGCTCGGCTTCTCGGCTTTGACGCCTTCGCTCGAGGAGCCTGCGGCCCGCTCGACTCGACTCGGCGCGATCCTTGTCTGCCTTCGCCATCAACGCTTCGACCTGGGCTCGCGAGTCGGCGAGTTCGGCGCGTGCAGCCTCGAGTTCGGCGCGTGCAGCCTCACGCGCCTGCTGCATCGCGGTCATCTCGGCGCGGGCCGCCTCTTCCCTCTGGCTGAGTTCGGCCCGCCCCTCGGCGAGCTCGCGGGCAAGCGCGTCGAGTCGCTGACCCTCGGCGACAAGATCTGCCCGCTGCGCCGCGATCGCCGCCGTTTCTGCCGTGATCTGGGAACGCTCACCCTGGAGCTTCTGCGTGAGTGATGAAGCCCTTGTCATCAGCCGGGACCTGACGTTGCCCAGCCGATCGCGCTCCTCGGAGATGCGCCGCCATGCCTCACCCCGGCTTTGCTCTTCGGACTCGATCTCGGCGCGGAAGGCCTCGCGCTCGGCAGCAAGCCGCTGGTCCGCTTCGGCGAACTCCCGCTCGGCGACGCGGCGGCGTTCCTCGAGCGCGGCCCGCTCGTCGTTGAGGGCGGCGAGCTCGGCCTCCGCTGCGGCCCGGGCGGTCTCGGCGAGCTGCCGTTCGTTGACAACCTGCTCGTGAAGCTTGGCCACCGTGGTCCGCTCGGCCTCGAGCGCATCTCGCTCGGCAGCGAGCGCCTCTTGGGTGCCCGCGAGACGCCGCTGCGCTTCTTCGATCTCTCCCCGCTCGATCGTGAGGGCGCTCCGAGCGGCCTCGACGCGAGCGGCTTCCCCGGCGAGGTCGTCTCGTTCCGTCGCCAGTTGCGCTCGATCGGCCTCGAGTTGGCGAGCACGCTCGTTGGTCTGAGCGCGTTCGGCGGCCAGCGTGTCCGCCACCTGGTCGAGCCTCCTGGCCTCGGTCGCGAGACGGTCCTCTTCGCCGGCAACCCGCTCCTGGTCAGCGGTGAGGTCGGCGGAGGCCGTCGCCAACGCGTCGCGTTGGGTCGTGAGCGCCCGCTCGGCCAGGGCGAGCTGCTCCCGCTCACCGGCGAGACGGCCTTGTTCCGCGGCGAGTTCGGCCCCGAGGGCTTCGAGACGACCGCTCTCGGTCTCGAGGCGCTCGCGCTCGCCGGTAAGCGCGGCGTCGAGGTGATGGAGCCGCTCGGACTCGGCGGCGAGCCGCTGCGCTTCGGTGTCGAGTTCCGCCCGGACGTCGCGTTGGCGCTCCGCCTCCGCGGCGGCTGCTTGCCGGGCCTGTGCGAGCCGCCTCTCGTCGGCTTCGATCTCGGCGAGCCGTGAAGCGCGCTCGGTCTCCCACGTCTCCTGGGCGGCCTCGAGGACAGAGTGCTGCGCTGAGAGGGACTGGCGATCGTCGGCGATCGCCTCGCTGAGCTGCTCGAGCCGCTCGGACTCGGCCGCGAGCCGCTCTGCTTCGGTGTCGAGTTCCGCCCGGACGTCGCGTTGGCGCTCCGCCTC
>DATDOY010000184.1:0-3675 GCA_035293045.1 Acidimicrobiia bacterium
CCCGATCGCTTCGGCGTCTATCTGACGGCTCGCGGTCTGACCAACGAGGTCTATTACGCGGCCCAAAAAGCCGTGCGCGCCATGGGCTCGAACAACATCGACAATGCGGCCCGCGTGTGCCACGCGCCGTCGACGGCGGTCCTCACCCGGTCGGTCGGCGCGGCCGCCACGACGATCTCGTACGGCGACCTGTTCGAGAGCGACCTGGTGATCCTCTTCGGGTCGAACGCCGCCAACGCGCAGCCCGTGACGATGAAGTACCTCTACCTGGCCCGAAAGGGCGGCACCAAGGTCGCCGTCGTCAACCCGTATCGCGAGCCGGCGTTGGAGCGGTACTGGGTACCCAGCAACGTCGAGAGCGCGCTGTTCGGAACGCGCATCACCGACGAGTTCTTCGCCATCCACACCGGTGGCGACGTCGCCTTCATCAACGGCGTGCTGAAGGTCCTGGCCGAGGAAGGGGGCCTCGACGACGAGTTCATCGCCGAGCACACCGCAGGCTTCGATGAGCTCCGCGCTGTCATCGAGCGCGCGTCGTTTGCCGAACTCGAGGCCGCGTCGGGCGCCACCGTCGCCGACATGCGCCGGTTCGCCGACCTCTACCGGTCGTCGCGGTCGGCGGTGTTCGTCTGGTCGATGGGCATCACCCAGCACGCGTTCGGTTCCGACAACGTCCAGGCGATCGTCAACCTCGCCCTCGCCCGCGGCAACGTGGGGCGCCCCGGCGCGGGGCTCATGCCGATCCGAGGCCACTCGGGCGTCCAGGGCGGTGCGGAGATGGGGGCCTACGCGACGGTGCTTCCCGGCGGCGTGCCCATCACGGCGCAGACGTCCGACGCGCTCTCGGCGTCGTACGGATTCTCGATCGCGTCGACGCGGGGCCTCACCGGTTCCGAGATGGTGGAAGCGGCGGGTCGGGGTGAGCTCGACGTCCTGTGGTCGAGCGGCGGGAACTTCCTCGAGGTGTTGCCCGATCCCGATTCGGTCCGGTCGGCCCTCGAGCGAGTCCCGGTTCGCGTCCACCAGGACATCGTGATCACCACCCAGATGCTCGTCGATCCCGGCGACCTGGTGGTCCTGCTGCCGGCGATGACCCGGTACGAGCAGCCGGGCGGGGGCACCGAAACCACGACGGAGCGGAGGATCGCCTTCAGCCCGGAGATCCCCGGCCCGCGGCCTGGCGAAGTCCGCGCCGAATGGTGGATTTTCGCGGAGGTGGCGCGGAGGGCGGCGCCGGAGCGGGCAGCCGAGCTCGGCCTCGAGAGCGCCCAAGCGATCCGAAACGAGATCGCGCGGGTCGTGCCGTTGTACGACGGCGTGCAGCACCTTGCCGCGAGCGGTGATCAGGTGCAGTGGGGGGGTCCGCGGCTGTGCGACGGGTGGGTCTTTCCCACCGACGACGGCCGAGCGCACTTCGTGGCCGTCGAGCCGCCCGTCGTCGACGTGCCTCCCGGGAAATTCATGCTCTCGACGCGCCGAGGGAAACAGTTCAACTCCATGGTGTGGAAGGCCACGGATCCCCTCACCGGCGCCGAGCGCGACGCGTTGTTCATGGCGGCCGAAGACGCCGGGTCGCTCGGCGTCGCCGACGGTGATCCCGTGACTGTGCGATCAGAGGTGGGAGAGATGGCGGCGCGGGTGAAGATCGCACCGATGCGCATCGGGAACGTGCAGGTGTTCTGGCCGGAGGGCAACGTGCTGATCGCGTCCGGTGTCCGCGACACCGCATCCGACGTGCCGGACTACAACGCGATCGTCAGCGTCGTCCGCCGGGAAACGCGGGTCGAGATCAACAGCTCGGCGTAGCGGAACGGGAGCCGAGCACGCGGTCGACGAGAGGAGAGGAAATGTTGGAGCGATGGTTGCGGGCGGCGGTTGAAGAGGCGGGCGGGGGCGGCGTGGACGACTCGCTGCTGTCGTCGGCGGCGGTGACCCTCATCCTCGATGTCGCCCGCCACGCGGCCCACGAAGTGGAGCGCCCCGCCGCGCCCCTCGCGGCGTTCGCCGCCGGCCTGGCGCTCGGTCGCTCGGGCGGCGGGCTCACGGAGCTCGAGGAGGTCGCCGCTCGCCTCGGCGCCCGCGCCCGTTCCTTCGGAGAAGAGAACGACGAGGGACAGGCTTGAGGGCGCGGACGCTCGCCGACATGTCCGCCGTGCGGAGAGCAGGGCACGCTCGTGCTCACCTACGGTCCGATGGCGCCGCCCGAGGACGTCGAGGTGGAAGCGCGGCTCGTCTTCGACTGATCGACGCCGCTCAGGCCGGACCCGTGGGATCGGCTCCGATGACCGACACGGGGGTTCCCACCGGGACGATCTTGAAGAGGGTTCGCAGGTCCGCGGGCGCGAGCCCCACCGAGCCGGACGTCACGGTCTGCCCGGTGTCCGACGGGACGTCGGCGCCGTGCATGGCCACGAGTCCTTTCCCCCTGAACAGCGTCTCGGGCCCATTGTCGTACCCGGCAATGGTGAGCGCGTAGCGCCCGTAGCCCGCGCTGGGGTTGGTGAGGGTCAGCCGCGCGGCCACGAAGGTCTCGCCGGGAACCGGATGATCGCGCCGTCCCACTGCGATCGGAACGCGGAGCGTCTCGCGACCGTCCTCGGAGGCGACAAGAAGGTGACGGTCGAGATCGATGGTGACCTGCACGTGGTGCTCGGCGACGTCGACGTCGCTCTCCCGAATCCATCCCATCGTGCCCTGCGGCGCAACGGGGACCCGGACCTTGTACCAGCCGTCCCACTCGCCGACGACGAGAAACACGAGCGGCGGCCCGGCGGGCGTGGGATGCACGAGCGTCTGCGCGACGACGCCGTCGGTCGGATCGACGTAGACGTCGATCAGAGGAAGCCGGGCGGTGGCAACGCGGCTGAGGTGAGGGTCGATGGCCACGGCGGGAGCGGCCTGGTCGATACCGTCGCTGCCCGACGCGGGTTGGAGCGCGAGGGCAATGGCGGCGGTGAGGGCGGCGATCGCCAACATCGCCGCCCCGGTGCGGCGGGTCGCGAGGGGGTGCGTGCGGATCCACGCGCCGGCGTCGTACCACACGGGTCGATCGAGGACGGGAGCGGGCGCGGACGCGCCGATCGCGTGGGGCGGGCTCGTCGTTGCGCGAGGCGGAGGGGACGGTGCGACGAAGTCCGGCTCGAGAACGAGGAGCGGCGACATCAGGCGCCGTCGCTCCGCCTGGTCGGGAACCGGTTCCTGTCGGGATGCACGGTCATCCGTCGAACCCCCACTCCGTAGGTCCGCAACGATTGTGGCGTCGTCGTCACGGCCGGTGGTGGACCCTCGGGGTTGGTCACGACATAGGGTCAAGTCATGGACGTCGAACGCATCGCCCCGGGAGTCGTGCAGATCGACACGCGGCTCGGAGATTGGGATCGCGTGACCGCCGGTTTCCTGATCGAAGGGCCCGATCCGGTGCTGGTCGAAACCGGGAGCCAGACCTCGGTGCCCGCGGTCATGCGCGCCCTCGACGAGTTGGGGCTCGGCCCGACCGATCTCGCCGGGATCGCGGTCACCCACATCCACCTCGATCACGCGGGCGGCGTGGGCGACGTGGCGGCCGCGTTCCCACGGGCCACCGTCTACGTGCACGAGAAGGGAGCCCGGCATCTCGAAGACCCGACGCGTCTGGTGGATTCGGCGCACCGGGTGTACGGGCCCTTGCTCGACTCG
>DATDOY010000185.1:0-5649 GCA_035293045.1 Acidimicrobiia bacterium
GGCGGGGGGCGCGAAATCGCTCGAGCAGGGCATCCAACGCCGCGAGGGCGCCGGCGTCCGCGGGGACTCCCGGCGGAGCGTCGCCTTCCCATTCCACGCGGCCGTCGCGCAGCACGAGGGTGACGAGCGGATCGCGACCGATGAACGAGTAGCGGCCCCAGTGCTCCCCATGTTCGACCGATTCCAGCAGGAACCCCTCGCCCGAGCCCACCAACTTCAAGAAGGCGGATACCGGTGTCTCGAGGTCGGCGAGCACCTCGCGCCACACCGGCACGACGGTGAACTGGCGAGACAACGCCAGAAACTCGTCGAGCCCCGGGCGGACGGAGTCCATCGGTCCCGCTTACGCTCCGAAGGCGCGGTAGAAGCAGGTGCGTTCACCGGTGTGACACGCACCCTTGCCTTCTTGCTCGATCACAAAGAGCAGGGCGTCGCCGTCGCAGTCGTAGTACGCCTCGCGCAACCACTGACGGTCTCCCGACGTGTCACCCTTGCGCCAGAACTCCGAGCGGCTCCGGCTCCAGTACCACATGCGACCCGTCTCGAAGGTGCGACGCAGCGCTTCCTCGTTCATGTAGGCCACTTGGAGGATGCGGCCCGTTCCCGCCTCCTGCATGACGCACGTGACGAGTCCGTGGTCGTCGTACTTGACGGCGGCGAGTTGCTCGGCGGTGGCCGTGATGGGGGTGGCGATGGGCGCGACGTCGGGCATGGCGGGCATGGTAGTGACGTGCTGTTCACGACCGAGGACGGTTTGGGCATCGAGGGAGAGATGGCCCTCCCCGAACACCCGCGCGCCGGGCTGGTGATCTGCCACGCCCATCCCCTCCACGGCGGGACGATGCGATCGGTCGTCAACGGCGCTCTGTTCGAGGCCTTGCCCCGCCGGGGCGTGGCGTGCCTCCGGTTCAACTTCCGCGGCGTCGAGGGGAGCGAGGGTACCCACGACGGTGGAGTCGGCGAACGGCTCGACGCGCAGGCGGCGCTGCGTCACCTTGCGGCGTCGGTCGCGGATGATCTTCCGTTGGCCATCGCCGGGTGGTCGTTCGGCGCCGACGTGGCGTTGTCGGTGCAGGACCCGCGCCATGCCGGCTGGTTCGCCGTCGCCCCGCCGCTGCGGTTCGGCGAGGACCTCGCTTCGACCGCGGCCGATGCCCGGCCCAAGCAGTTCGTCCTCGGCGAACGCGATCAGTTCCGTCGCCCCGAGGACGTCGAAGGGGAAGTGGCGAGTTGGGTCAACGCTCGCGCCGAGGTGATCGGCGGCGCGGACCACTACTTCATCGGACGCACCGATCGGGTCGTCGACCTCGCCGATGCGTTCCTCACTTCCGTGTCTGAGGCGCGTTAGCGGGGATAGACACCGCTAACGCGCCACAGACCCGGGAAAACCCGAGGTCAGACGAGCGAGATCTCGACGCCGTGTTCGGTGCGAGTCACCGTTCCCTCCGGCTGTAGCGGCAACCCCCTCCGCTCGAGGAAGGCCTGCTTGGCCTCGATCGCCCGCTGGAGCTCGGCGAGGTCACTCTGGAAGTGCACCCGATCGCCGTCCTCGAACGCGTGCTCGAGCTCATCGAAGGCCTGTTCCTCAGCGTCGAGAAGCTCCCGGTACCGCCGCAAGAAGCTCTCGTCCAGCACTCGGTTCCCTTCGGGCATAGACACCCCCTAGGCCGAGCCCTCAGGCTCATTGAGTTGTAGGCCTTAGGGTCGCACGACCAGGCCCCGCGAGGAAAGCATTTCCTTCGCCTCCCGGACCGAAAATTCCCCGTAGTGGAAGATCGAGGCAGCGAGAAGCCCGGTTGCGCCCCCTTCCAGCGCCCCCTCGGCGAGGTGGTCGAGGGTTCCGACGCCGCCGCTGGCCACGACCGGGATCGTCACGGCTGAGGTCACGGCCCGGAGCAGATCGAGGTCGTAGCCCTCCTTCGTGCCGTCGCGGTCCATGGAGGTCAACAGGATCTCTCCGGCGCCCATCCGCTCGCACTCGGCGGCCCACGAGACGGCGTCGAGACCGGTCGGCTTGCGCCCTCCATGGGTGTAGACCTCCCAACCCGAGCGGGCCGCTCGGGCGTCGACGGCGACCACGATGCATTGCGCCCCGAACACCGCGGCGGCCTCCTCGATCACCTCGGGTCGCGCCACGGCCGCGGTGTTGAACGCCACCTTGTCGGCACCGGCGCGCAGGATCCGGCGAACGTCGTCGACGGTGCGGACGCCCCCGCCGACCGTGAACGGAATGAAGACCTCATCGGCGGTGCGGGCCACCACGTCGAGAATGGTGTCGCGGGCGTCAGACGACGCCGTGATGTCGAGGAACACCAACTCGTCGGCCCCCTCGGCGTCGTAACGGGCGGCGAGCTCGACCGGGTCGCCGGCGTCGCGCAGACCCACGAAGTTCACGCCCTTCACGACCCGACCGGCGTCGACGTCGAGGCACGGGATCACACGGACGGCGAGCACCGGGCCAGCGCCTCCTTCAAGTCGAGGCGCTCCTCATACAACGCCTTGCCGATGATGACACCCGCCAGACCCCGTCCGTCCACTTCGAGGCCAGCCAGCGCGCTCACGTCGTCGGCCGAGCCGACGCCACCGCTGGCGATGAGGTCGACGCTCGTCGAGGCCAGCAGGGCTCCATACAAGCCGACGTCCGGGCCTTCGAGCGTGCCGTCGACGTCGATCTGGGTGACGATCAGCGCGCCGATCCCTGAGCGATCGAACCGCGTCGCGAGGTCGATCACGTCGATGCCGGAGTCCTCGGTCCACCCCCGCACGGCCACGGCGCGGCCGCGCGCGTCGAGACCGACCGCCACCTTGTCGCCGTGCTCACGCACCATGACGTCGACCAGCTCGGGACTCTCCACGGCAGCGGTGCCGACGACCACGCGATCGACCCCGGCATCAACGAGTCGCGCCGCCGCATCGGCGTCGCGGACGCCACCCCCGGACTGCACCCGCACCCCTCGCTCGTGTGCCGCCTCGGCGATGGCGCCGATGATCTCGAGATTGGTCGCCGACCCCGTGCGGGCGGCGTCGAGATCCACCACGTGGATCCAACGGGCGCCGGCGGCGGCGAACGACCTGGCGCGGGCCACGGGGTCGTCGTCGTACGCGGTCTCGACGTCGTAGTCACCCTGAAGAAGGCGCACGACGCGGCCGCCCCGCAGGTCGATCGCCGGAAAGAGTTCCACCGCTCAGGCGGCGACCGGCGCGACGGCCCGGACGAAGTTGGCGAGCACGGCGAGCCCGGTGGCGCCGCTCTTCTCGGGGTGGAACTGGGTCGCCCAGATCGTCCCCGCCTCCACCGCCACCACGACGTCGCCGCCGTACTCGGTCGTGCCGGCGACGACGGCGGAATCGGCGGGATCGGCTGCATACGAGTGGACGAAGTAGAGCCAGGCCGGCGGGTCGATCCCGTCGAACAGACGCGAGCCGGCGCGGATGGCGACGGTGTTCCACCCCATGTGGGGCAAGACGAGGCCGTCGTGGAGTCGGCGGACCATCCCGGGAATGAGCCCGAGGCCCCCGACGCCCGGCGACTCCTCGCTTCCGTCGAACAGCATCTGCATGCCGACGCAGATGCCGAGGAGGGGCTTGCCCGCCTCGGCCGCCTCGAGTACGGGCGCGTCGAGGCGCGCGTCCGTGAGCGCTCGCATGCACGCGCCGAACGCACCCACCCCGGGGAGCACGACGGCGTCGGCGGCCCGGATCTCGTCGGCGTCTTCGGTCAGGCGCGCGTCCGCCCCGAGGTGGACGAGGCCCTTTTCGGCCGACCGCAGATTCCCGATGCCGTAGTCGACGACGGCGATCACGCCCGGCTCATTTCAAAGCGTGCCCTTGGTGGACGGGACGGCGTCGCCCTCCACACGCACGGCCTCGCGCAGGCACCGCGCCACCGCCTTGAACGACGCCTCGAGCACGTGGTGCCCGTTGCGGCCGGTGATCGAGCGGATGTGCAGGGTCAGCCCGGCGCTCGTGACGAACGCCCGCCAGAACTCCTCTGCGAGTTGGGGATCGAACGTGCCGATCCACTCGGCGACGGGGTCGACGTCGTAGCCGCAGTACGGCCGCCCCGAGACGTCGAGCGCCACCTCCACGAGCGCCTCGTCGAGAGGGACCGTGAGCGAGGCGAAGCGCCGGATGCCGGCCTTGTCGCCGAGCGCCTCCGCGAAGGCGGCGCCGAGGACGATCCCGGTGTCCTCGATGGTGTGGTGGGTGTCGACGTCGAGGTCGCCCTCGGTCTTCACCGTGAGGTCGAACCCGCCGTGGCGTCCGAGTTGCTCGAGCATGTGGTCGAAGAACGGGATGCCGGTCGACACCTCGGCCCTCCCGTCGCCGTCGAGATCGAGCGAAATCTCGACCTTGGTCTCTTTCGTTTCCCGAAGCTGCGTCGACGTGCGGCTCATGCTGCAAGCACCTCTTTCAGGGCGACCAGGAATGCGTCATTCTCCTCCGGCGTCCCGATGGTGACACGGAGGCATCCGGCGAGGCCCGGCCACGACGACGCGTCGCGCACGAGCACGCCGCCGTCGACGAGTCCTTGCCACACCTGTTTGGCATCGCGCTCGGTGCGAAAGAGGAGGAAGTTGGCGCCCGACGGCCACACCGTGACGCCGTCGGTGCCGGCGAGGGCGGTGTGGACGCGCTCGCGCTCGCGCACGATGGCGTCGACGCGCCCGCGCATCTCGTCGGCGAAGTCGAGGGCGAGCCGACCGGCGGCCTGGGTGAGGGCCGAGAGGTGGTATGGCAGGGCGACCTTTTCGAGATCGGCGACGACGCGCGGCGGCGCGATGCAACAGCCGAGGCGGAGCCCGGCCAGCGACCACACCTTCGAGAAGGTCCGCACCACGACCACCGGGCGATCGTCGGACACGAACTCGAGGGCGCTCCACGGCGCGAACTCGCCGTACGCCTCGTCGATGATCACGAGGCCCGGCGCGGCGTCGATCACGACCTCGACCACCTCGCGCGCCTCGACCACGCCGGTGGGGTTGTTGGGTGTGCACAGAAACGTGATGTGGGGATTCGTCGCCGTGAGGACGCTGCGCACCTCGTCGAGATCGAGCGTGAAGTCGGCTCGGCGCTCGCCGGCCACCACTTCGGTGCCCGTGATGCGAGCGATGTGATCGTGCAAGAGATAGGTGGGGCGGAACAGTGCGGCGCGTCGACCCGGCCCGCCGTACGCGAGCAGCAGCGTCTGGAGCACCTCGTTGGAACCGTTCGCACAGAACACGCGCTCGGGCGGCTGGCCGTGGAACCGAGCCGTGGCCGCGCGCAACTCGGACGCGGCGCGGTCGGGATACCGGTGGAACGGCGTGGCGCGCACCGCGTCGGCCAGCGCGGCCACGAACGCCTCAGGTGGCGCGTACGCGCTCTCGTTGGTGTTGAGCCGGACGGGCACGCTCACCACCTGGGCAGAGTGGTAGCCCTCGAGGCCGGTGAGATCGGCGCGCGGCTCGGGGAAGGCGGGCGGCTCGGTCACTCGGGTTTCCTCATCCGCACGGCGCGCCCGTGCGCGTCGAGGCCTTCGACGTCGGCCAAGGCGGAGATGTGCGGCTCGACGCCGGCGAGGCCGTCGCCGTCGAGGGAGACGACATGGATGTGCTTGAGGAAGGTGTCGACGCGGAGCGCACTGGAGAACCGCGCCGTGCGGGCGGT
>DATDOY010000186.1:0-10068 GCA_035293045.1 Acidimicrobiia bacterium
GGGGGGTGGTACGACTTCGACCCGGCGAACCTCAAGCCGGCGCGGGCGGGCGAGCTGGGGGCCGAGGTCGCCGCGCTCGCCGGGGGGGCCGACCGTCTCGCCGAACGTGCCCTCGCCCTCGCCGCCGAGGGTCGGCTGCGACTGGCCGCGCACCTCGTCGAGTTCGCCGCCGCCGCCGCGCCCGACGACGCCGCGGTCCACGGCGCGCGCGCCGAGATCTACGAAGCCCGCGTCGCGGAGGAAACGGCGCTCATGGCCAAGGGCGTATTCGGAGCGGCGGCGCGCGAGTCGCGCGAGAAGATCGCGAAGGACGGCGGCTAACCCGAGAACCGGCGGATGATGGCTTCCTTGGCCTTGTCGGGCAAGACGCGGGTCAGGTTGCCCATGAGCTTGGCGTCCGGGCCGACGAGGTAACGGTGGTTGGGGCGCCGCGCGAACAGCGCGTGCTCGACCGCCTTCGCGACCTTCTCCGGGCCAACCCCGCGCTTCTCGGCGTCGTGACGTCCCTTCTCGAACGACGCGATGTGCGGCTCGTAGTGTTCGAGGGCTTCCGGAGGGAGGTCGCGGCGCAGCCGCTCCATGGTCTCGTCGGCCTTGGCCCAGATCGGGGTCTTGATCGCGCCGGGCTCCACGACGGCGACGTGCATTCCCCACGGATGGAGCTCGTGGCGAAGCGCCTCACCAATGCCTTCGATGGCGAACTTCGATGCCGCGTAGGGCCCCATCAGCGACGATCCGAGCCGTCCGCCCATCGAGCCGATGAAGACGATGCGGCCGCGGTCTTTGCGCAGAAGCGGGAGCACTGCCCTGGTCACCGCGACTTGACCGATCACGTTCACTTCGAGTTGGTCACGCCACTCTTGGATGGGGAGGTACTCGAGCGGTCCCCCTCTTCCGATCCCCGCGTTGTTGACGACGCCGGTGAGCGAACCGACGTCTTCGTCGATGGTCTTGGCCGCCGCCTCGATCTGCGCGTCGTCGGTGACGTCGAGGAACACCGGCACGAGGCGATCGGACGCCTCGGTGCGCAGCCGCTCGGCGTCCTCCTCCCTCCGCACACCCGCATATACGCGGTGGCCGAGGGCGTCGAGATGGAGAGCACACGCCTCGCCGATGCCGGTCGAGGCGCCCGTGATGAGAATGGTCTTGGTCATGGGGTGAGAGGCTTCCCCTCCGATGACCAGCGGTCAAGCCCGGCCGACGGCGCTGGTTCCGCCACTCAGTTATTGAACGGCGGCTCTGACCGGGGGACGTCCTCTTCCAAACCCGTCACCGGCGAGGCGTGGTGCACGACGAGGCGCCACGGGCTCATCGGCGACTCACCGTCCCGCACGAAGAGGTTGACCGCCTCCGCGGTGGCGTCGCCGAGGAGACTCTCGGCGATCTGGCCCCCGTGGGTTTGGTGGGCCTGAAGCACGTTCTCCTCGACGATCACCCACGCGACGTTGCCGTGCACTTCGACCTGCTGATCGGTCAGGAAGAACTGGATGAACGGCGTGCGTTCGAAAATGCTCGAGAACGACGCCTCGATCTGGCTCCATCCGCGCAGCGTCGGCCAGCCCGGGTGCGTGCAGGTCGCCCGCTCGGACCGCTCCCAGACCGCGGTCATGGCGGCGAGGTCGCGGTTCTCGAACGCTTCATAGAAGGCCTGGTTGGCTTCGGCGACGGCCTTTTCGTCTTCGGTCATGGCGCGCCTTCGATCGTTGACGGGCGGCGTTCGACCCACGATGTTCCCACACCGCGGGGGGTCTGTCGTCCGGGCGAGGGCCAGGGTCGGGAGGGACCATGCGCGAACCGGGGCATAGGCTCCCCGCCGATGCCTACATGGAAGAACTGGTCGGGATACCAGGAATGCCAGCCCGCGGCCGTCGAGTCGCCCACGACCGACTCCGAGCTTGCCGAGGTCGTGAAGGTCGCCGAGCGCATGGGCCAGACGGTGAAGGTGATCGGCGCCGGCCATTCCTTCACCGACATCGCCTGCACCAACGGCCGCATGGTGCAACTCGACCACTACAACCGAGTCCTCGAGGCCGACCGCGAGTCGGGTCTCGTGACCGTGGAGGCGGGCATCACGATCGCCCAGCTCAACGAGCGCCTCGCCGAGGAGGGGTTGGCGATGCCCAACCTCGGCGACATCGCGTACCAGACCATCGCGGGTGCCATCTCGACGGCCACGCATGGCACGGGCACCAAGCTCGGGAACATCTCAACCCAGGTCGTCGGTCTCGAAATCATCGCCGGTGACGGATCGGTGGTCACCTGTTCGGCCGACGAGGAGCCAGAGGTGTTCCAGGCGGCACGCGTGTCACTCGGGGCGCTCGGCATCCTGTCGAAGGTGACGCTGCAGTGCGTCCCCGCCTTCAACCTGTACGCCCTCGAGGAGCCGGGGAAGCTCGACGACCTGCTGGTCGACCTCAACACCCTCGCCGACGACAACGACCATTTCGAGTTCTTCTGGTTCCCGCACACGGAGTGGTGCATCGTCAAGAAGAACAACCGGACGGATGATCCGCCGCGCCCTCGCTCGTCGTGGAAGGCGTTCCGCGACGACATCATCCTGTCGAACGTCGTCTACGACGTCATCTCCCGGATCGGCCGACGGTTCCCCGAGCGGATCCCGCAACTCGCCAACTACGTCGCCGGACAGTTGGGGCGGGTTCGCAAGACCGAGCGATCCGACAAGGTCTTCGCGAGCCCGCGCATCGTGCGGTTCAACGAGATGGAGTACGCGATTCCCCGCGCGGAAGTCGCGGGGGCACTCCGCGCCCTGCGCGAGGCGATCGACGAACGCTTCCTCGTGAACTTCCCCGTCGAGGTGCGCTTCGTGGCCGCCGACGACATCTTCCTGTCACCCTCGACCGGCCGCGAAACGGGCTACATCGCGGTGCACCTCTACAAGGGCATGGAGTTCGAGCCGTACTTCCGCGCCGTCGAGGACATCATGCGCGAGCGGGGCGGACGCCCCCACTGGGGCAAGCTGCATTTCCGCACGGCCGCCGACCTCGCCCCCGCGTATCCCGACTGGGACCGGTTCGCCGCGGTGCGGCGGCGCCTCGATCCGCAGGGTCGGTTCGTCAACGCGTACACCGATCGAGTCCTCGGTCCCGTCGGGTGAACGAGCCGGTTTCGGTCGACACCCGGCGCTTCGACGCCGGGGGGCTCTTGCTCGCCGTGCACACGTGGGGCGCCTCCGACGCCGACGGCGACGCCCGGCCCATCCTCCTCGCCCACTGCACGGGGTTCCATGGGATGGTGTGGCGTCCGGTGGCCGAGCGGTTGGTGGCGGCCGGGTTCTCGGTGTGGTCGTTCGACTTCCGTGGTCACGGAGACTCGGATGTTCCCGACACCGAGTACCGCTGGGACCACTTCGGCGACGACGTCCTCTCCGTGGTCGATCACGTCGGACTCGTCCTGCGGCCGGACCTGATCGGGGTGGGCCACTCCAAGGGTGGCGCCGCCCTCGTGCTCGCCGAGGCCGAACGCACCGGAACCTTCGAGCGACTCTGGCTCTACGAGCCCGTGATCTTCCCCGGAGACCCTCCGCCGGGGCCGACGCGGGGCAATCAGCTGGCCGAATCCGCTCGCCGGCGTCGGGCCGACTTCGACTCCCCCGACGAGGCGTTCGAGAATTTCGCCGCCAAGCCGCCGTTCAACACGCTCGCATCCGATGCGTTGCGCGCGTACGTCGACCACGGACTTCGCCAACGCGAGGACGGCCGCTTTGCGTTGAAGTGCCCCGGAGAGATGGAAGCGCGGATGTACGAGATGGGCTCGGCCCACGACGGCTTCAAGCGGCTCCCCGGGTTGACGTGCCCCGTGCGCTACGTATCGGGCAGCACGTCGCTGTCGATGCCCGAAGCGTTCACCCGGCCGTTGTCAGAACGCACCCCGAAGGGCTCATTCGAGCGCGCCGAGGGCCTCGGCCACTTCGGGCCGATGGAGGATCCCGACGCCATCGTCGCGTCCATCCTCCGCTTCGCCGAACCAACCGCGGGCTAGGACTCCACCCCGGTTTCCTGTGCACTTTCCGTCGTGATTTCGCCCGTCGCGGCGCGATTTCACGACGGTTTCTGCACACCAAACGGCCGTGTGTGTTGGCTAGTCCGCCTTGAAGCCGGCCAGGACGGCGCGCCAACGGTCGGGGTCGAGGTGGTACGGCGCGTAGAAGCTGACGCGGTCGACGACATCCCCATACCGGGCGATGACCTTGGCCGGGAGTTCCTCCGGAGTTCCCTGCACCGCGAACACGTCGACGACGTCGTCGTCGATCAGAGCCCCCATCTCTACCCACCGGCCTTCCTTCGACAAGCGGTTCAGCTCCGGCTGCATGTCGCCCCACCCGTGCGCGTCGAGGACCACCCGGTAGGCCGGCGTCGAACCATAGAAGGCGATCTGTTGTTTGATGCCGTCGACCGCCGCGGCCATGTCCTCTTCGGTGTCTCCGGTGACGAGAAACGCGGGCAGGGAAATGTCGAAAGCTTCGAGGGTCTTCCCCACCTTCGCCAAGCCGCGCCCGACGGTGGGGATGATCGATTCGCGCATGTACTTCTCACTGGTGAGCGGATGCGCGATCAGGCCGTCGCACACTTCGCCGGCGACCTCGATCATGTGCGGCCCCACCGCCGCCAGGTACACCTTCGGCGGGCCGAACGGATTCGGGCCGGGGTCGAAGAACGGCGTCATGAGGGTGTGGGAGTAGAACTCGCCGCGGAAGTCGAGCTTGGTGCGCTCGTTCCACGACTCCCAGATCGCCCGCATGGCGAGGACGAACTCACGCATCCGCGCCGCCGGCTGCGACCACGGCATCGAGAAGCGCTTCTCGATGTGGGCCTTGATCTGGCTCCCGAGCCCCAGCGCGAACCGGCCCTGGGAATAGGTCTGGACGTCGTTGGCGATCTGCGCCAGCACCATGGGGTTGCGGGCGAAGGCGACGGCGATCCCCGTGGAGAGCTGCACCCGCTCGGTCGACGATGCCGCGAACAGCAACGGGAAGAAAGGATCGTGGCTCGTCTCGGCCGAGATCAGACCGTCGTACCCGAGCGCTTCGAGCTCCCTGGCGTGGTCGGGAATGACCCGCAAATCGCCGCCAACGCCGCCGTCCACCAGCATGGCTGCGCACACTATCGGCGCCGACCTGCCCTTCCCCGAAGCTGTCGCACCCGTGGGTTACGGTGCCTGTATGGCGCTGGCCCGACCCCTCCCGACGACCCTCTCCCCGAGCAAGGTCAGCGCGTTCAAGAACTGCCCCCTCGCCTTCCGGTTCTCCGTGATCGACCGCATCCCGGAGCCGCCGTCGCCGGCCGCCTCCAAGGGCACCCTCGTGCACCGGGCAATGGAGCTGCTCATGCTGCGGAAGGCCGGCGAGCGCACGCTCGACGCAGCGCTCGGCGATCTCGCTACGGCACGAGCCGAACTCGCGGAGCACCCCGAGTTCGCCGGGCTCGCCATGGCCGCCGACGACTGGGACCTCTTCTACGACGACGCCGAGCGTCTCGTGCGCAACGCCTTTGTCATCGAAGACCCCACCACGATCAACGCCGTCGGCCTCGAGGTCATGCTCAGCGTGCAGATCGACGGCGTCACCGTTCGCGGAATCATCGACCGGCTCGAGATCGACGACGACGGCGAGTTCGTCGTCACCGACTACAAGACCGGGCGCACGCCCCGCGTGGGGTTCGAGAAACGCAACCTTTCGGGCGTCGAGTTCTACGCGCTGTTGTGCGAGTCGGTCCTCGGCAAGCTGCCGAAGCGGGTCCAGCTCCTCCACCTCGCCGAGCCCGAGGTGATCATCTACGAGCCTTCACCGGGCACGGTGCGGGGAGTTCGCCAGCGCACTGGGGCCATCTGGACCGCCGTCAAGCGCGCCTGCGCCACCGACGACTTCCGTCCACACCGCGGCCCGCTGTGCGACTGGTGCACGTTCAAGGCCTACTGCCCCGAATGGGGCGGCGATCCCGAGAGGGTGACGGAGTTGGTCACGGGAAGCTTCCAGGAGCGTCTCCCCGTCGGATAATCGTCGGCCGCCCCGTAGACTTCGGCGGCCATGGGAGTTCTCACCTTTCTCCGCGATCACGACCGTCTCGGGGGTCGCGACCGCCCGCACGACGATCCCGTGCGGGCGCGCATCCACGCCTTCGACCAGCAGGTTGAGCGCGCCATCGACCCTCATCGATCGCCGGGGGCCGATCGGTTCTTCTATTCGCTGTCGAGCGCGGCCGACCACGGCCTGCTGTGGCTCACGATCGGCGCCGTGCGCGCCGCCGTCTCACCGCGCCACCGCCGCTCGCTGGTGCGCCTCGGAATCGCCATGGGTGTCGAGTCGATCCTCACGAACGGCGTCATCAAGACGCCGTTTCGGCGTGTCCGTCCTCCCGCGTACTACGAGGAGGGGCCGCTGCCGTTCGGCATGCACCGGCCGATCACGAGCGCCTTCCCCTCGGGGCACGCGGCGAGCGCGTTCACGGCGGCGACCCTCCTCGCCGAAGACGACCCGCTCGCCCCTGCGTACTACGGGCTCGCCGCGCTCGTGGCGGCGTCGCGCGTCTACGTGCGGATGCATCACGCTTCGGACATCATCGCCGGAGCGGCATGGGGCTCGACCTTCGGACGCCTCGTGCGCCGGACGTTTCCGCTCGGCTGAGCGGTTACTCGGCCGAGTCGGCGTCGCGGCGAGCGTGCTCGTCCGCGGTGAGGTCGAGCTCGTTGACCTTGACCGGCGGGTCGATTCCGACCGTCCGGCACTGGGTGATGAGACGGGCGACCTCGAGGACGTACTCGTCGTCGTTCAACTCGTCGACAACGTGACGGAACTCGAGATCGAGGAACAGCTGTTCGAGACAGACGTCGGCGAGGCGGTCGAAGAGTTCCTCCGAGGCGGCGTCGTTGCGGCGGACAGCCCACGCCGTGCGCAAGAGGTCCTCCTGGAGGAGCACCCGTTCCCCGATGCGGCCCATCAGCTTGTCCAGCGCCGTGTGTTCCACATCCTTGGGTTCGCCACCCCCGCACGCCCTTCCTGCCTCCGGTCGGGAATGTCCGCCGAGGTACCGGGATTGGCACACTGGGGCCACATTCATTGGCTCGGCGGGCATTGGCTCTGCGGGTCGTGACGGGCCCGGCCACGGGAGGACCCTTGACGCGAACGTTTCTGGCCACATGGGACTACCGGTGCCCATTCGCCCGCAACACCCACGAAGCGATCGTGCAGGGATTGCGCGACGGCGCCGATTGGGACGTGCGGTTCCTCGCCTTCTCGCTCGACCAGGCCCACCTCGGCGAGGGCGAGACCCCGATTTGGGAGCGCCCGGCTGACGAGCGCGGAACGGGGGTGCTCGCGTTGCAGTGGGGCATCACCGTGCGCGACCGGTTCCCAGACCACTTCCTCGATTTCCACGTGGCGGCGTTCGCCGCCCGCTTCGACGAAGGCCGGAAGATCGCCAAGGAAGAGGTGCTCCGCGACGTAGCAGGGGCCGTCGGCCTCGACCCCGATCTCGTGGCCAAGGAGATCGCCGACGGCTGGCCGCTCGAGACTCTCGCCCGCGAACACCAGGAGGGCGTGGACACCTACGCCGTGTTCGGCGTCCCCACGCTCATCGTCGGAGACGAAGCCGTCTTCGTCCGCGTCATGGAGCGCGGCCGCGTCGACGACCTCGAGCGTTCGCTCGATCTCATCGAGTGGACGCGCCTCAACGAGTTCAAGCGCACGAGGCTCCCGAAGTGACCCGCACGCGCATGTCCGACACCGAAGCGCTGATGTGGACCGTGGAGAAGGACCCCTCCCTCCGGTCCGACTTCCTCAACATCACGGTGCTCGAAGGCCCGCCAGATCATGAGCGACTCCGCGCCAAGATCACCGAGGCGGTCGCCTTGCTCCCCCGGCTCCGCCAGAAGGTCGTCAGCGCGCCCCTGCGGCTCGCCCCGCCCGAGTGGGTGGAAGACCCGCAGTTCGACCTCGGGTACCACGTGCGACGGGTGGCCCTTCCCGAGCCCGGCGGCACCCGCGAGCTGCTCGACTTCGCCGCCGGCGTGGCCATGGCCCCGTTCGACCGCGCGCGGCCGCTGTGGGAGTTCACGGTCGTCGAGGGACTTGAAGGCGGCCGCGCCGCCCTGTTGCAAAAGATCCACCACACCGTCACCGACGGGGTGGGCGGGCTCAAGCTGTCGCTGGCACTGCTCGACCTCGAAGCCGACCCAGCCGCCGGCACGGGCAACCTCGCCGGAGAGCCTCCCGGCGACGCCGACGCGCCGGAGTCGGCCGCCCCCTCCACGCCTGTCGACGTCCTCGTCGAGACGCTCATGTATGTCGCTCGCCGCCAAGCGGACGGCCTGCGCCGCGCGATCGACGCCGTGAGCGCGGTCGCCCGGCACCCGGGGACCGTCCCCAGCGCGCTGGCGACGACGGCGCGCACCGCGCGCTCACTGCAGCAGCAAGCGCTGGTGCGAGGGAACGCGCTCTCCCCGATCATGATCGAGCGGTCGCTCTCGCGTCGTTTCGAGATCCACACGGTGTCGCTCCACGCGCTCAAGGCCGTCGCCAAGAAGGCGGACGCCACGATCAACGACGCCTTCGTCACTGGCGTGGCGGGGGCGATGGGCCGGTACCACGAGCGCATGGGCGCGCCCGTCGACGAGCTGCGCATGGCGATGCCCGTGAACCTGCGCGTGCGAGGCGAGGACGCCTCCGGCGGGAACCGATTCGCTCCTGCTCGAATCGTCGTCCCCGTCCAACCCAAGGATCCTGGAGAGCTGCTCGAGGCCGTCGCCGATCGACTGTCCGACATCCGCACCGAACCCGCGCTCGGCATGGCCGAGTCGGTGGCCGGCGTGGTCGGCATGCTGCCGACCTCGGTGCTCGTTCCCGTCACCAAGGCGCAGACGCGCACCATCGATTTCGCCACGTCCAACCTGCGCGGGTCACCCGTCGAGTTGTTCCTCGCCGGGCGGCGCATCGAGGGCAACTATCCGTTCGGCCCGTGCACTGGGTGTGCCGTCAACGTCACCGTGCTGTCGTACGGCGGCGACTTCGACATGGGCGTCAACCTCGATCCCGCCGCGCTCACCGACCCCGGAGCGTTCATGGAGTGCCTCGCCGAGTCGTTCGACGCGCTGCTCGGGCTCGGTCCATGAGAGCGGTGGTCGTCCGCGACGGCGACGTGGTCCTCGAGGACCGCCCCGTCCCCGATCCGGCGGCGGATCAAGTCCTGATCCGCGTCCACGGTGCGGGCCTCAACCGAGCCGACCTCCTCCAGCGCGCGGGCGGGTATCCGGCGCCGCCCGGCGTGCCGGCCGACATCCCGGGGCTCGAGTTCGCCGGCGTCATCGAGGCCGCGGGCACCAATGTGCGCCGGCTCCAACCCGGTGATCGCGTGTTCGGCATCACGGGCGGCGGCTCACAGGCCGAGTTCGTCGTGACCGGCGAGGATCAGGTGGCGCGGGTGCCCGCCGCCCTCGACCTCGTCGAAGCGGGAGGCATTCCCGAGGCGTTCGTCACGGCTCACGACGCGATGTTCACGCAGGCGGGCGTCCACCCCGGCAACACGGTGCTCATCCACGCCGTGGGGTCGGGGGTCGGCACGGCCGCGCTCCAGCTCGCCGAGTGCCTCGGATGCACGGTGATCGGAACGGCGCGCACACAGGACAAGCTCGACCGCTGCAAGGCGCTCGGCATGCACCACGGCGTGCTCGCCGGATCGAGCGTCGACGTCGAGGCCGTCAGCACCGCCATCCGCGAGGCGGTCGGCGACGTCGACGTGGTCGTCGATCTCGTCGGCGGTGACTACTTCGGCGTCGACCTCGCGGTGGCGGCGCCCAAGGCCCGCGTCGTGATCGTCGGGACGCTCGCCGGGATCAAGTCTGAGATCAATCTCCTGACGCTCATGCTCAAGCGGGTCGCGGTTCGCGGCACGGTGCTGCGATCTCGGTCTGCCGCCGAGAAGGCGGCCGCCACCCACGCCTTCGCCGGCCACGTGTTGCCGCTGCTCGCCGCCGGAACGGTGCGGCCCATCGTCGAACAAGTCCTGCCCATCGACGAGGCCGCCACGGCCTACGACCTGCTGGCGTCCGACGCGACCT
>DATDOY010000187.1:0-22315 GCA_035293045.1 Acidimicrobiia bacterium
GGCGCCGTCTTCTTCGCGGCGGCTCGCGGGGGATCGGCGGTACCCGCGGTGCTCGCTTGCTTGTCCTGCGGTGACGTCGTGGCTTCCCGCTCACGATCGAGCGCCGCGCGATCCTCGGCGAGCGTGACTCGGTCGGCCTCGACCTTCGCCCGAAGCTGCTCGATGCGCTCACGCTCGGTCGCCAGGTCCGTGCGAAGCCCTTCGAGCTCGGCGAGCTGGTCGCGACGTCGTCGCCGGCTGACGGCCGAAAGCAGTTTGTCGCGCTCCGCCTCGATGGCGGACCGCTCGAGCTCCGCGAGCGAACGCTCACGCTCGAGATCGGCGACGGCCCGCGCCCGCTCGGCCTCGAGTTCGTGCACCCGCGTCGCCATCTCGGCCTCGAGCGCGCGCCGCTGCTCTTCGTGGGCGAGGCGATCGGCTTCGAGGCTCTGGGCCTGCTCCTTGAGCATCCGCTCCTGTTCCCCGAGCTGGGCATCGCGCTCCGCGACCGCTCGCTCGTGCTGGTCACGGAGGGTCGCGAGCTCCTGCTCGAGCCGCGCCCGGCCGTCTTCCAACGTCAACCGCTCCATCGCGAGCGCGTCGCGCTCCTTCTCGGCCTGAGCCTGCGCGGTGCGCGCACCTTCGTCGGCGGCCTGGCGTGCGGCTTCGAGCTTTCGGCGCTCCTCGATGATGGCGTTCCGCTGGGCCTCGAGCTCCTTGGCGCGTCGGCGCTCGGCCATCGCCGCCTTTTCTCGCTCCTCCTCGAAGACTTCGCGTTCGCCGCGCAGCTGGGCGCGTTGCTCGTCGATGTCGTTCTGAACCTTCGCGCGCTCGGCCTCAAGCGCCCCGCGACCGGTCGCGAGTTCCTCGGAGACCGCCGCGCGCTCATTCTCGATCTCCGCTCGCGCCGTCGCCATGAACCGCGCGTGCGCCGCCCGCTGGGTCTCACGCTCGGCGGCGGCCGCTTGCTGAGCCCGCTGGACCTCGGCCCAAGCACTCTCGGCCTCCTGGTCGAAGCGATGCCGATCGTCGTCGAGGATCGTCCGCTCCTCCTCCAACTTGATCCGCTCGGCCTCAACCTGATCGAGGGCAATCGCGAGGCGATTTCGCTCCTCGGTGAGTCCGGCTCGCTCGCGTTCGAGCGAATCGCGCTCCTGCTCGAAGCGCTCGCGGGCCGCCGCGAGCTGTTCGCGCTCGGCCACCGCCCACTCACGTTCGGCGGTGAGCTGCTCGGTGGCGTCGGCGAGCTGTTCGCGCAGTCCGCGCTCCTCGGCCGCGAGGCGCTCGCGCATCGCGTCGATCTCGGCGACATATCGGTTCTTGACCTGCTGGGTCTCGAGCCGAAGCTGCTCGCGCTCCTCGTCGAGCGCCCGCCGGATCGCGTCGGCTTCCGCCTTCCGTTCGCGCTCGGCCGCTTGCGCTTCGAGACGGATCTCCTCGCGTTCGGATTCCAGCTGCTTTTGCAGCGCCTCCTGCTTGGCTGCGTGATCCCTTGTGAGGCGGTCCCGCTCGGCCGAGAGACCAGCGGCCTCCTCCTCGAGACGAACCATCAGCGCGTTGTGGGCGTCGGCCCGCTGCTCGGAGTCCTCCTTGAGGCGCTGGCGCTCGTCCTCGAGCGCGTCGTCGATCGCCTTGTTCTTCTCGACGTATTCGGCCCGCAACCAGTCCCGCTCGGCGTCGAGCGTCTTGCGCTCCTCGATCAGCTTCTGTTGGGTTTCCTCCATGGCGGCGAGGCGGCGCGACCGCTCTCGCTCGAACGCCCCGCGCTCCTGCTCGAAGGCCTTGCGCTCGGCGTCGAGCTGTTCCTGCTGGCGAGCCCGGGCGGTCTCGACCTCACGCAGCGCGTCGGCTTCGACCTCGGCACGCTGCGCCTCGAGCTCGCGGATCTCGTTGAGGGCGCGCTTTCGATCCTCCTCGAGCTCCCGGCGCTGCTCGTTGAGGTGAGCCTCGAGGGTCTCGCGGCGGCGCTCGGCCTCTGCCTGCGCCTCGGCGATCTCGGCGCTCAAGCGAGCTCGTTCATCGGCCACCGTGAGCCGTTCGTCGGCGATCAGCTCGCGCAGCCGCGTCATCTCGTCGGCGTCCTTGGCACGCTCTGACTGCGCGACGCGCTGGTTGCGCTCACGCTCGGCCTCGACCTCCGCGGCGAGGGCTTCGAGGGCCCGCCGCTCGGTGGCGAGGGCCTCTCGTTCTTCTCGAAGCCGACGCGACATCGACTGCTCGCCCTCGGCCGCCGTCTGGCGCGCTTCTTCGAGCTGACGGCGCTCCTCGGCGAGTCGCTCGCGCGCCGAGTCCAGCTGGGCGCGCTGCTGCTCAAGCCGGACGGCGGCGTCGTTCGCGGCCCGCACCGCCTGCTCGAGATCGACGGGGTTGTTCCTGGCGTCCGCCACCGCTCTCAACGTACAGCCACCAACGAAGGGGCGGCAGCCTCACCTCGCTCCGACCTGTGGCCCATGTCACCGGCGAACGGGATTGTTCGACAGGGGCACCTCTGTTCCACTGGGCCCGATCACTCCCACTGGCACCCTCGGCCCGGCCCTCGTACTCGACGAGGTGCACGCGCCGGCGAGACGGTCATCGGACTCGCGGAAGGCGTGCGCACCGACGCGACCGTTACGTCGGCCGAAGTCGCCGTCGTGATCGAAGACGCCTACCAACACCAGGGCGTCGCCGCGGCCTTGTTCCGCGCCCTCGCTCGCATCGCCCGCCCCCACCCCGTCCCGACGGCGTGACGAAAGCCACATGCGTGAACATTGTGTTCGAGGTGGACATCTGCCACGCTCTGACTCTTCAATGGGTTGGGGGTTGGTCACCATGCGGCGGACACGTTCCATCTTCGTAAGCGTCAGCCTGCTCGGCGGCGTCTTCCTCGTGAGTCACGGTCCCGCCGCTGCTCAGGCCACTGCGGTCGGCGGAGGTGCCGCGGGGGTCCAGATCAGCGCGTTCCAAGGAACCGAGCCGGCCAACCCTCTGCGCGGCGCGTTTGCCCAGGCGGCCTATCCACAAGTCACGCTCCCTCCCGAAGGCAGCCCGCTCCTTACTCGCGAAGCGGGAGACGAGTCGGGAGTGGTCGTCACCTCGCCGTTGATCGACTCCGCCGTTCTCCAGATCGCCAAGGCACGCGTGACCACCGAGGGCAACCTCCAAGGGAGTCCCTACGCCGAGTCGCGCGCCGCCGTCGGCTACGTGCGCATCGGCAAGTTGCCGATCATGTCGGTGCAAACGCACTGCCGGTGGGATACGACCGGCGTTTCGGCAACAACCAGCCTGACGCTGGCGAACGGCGAGAACATCGCGCCGCCGCCCAACACCACAATTCCGATCTCTGGCATCGGGTCCGTGGTCGTCAACCAGCAATTCCGCGAAACCCTGTCCGACGGAAGCGAGGTCATCTACGTGTCGGGGATCCACCTCGCCCTCAATCCCAAGGCCGCTGCGGCTGCTGCAACACCGACGACGGTCGAGGTCGACATCGCCCTGTCGAGTTGCGATCCGAACAAGCTCCCGTTTGCCACCGGCGGAGGACTGCTGCTTAGCACCGGGCCCGAGACCGGGGGCGTGATCTAGGAAGTGCATCAGGGAGGGTCCCGATAGCCTTCGGGCGTGGCGGACCCGCTGACGGCGACGAGCGCCGTCACCTTTCTCTTCACCGACATCGAGGGTTCGACGCGACTGGCACTCGAACTTGGTGATGCGTGGTTCGACGTGCTTCAGGCTCACCACCGCATCATGCGCGGCGTGATCGCCGAGAGCGGCGGCGTGGAAGTGAGCACCGCTGGAGACTCCTTCTTCGTCGTCTTCGACGATCCAACCGACGCCGTCCGCGGCGCCGTGGCCATGGTCCGTGCTCTGGATGCGCACGACTGGCGGCCCCACGCTCCCGTGCGCGTTCGCATCGGAATGCATACCGGCGAGGCCATCGTTCACGACGACGACTACGCCGGGATCGCGGTGCACACGGCCTCTCGAGTGGAATCGGCCGCGTCTGGGGCGCAGATCCTCGTGACCGCGGCGACGCTCGACGCACTCGCTGGTCTGCCCGATGGACTCGACGTCATCGATCTCGGTGCTCACCGGCTCAAGGATCTCCCGGCGGAGTTGCGCCTCTTCCAACTGGTGGCCGATGGCTTGGAGCGCAACTTTCCGCCCGTTCGTGGCGTCGCCACGCTGCGCAACAACGTGCCAACGCCGGTCTCGACCTTCATCGGACGTCGGGAGGATCTCAGTCGACTCGGCCGCAGTCTCGACCGAGAGCGCCTCGTCTCCCTGGTTGGGCCGGGCGGCACAGGGAAGACGCGGCTCGCGATTCAAGCGGCGAGCGAGCGACTTCACCGCTACCCGGGGGGCGTCTGGTTCGTCGAGTTGGACGCGGCGGGTGGCGAGCCGACGGCGGTCGCGGCAATCGCTTCCGCTCTGGGACTTCAGGAAGAGCGAGGCCGATCCGTCTTTGACACGGTCGTGGACGCGCTGCGGAATGACGAAGCTCTCCTGGTGTTCGACAACTGCGAACACATCGTGGACGCGGTCGCACGCCTCGCCGAACGGCTCCTGCGCGCGGCCCCGCGCCTGCACGTCCTCACCACGACTCGCGAAGCACTCATGATCGCCGGGGAGCAGATCTTTCCGGTGAGCCCCCTCGCCGTGGACGCTGACGCTCCGGGCGAGAGCGAGGCGGTGCAACTCTTGGCTGATCGCGTTGCGCGCGTTCGACCGGATTTCGAGATCGACGACGAGCGCGAAGCAGCCATCGCCATCGCGGCGCGACTCGACGGGCTCCCCCTCGCGCTCGAGCTGGCCGCGGCGAGCGCGGCCACACTGAGCCTGAGCGCGATCGTCGACCAGCTCGACGCTCGCTTTGATCTTCTCGTTCGCGGCAGCCGGACCGCCCTCGACCGGCAAAAGACGCTCTGGGGCGCGATCGACTGGAGCTACGACCTCCTTACCTCTCATGAGAGGACGTTGTTCCGCCACCTCGCCGTGTTCCCTTCCGAGTTCGACCATGAAACCGTCGTCGGCGTCTGCGCCGAAGTCGCGCCACCCAGCGACACCATCGCCCTTCTCGGCGGATTGGTTCAGAAATCGCTCGTCGCTCCATCGGGTGCGGGGCGTCTACGGCTTCTCGAATCGATCCGGGCGTATGCGAGAGCGCGCCTAGCCAGCGACCAGGAACTCGACGCCGCGACGGAGCGACACGCCCGCTGGTTCGCGTCGACCTTTCTGCAGGGTCCGCTGCCATCGGCGTGGGCGTCGGCGTCGGACGCGCTCGACCTCGCCCACGATGACCTCGCAGCCGGCCTGCACTGGGCCGCCGATCACGACCACCCGCTCGCGCTCGCTCTGCTGGCAACTCTCCAGCCGTTCTGGCTGAGCCGCGGGAGGTGGGCAGAGGGTCGGACGCGCTCCGCTCACGTCCTCGAATCCACTGCGATCATCAAGGCGCCTGCACGGGTTCAGGCCCTGGCGCGAGACGCTGAGCTTGCCTTCGTCCAAGGCGACACCGCCGGGGTCCGAGAGCGCATCGAAGAAGCCGTCGAGTTGGCGGATGCCCTCGGCGGCGAACTGACACCCATGGTTCTCGGGAACCTGGGGGTGATCGCAGAACGCGAAGGTGATCTGGAATCGGCCGAGCAGATGTACAGGCGTGGGAGCGAAGCATCGCTCGCAGCTGGCAGCACGGACGAGTTGGTGTTCGCCTCTCGCCTGGCCGAGATCGCGCGGCGTCGCGGTGATCTCGACGCCGCCCGCTCCGCCGCGAGCGCGGCCCTCGCTCGGGCTCGCGAGCTTGGCCAGGATTCGCTGAGCATGAAACTGACCACACTCCTCGCGGACATCGCGCACCAGGGGAGCGATCTCGATATCGCGCGTGGACTGTACGAGGAGGCGCTCGCAGCTGCTCAAGCGAGTCACGACCGCGGCCAGGCCGTCTATCTCCTCTTCCGTCTCGGCTGTCTCGCGCTGGATCGAAACGCCGTCGACGAGGCGGCGGAGTTCCTCTTCGAAGCGGTGCAGCTCGGCCGAGACCTTTCATCCGGCGACGATCTCGTTGAGAGCCTCGAAGCGACGGCACGCCTCGCGGTGGTGCGCGGCGATCGCAACCTCGCCCGCCGCCTTCTCGCGACCGTCGACTCCACCCGCGAGGTGATCGAGTTTCCGCGTGCCCCGATAGATCAGGCTGCATACGAGAACCTCGCGCGCGAGATCGGCGGCGGTACCGACGCCGCTCCGTTGCTTGCGCTCGACGACGCCGTTGACGAGGCGCTCGCCTTCATGTCCGGCCTCAGCTAGATGATGTCGCGGCTCGCGAGGCACACCGCGTAGGGGATCAACCCCGCCGGGGCGACAGAGAGGATCCCGGCCGGCGTGCAGTCGGGTCCACCGCGACAGAGCGATTCGCGGCGGCCGATGTCGGGCGCGATCTCCTCGTAGGGCTCCCCATACCCGGCGTCGATACCGGCATCGACCGCCGCCGACGGCACCTCCGGTCCACACACGAGGTTGAAGTCGGCGTCCGGCAGCGTCGAGGCGCTGACGAACGTGCTCGGCGTCTGACGATCGCGCCCTCCCTGGATGCGCTGGCGGTTGGGCTGGGCGAGATCCGCATCCCGATACTGGGGTCCAGCGTTGTCGAAGACGTTGTTGTAATCGAACTCCGACGTCCCGTCGAAGGGGTCGGCGTTGGCGACGAGAATTCCCGAGCCGGTGCTGCGCGTCACGATGTTGTCGATCACCTTGATCGACGTGTCCGAACCGTTGTGAATGAGGATGCCGGCTTGGTTGAGCTCGTCGAGCGGACCGGGCGCGCCGTTGCCCCAGACCGTGTTGTGGGTGACGGCGATGTCGATCACATTGTCGAGGCGGATGCCGTTGTCGCCGTTGGCCCAGATCTCGTTCCGGTGAATCCTCACGCCCGATGATCCGTCGTCGAGCTTGATCCCCTCATCGCCGGCCCCGGCCGTCCCATTGGCAAGGACGTGACGGATGTGGTGGATCCGGTTGGTGCTGATCTCGCCGCCGGTCATGGCGAACGTCGCTCCCTTGTACGCCGCGATGCCGCGCTGGCAATCGTGGATGTCGTTGGCGCGGATCACGGCGCGGATGGCGTCATGGATCTTGATACACGCGGCGCCGTCGGAAATCTCGTCGTCGAGAAAGCCGAAGATCTCGTTTCCCTCGATGACAATGTCGTGGTACGGCCCGACGCCGCAGACGTCGGCGAACTGGATGCCGTCGTTGCGTCCTCCGTGGATGACGTTGTCTCGCAGCGTGAGTCGATCGACGGTCTGCATGATCGCCACGCCGGACTGGTCGACGCCGCCGCGAGCATTCACAACTTCGAGGCCCTCGATCGTGACGTCGTCGGCCTGGTACACCTTGATCGTGCTGCCGTCTTCGACGGGTCCGGAGCACCCGCCACCGGGGTCGACTCCGTTCCATCCGCCGTCGACGACCGGGGCCGCGCCCGACGCGGCCCGCAGGGTGAGTCCGTGGAGCGTCTGCCCGGTGCCGTTGCGGTAGACGATGACGTTCTCGAGATAGGTCGCGCTGTCGGCGATCTCCACCGTGTCACCGGGCGAGGCGGCGTCGATGGCGTCCTGAATGGCCGTGAAATCCGCGGAGCCATCCTGGCGAACCACGAGCACGGTCGTCGCCTGGGCGCGCGGAAGCACCGCCGTCGGTACCGCGACGGCGGCCGCGATCGTCAGGCCGAGCACGACCCTGCGCAGCACTCGCTTCCCCCGGTTCCGGTTGGGACCTCTGTGTCTTCTACGACACAAGTGGCTCTCCGGCGCGACGGCCTAACGGTCAAATGCTGTCGGATCCAAGGGGGGCCTTGACCTTGTAGGGGCTTGGCTGAGCGGCAAAACGCCTCGCTCCGGCGAGGGTTGCGTGTGTACCCTCGGGGAAATCGCTTCCTTCTCCGCCCTCTGGCGCGTTCGCGCATATGTCCGCCCCCACCTGAGGGCGATGATCGCCATCGTCGTGTCGGCGGTGATCGGACTCGGCGCGGGGACGTCGATTCCTCTGGTGAGCAAGGCCGTGATCGACGGACCCATCCAACGGGGTGACGCCGCCGGCATCGTGCCGCTCGCCATGCTCGCCCTCGGCCTCGGCCTGTTCGATGCGCTGTCGGCGATCTGGCGCCGATTCACCATGGCGAGGGTGTCGATGGCCATCGAGACCGACCTCCGCAACGACCTGTACGCGCATCTCCAGGCCCTGCCGATCTCGTTCCACGACGGCTGGCAGTCGGGCCAGCTCCTCTCGCGGGCGGTCTCGGACATCGCCACCATCCGCCGTTTCCTCGGGTTCGGGTTGGTGTTCCTGATCGTCAACACCTCGCAGTTCCTGCTCGTGGTCGCGCTCCTCGTGCGCCTCCACCCTCCTCTGGCGGCGCTGTGCGCGGTGTCGGCCGTCCCGGTCCTCTGGCTGTCGTCGCGCTTCCACGGCGCCTACGCCGTCCACACCCGCGCGGTGCAGGACGCGCAGGGCGATCTCACGACTCACATCGAGGAAGCGGCGACCGGCATCCGGGTCATCAAGGCGTTCGGGCGGCGCCGGCTCGTCGGCCAACGCTTCTCCGGGCAGGCGCAGGAACTTCACCACGCCTCCATGGAAGCCGTGCGGACCCGGGCGCGGTTCTGGTCGCTGCTCGGGTTGGTTCCCAACCTCACCATGGCCCTCGTGCTGTTTGCCGGCGCGCTGGCGGTGGGTCGGGGATCCCTCACCATCGGCGGGCTCGTCGCCTTCGTCTCGTTGCTCCTTCTCCTGGTGTGGCCGCTCGAGGCGCAGGGGTGGATTCTGGCGATGGCCCAAGAGGCGGCAACCGCCGCCACCCGCGTGTACGAGATCTTCGACAGCACGCCCGACATCGTCGATCGCCCGGACGCGACGCCGCTGCTTCGCTGCGAGGGCCGCGTCCGCTTCGAGGGCGCGGGCTTCCGGTATTCGAACGCGCCGGGACATGTGTTGCGAGGGATCGACCTCGAGATCGAACCAGGCGAGACGGTCGCGCTCGTGGGCATGAGTGGGTCGGGGAAGACGACCATGGCGTCGCTCGTGCCCCGCCTCTACGACGTCACCGAGGGCCGCGTCACGCTCGACGGCCACGACGTGCGCGACCTCTCGCTCTCCTCGCTGCGCGCACACGTCGGCGTCGCCTTCGAGGACCCGATCCTGTTCTCCGCCAGCGTGCGCGAGAACCTTCTCCTCGGGATGCCCGACGCGACCGACGAGGACGTCGCCCGCGCGCTCGAGGTTGCCCAGGCGGAGTTCGTGCACGACCTTCCGTGGGGTCTCGACACCCGCGTCGGTGAGCAAGGGCTCAGCTTGTCGGGAGGCCAGCGGCAGCGCCTCGCGCTCGCCCGGGCGATCATCGGACAGCCGCGCGTGCTGGTCCTCGACGATCCGCTGTCCGCGCTCGACATCCACACCGAGGCACTCGTGGAAGAGGCGCTCGCGCGCGTCCTCCACGGCACGACGGCGCTCGTCGTCGTGCACCGGCCGTCGACGGTCGCCCTCGCCGACCGCGTGGCGCTGATCGAGGACGGCCGGATCACTGCACTCGGAACGCACCACGACCTCATGGAGACCGTCCCCGCATACCGCGCCATCCTCTCGCAGCACGCCGACGAGGCGCCGACGGGCGCGGTCGCCGGCCGGTCGCTCGAAGCCGAGGAGGTGACGGGATGAGCCGGGAGCGTCCGCAGGCGTGGCGTGGCGTCGCCGCCGAGAGCGGAGAGGAAGTGACGGCGCGCATCTCGTCGTTGCTGCGCGCCCGCAGCCGCCGGCTGCTCGGAATTCTGTTGCGCCCTCACCGGCGCTCCCTCGCGCTCGCCGCCGTCCTGATCATCGTCGAGAACGTCTGCGCGATGGCCGCCCCCTACCTCGTCAAGCTCGGGATCGACCGCGGCATCCCGCCGCTCCTCGAAGGTGGGAGCGGGAGCCGCGGGCCGCTCGTCACGACGGGGATCGCGCTGATCGTCGTCGCGCTCGTCCAGGCGGCCACCAAAGACGCCTTCTTGCGGGTGAGCGGTCGCGTCGGCCAAGACGTGCTCCTCGACCTGCGCACCCGGTTGTTCGACCACTTCCAGCGACTCAGCCTCGCCTTCCACGAGCGCTACACGTCGGGACGCGTGATCTCGCGCCAGACCTCTGACGTCGAGGCGATCTCCGAACTCGTCACCAGCGGGATCGACAAGGTGGCGACCGCCGTCCTGTCAATCGGGACGATCGCCGTGATCCTGCTGGTGCTCGACGTGCCGCTCGGCGCGGCGACGCTCCTCGTGTTCCCGGCCGTCCTTCTCCTCACGGCGTGGTTCCGCCGGCACTCGGAACGCGCCTATCGCGCCACCCGTGAGGCCGTTGCGCTGGTGATCGTGCACTTCGTGGAATCTCTCGGCGGCATGCGAGCCGTGCAAGCGTTCCGCCGTGAGCCGCGCAACCAGGAGATCTTCGAAGACGTCAACGGGCAGTACCAAGCGGCCAACATGTGGTCGAGCCGACTCGCCGGCGTCTACGGCCCCGGCGTGCGCGGTCTCGGGCACGTCACGACCGTGATCGTCCTGGTCTACGGCGGCACCCGGGTGGTGGACGGCGACATCACCCTCGGGGTCCTCGCCGCCTTTCTCTTGTATCTGCGGCGGTTCTTCGAGCCGATGCAGGAGCTCAGCCAGTTCTACAACACGTTCCAGGCCTCGGCGGCGGCGCTCGAGAAGGTCTCCGGGATTCTCGAGGAGGAGCCGTCGGTCCCCGAACCGAGGCACTCGCTCGCGCCCGACAGCACCGCGCGCAAGGGGGGCCGGGGAGAGATCCACATCGAGGGGGTGCGCTTCGCGTATCGCGACCGGCCCGTCCTCGACGAGTTCGACCTTCACATCCGCGCGGGCGAAACCGTTGCCCTCGTCGGCCCGACGGGAGCAGGGAAATCGACGGTGGCACGCCTGCTCGCCCGCTTCTACGACCCGCAAGAGGGCCAGGTGCTGCTCGACGGCGTCGACCTGCGATCGATCGACGACGAATCACTACGAAGTGCCATCGCGATGGTCACCCAGGAGGGCTTCCTGTTCTCGGGGACGGTGGCCGACAACATCGGGTTCGGTCGTCCGGGCGGCTCCCGTGGCGACATCGAGGAGGCGGCGCGGGCCATCGGAGCCGACGTCTTCATCGGTGGCCTCGTCGACGGTTACGCGACCGACGTACGCAAGCGCGGCGGGCGTCTGTCCGCGGGGCAGCGTCAGCTTGTTGCGTTCGCCCGGGCGTTCCTCGCCGACCCCGACGTCCTCATCCTCGACGAGGCGACGTCGTCGCTCGATATCCCGTCGGAGCGGGTGGTGCAGCGCGCGCTGCGGACGCTGCTCGCCGATCGCACCGCCGTGATCATCGCCCACCGGCTGTCGACGGTCGAGATCGCGGACCGCGTCGTGGTGCTCGAGGATGGATGCGTGGTGGAGAGCGGGTCGCCCGCCGAGTTGTTGAGTGCCGGAGGCCGCTACCACGATCTGCACCAGGCCTGGGAGGACTCGCTCGTCTGACGCGCGTTGGGAGGGCGGTGTCGTCAGGCGAGCTGCCAGAACGGGCCGGTGAGCCCGAGCCCGTCGAGGATGGCCTGATTCTCGTCGCGCGTATGTGGTCGCCATCCGGGGGCGAGGCGGTCGCCCCACCACGCGTGCGCGAGCTCGTTCACTTCGACCACGGTCAGCGTGGCGCCGGGCGGACGGCCGTCGAGCCAGCGGGTGATGTGATCCTCCGACCGGAAGAGGTTCATGCCGCTTCAAGTGAAGACGATGTTGTCCCACCAATGCGAGGCCGGCACGAGACAGTGGAAGAGGAGTTCCTGGTCTCGTGGTCGTCGATCCCGAACTTCCACCGCGAGCTCGTCCCCGCAACACGGGCAACTCGTGGTGATCACCCCGTCGGCGTCGAGCGCGGCGCAGATGCCGAAGGCGTCCCACGCGCAATTGGCGAACCACGACCGTCCCGCCACCTCGACCCGGTGCTGCGTCGGGACCGCCGAGAACGGGTTGGCCATCAACAAGGCGTCGGCGGTGTCGTTCATCACGATGGCGTGCTCGTCGGCGAGTCGGCGCCACCCCGCGAGGACGGCGTCGGGTGCGAGGTGGGCCGCGGCGGCGGCCTCGTCGGCGCTCGGCGCGCGGCCGAGGTCGACGAAGAGGCGGTACGTCAAGTTGCGGAGCGCGAGATCGAGCTCGTCCATCGCCATAGGTTGCCCGATCCGCATGCGCCAGGGCTGAGCCCCGGCGGGGTGCCTGCGACCGGCGAAGGCGCGCGCGGTGGGCCGACGACCCCACACTGTGGTTACTGTCGCCGGATGGCTGAGCAGGCGGCCGGCGAGGCGCCTCCCATCAACCTGCTGTCCGGCGCCTTTTACGGACCCGGGGCACGGGACGCGTACGCATGGATGCGCCGGCACGAGTCCGTCTTCTTCGACGAGGCCAACGACCTGTGGGCGCTCGCGACCTACGACCTCGTGCTCGGGGCGGAGCGCGATCCCGAGACCTTCTCCAACGCGGGCGGGAGCCGCCCCGACACCGGACCGCTCCCCTGGATGATCGACCTCGACGGCGCGGACCACCGTCGGCGCCGGAGGCTCGTCAGCGCCGCCTTCACGCCGGGCCAGGTGCGAGCCAAGGAGGCGACGATCAGGGCGATCGCGGACCACCTGATCGATCGCGTGTGCGAGGCGGGTTCGTGCGACTTCGTTCGCGACCTCGCGGCGCCGCTCCCGATGATCGTGATCGGCGACATGCTCGGCGTCCCGGCCACGGATCGAGACACCCTGCTCCGGTGGTCCGATGACTTGCTCGCGACCCTGAGCGGCGACCCGGCGACGATAGAACGGGCCGCCAACGCGTTCACGGAATATTCGGAGTACGCCCATCGGACGATCGCCTCCCGGCGAGCGCAGCCCCTCGACGACCTTTTCAGCGTGTTGACCCACGCCGAGATCGACGGCGAGCGGCTGACCGATGACGAGCTCGTCTTCGAGTCGCTCCTGATCCTGGTCGGCGGCGACGAAACGACCCGCCATGTCATCAGCGGCGGGATGGTCGCGCTCGTCACGAACCCGCGCGAGCGCGAGAAGCTCGCGGTCGATCCCGGCCTGCTTCCCGTTGCGGTCGAGGAGATGCTGCGGTGGGTGTCGCCCATCAAGAACATGAATCGAACACTCACGCGAGATATCGCGCTCTCGGGGCGGACGCTGCGCGCCGGCGACAAGGTGCTCCTGCTCTACGAGTCGGCGAACTTCGACGAGGCCCAGTTCGACGAGCCCGACCAGTTCGACGTGGAGCGATCGCCGAACGAGCACTTGGCCTTTGGCTTCGGTCCGCACTTCTGCCTGGGTGCCGCGCTGGCGCGCCTCGAGTTGCGCGTGATGTTCGAGCGACTTTTGACGCGCCTCCCCGACATCGAACTCGTCGGCGAGCCGGCGCGCGACGGCGTGGGAGCCATCGCCAGCATGCCCGTGCGGTTCACCCCCGCATCGCCGTCGGGCGTGCTCCCTCGTTGAGGACGCGTCGCTTCACCGCGAGGGACGGACGGTGAGAGTGGCCGCCGCGCAGCTCCTTGGTGCTGATCTTGAGGTGTTGGTTACCGATGACCGACGCATGGCGGAAGCGGCGGTGGATCTCGGCTTACCGCGACGGCCCCGGCGTAGCGAGCGTCTGCGGGATCGTGACCGCGCGCAGGCGCGCCCGCAACCCAATCGCGCGCCGACCACCGGTACCGTTGTCGTGGTTCGACGATCACGTCAACGGTGTCGAGTCACACCACTCCGCGGGGCGTGAGCTCAGGCGCCGACGGCGTGGAAGCCGCCGTCGACGTGCACCATCTCTCCGGTGGTGCAGGGGAACCAGTCCGACAGCAAGGCGACACACGCCCGTGCGACGGGATCGGGAGCGCCGGGATCCCACCCGAGCGGTGCGCGCTCGGCCCACACCGTTTCGAAGTCCGAGAACCCCGGGATCCCCTTGGCCGCCATCGTGCGCAACGGTCCCGCGCACACGAGGTTGACCCGGATCCCGCTGGGGCCGAGATCGCGCGCCAGATAGCGCGCCGTGGATTCGAGTGCCGCCTTGGCGACGCCCATCCAGTCGTAATGCGGCCAGGCCTGACGAGCGTCGAAGTCGAGGCTCACGATCGATCCGCCCCGCTCCCCCATCAGCGGAAGACACGCCGCCGCCAGCGTCTGCAAGGAATACGCGGAAACCTGGAGCGCAACCGACACGTCGTCCCAGGGGGCGTGGACAAAGCCTCCGCCGAGGCAGCTCGGCGGCGCAAAACCGATGGAGTGGACGACACCGTCAACGCGTCCCCAGTGGTCGCGGAGGTGGTCGGTCAACGCCGCGACGTGCTCCGGGTTGGTGACGTCGACCTCGATCAGCCGCGGAGGATCCGGCAACCGGCGGGCCGCTCGCTCCGTGATCGCCATGCCTCGCCCGAACGACGTGAGCACGACATCGGCACCCTGCTCCTGAGCGAGCTTGGCCACCGAGAAGGCGATCGACGCCGGCGTCAGCACCCCCGTCACCAGCACGTGCTTGTCACGCAGCATCGTCATTCCCCCGTCTGCCCCACTCTCGGTCGAACCCTTCCCGGTATCCCTCGCGTGATCCATCTCGGCCTACAGCGGCCCGTTAGAGTGACGGCGCTGAGGACCGCCGTCTCGCTTGGTGACCAGGCACCGCAGCGCGTCGATGAGGACGGACCGCGTCCGGCTCGGCTCGATCACCTCGTCGACCAACCCGCGCTCAGCCGAAAGCCACGGCGAGAGATAGGTGGCGGCGTACTCGTCCTCGAGCCGCACACGCTCGGCGCCGCGCTTCTCCCCGTCGTCCATCTCGGCGAGCCGCCGGCCGAACAGCACCGCCACGGCGCCGCTCGCCCCCATGACGGCGATCTCGGCGCTGGGCCATGCCACGCAGTAGTCGTTGCCCATCCCCTTGGAATCCATGACGATGTACGCGCCTCCATAGGCCTTGCGCAGCACCACGCACAGGCGCGGGACCGTGGCCTCGGCGTATGCGTGCACGAGTTGGGCGCCGTGGCGGATCATCCCCCTCCACTCCAACTCCTTCCCGGGCTCGAACCCGGGCGTGTCGACGAAGGTGACGATCGGCAAGTTGAAGGCGTCGCACGACTGCACGAACCGCGCCGCCTTGTGCGACGCCGAGATGTCGATGGTGCCCGCGCGCTGGCAGGGCTGGTTCGCCACCACCGCGACGGCCCGACCCCCGAGGCGCCCGTACGCCGTGACGATATTGGTGGCGTTGCGGGCTCGGACCTCCAAAAAGGTGTCGACATCGAGCACATCGCGCACCACGTCACGCACGTCATACGACGCTGTGGCTCGCTCCGGGATCGCCGTCGCCGCGAGGTCACACTCCCGATCGACGGGATCGTCAACGAAGGCGACCGGCGGGTGCTCGGCCTCGAGGTGGTTCGACGGCAGGAACGACAGGAGGTCGGCGACGGCGTCCTCCGCCGCTTCCTTGCTCTCCACCACCAGCGAGGCGAGCCCCGTGCGGGTCGCATGCACGGCGGGGCCACCCAGTTGGCGATGGTCAAGAACCATGCCCGTCATCTGGGCGACCGCATCCGGTCCGCTCACGTACGCAAAGGCGTCGGCCGTCATCACGACGTGATCCGCCAGCGCCAGCATCAACGCCGGCCCGGAGACGCACGGCCCCGTCACGGTCAGCACGATGGGGACGACGCCCGACGCCCGCGTGAGTTCACGCGCCACGCGGCCCCAGGCGTGCAGACCGACGACACCCGCGCCAACCTCAGCGCCCGACGTGGCCAGGGTCCCTACGACGGGAACGCCGAGTTCCGTGGCGAGGCGAACGGCCCGCTCCACGACGATGCCCTCGGCCTCGCCGATGGCCCCTCGGTGCGGTCCTCCTCCGAGGGCGAACCACGACACCGTCCGCCCGTCGATTTCGCCCAGACCCGCCCGAGCCGTGTCGGACACCCCCCGAGTGACGGCGGTACCGGGAGCGAACGCGGGTGCCCCCGCGAGGGAGGCGACCGTCACGGGGCGGGAGCCACTACCAGCGTGGCGTTGTGACCCCCGAACCCGAACGAGTTCGTCACGGCGGGCGCGACCCCGATCTCCCGAACGCCACCCGCCACCACGTCGATCGTCACCTCGGGATCGGTCGTGTCGTGGTTGCCGGTCGGTGGCACCTCACCGCAGCGCGCCGCGAGCAGGGCGGCGATCGTCTCGACCGCTCCCGCGCCGCCGACGAGATGCCCGGTCACGCCCTTGATCGACGTCACCGGCGGCCCCGGTGAGCCAAACACCTCACGGATGGCCGCCGCCTCGATGGCGTCGTTCATCGGCGTCGAGGTGCCGTGGGCGTTCACGTGGCCAATCGCGTCCGGGTCGAGGTTGGCGTCCTTCAACGCCAGCCGCATGCACGCCACTGCACCGGCACCCTGCGGATCCGGTGCGGTGATGTGGTGGGCGTCGCAGTTGGCTCCGTATCCCACGACCTCCCCATAGATGCGGGCACCCCGCGCCGTGGCGTGGTCCCAGCGTTCCAAGGTCACGAACCCCGCACCCTCACCCATCACGAAGCCGTCGCGGTCGACGTCGAACGGCCGGGACGCTCGTTCCGGCTCGTCGTTGCGCGTGCTGAGTGCGCCCATTCGCCAGAACGCGGCCATCGTCACCGGCGTGAGCGGGGCTTCGGTCCCGCCGGCCAGCACGACATCGGCGATGCCATCGCGCACGAGCCGCGCACCCTCTCCGATCGAGTTGGCACCCGCCGCGCAGGCCGTCGTGACACACAAGCTGGGACCAGTCCAGCCCAGGCGCATGCTGAGATGGGCCGCGGTGGCGTTGGGCATCAGCATGGGGACCAAGAAGGGGGACACGCGCTCAGGTCCCTTTTCCAGATAGACCTGCTGCTGATCGACGAAGGTCTGGAGCCCGCCGATCCCCGTGCCGGCCACGACCGCCGAGCGAGCCGGCTCGGCCCCGATCTCCCCGGCGTCGGCGATGGCATCGAGGCCGGCGGCCAGCCCGAGCAGGGCCGTGCGATCGAGACGCCGCGCCTCCTTGGGCTCCACATACACCTCGGGCTCGAGGTCGCGGACCTCGCACGCAAACCGCACGCCCAGCGGTGACGCGTCGAACGCCTCGATCGGAGCCGCCGCCGATCGCGCCGCCAGCAGTCCCTTCCAGAAGGACTCGACATCGTTGCCCACCGGTGTCTTCATTCCGACGCCGGTCACCGCCACCCGCGGGCGACCGGCCCAGTCGGTCGTCGGACTGTGAGCGCCGACGGTCATACGCCCGTGGGGATGTGCCGGGCGAACAACTCCACCGCGCCCTTCACGGTGGCGATGCCTTCCAATTCCTTCTCGGGGATGGACACGTCGAAGCGCTCTTCCAGTGCCATCACCAATTCGACGAGGTCAAGGCTGTCGGCCTCGAGGTCCTCGTGGAAGCGGGCATCGAGGGTGACCAATGCCCCGTCGACCATGAGCACCTCGACCGCAGCGTCGCGTAGTGCCTCCAACACATCCGTTTCGTTCATCCTCGGTTCCCCTTTCGATTGAGCGCGGTTGCGCTCAGTAGCCCATGCCGAGGCCGCCATCGACGGCGACCACGGCTCCCGTCACATACGACGCGGCGTCGGAGCAGAGAAAGCCCACGACGCTCGCCACCTCGGCCGCCGAACCGAACCGGCCCACCGGCACCTGGCCCGCCAACTCCGCCTTGCGGTCGTCGCTCAGGTCGTCGGTCATCTCGGTCTCGATCGGCCCGGGCATCACGGCGTTGCACGTGACTCCCCGAGTCGCCAGCTCCCGGGCGACCGACCGCGTCAGTCCGACGAGGCCCGCCTTCGATGCCGCGTAGTTGGCCTGGCCCGCGGTGCCCACAAACCCACTCACCGACGAAACGTTCACGATGCGACCGAAGCGGCCCCGCATCATGCGGGGAGCGGCGCGGCGGGTGGCATGAAAGGCACCGTCAAGGTTGGTGCGCAAGACCTCGTCCCACTGCTCGTCCGTCATGCGCAGCACCAGCCCGTCACGGCGCACGCCGGCGTTGTTGACGAGGACCTCGACCGGCCCCCACTCGTCTTCGATCTGCCCGAACGCTGCGTCGACGGCCTCCGGCGCGGTCACGTCGATCCGCACGGCATGAGCCTCGGCTCCGAGACCGGCGAGCGCGTCCCGGGTCGCAACAGCCCCCTGCTCGTTGTTCGCGTAACCGATCACCACGTGATGACCGTCACCGCCCAATGCCAACGCCACCGCCCGACCGATCCCCCCACCGGCCCCGGTGACCAACGCCACTCGTCCCCCCATCAGTCGCGTCCTTCCCAGCGCAGCACGGCGCTGCCCCAGGTCATCCCGGCACCGAACCCCGACAGCAGCACCACGTCGCCGTCGTGGATGCGTCCGGCTGCCGCCCCCTCCGCGCACGCAATGGGGATCGAGGCGGCCGACGTGTTGCCGAATCGATCCAAGTTGACCACCGTGCGATCAAGGGAGATCGACAGCCGGGACGCGGCCGCCTCGACGATGCGGAGGTTGGCCTGATGGGGCACGAACACGTCGACGTCGTCGACGGTCAGACCGGCGTCGTCCAGTGCGGCGTGGGCCGAGTCGACGACGACCCGCACCGCACGGCGGAACACCTCGCGGCCGTCCATGCGGAGCCAGTGCTCCCCCGCCGCTGCGGTCTCGACCGTCGTGGGGCAGCGGCTCCCGCCGGCCGGGATCGACAGCAGGCCCGCGGCCGAGCCGTCGCACCCGAGGTCCCACCCCAGGAGCCCTCCGCGCTCACCCGGGATGAGCACGCACGCAGCCGCGCCGTCCCCGAACAGCACGAACGTGCTCCGGTCGGCGGGATCGACGATCCGAGTGAGCGTCTCCGACGCCACGAGCAGCACCGCCTCGCAACGCAACGACAAGAAGGCGGTCCCCGCCACCAACCCGTAGACGAAGCCGGCGCACGCGGCGCCTAGGTCGAAGCCGCCGCAGCGAAGACCGATCCCCTCCTGCACGAAGGCCGCCGTGGGTGGCAGCGGCTGTTCGGGGGTGGCCGTCGCCACGATCAGCAAGCCGACATCGTCGGGCGTCAAGCCGGCGTTCTTGATGGCTTCAGCCCCGGCAGCGACGGCCAGGGTGGCGGTCGATTCGTCATCGCCAGCGACGCGGCGCTCGCGAATGCCCGTGCGGGCGACGATCCACTCGTCGGTCGTGTCGAAACGCTCGGCCAGATCGGCGTTGGTCACGCGCTGCTCGGGCAGGGCCGTCCCCCATCCGGCGATGGCGAGGCCGGTCACAGGGTGCGGATCCAGGCGATCGCCTGACCTTCACGAACTCGCTCACCGGAGTGGACGAGCATGCCCATGAGAAACCCGCGGAACACACTCTTGACGACGATGTCGTCCCGCCCGGCCTGCACGATCCCCATGGCGGTGCCAGGGAAGACGATCTCTCCCTCCGCGGTGACGATCTCCGGGTCGAGGGGAAAGAACGTGCCCGTGGTGGGCGAGACGATCAGCCGCTCGGGAACGAACGCTCCCTCTCCCCGGTCCTCGGCGGCGTCGACGAGGAGCGCGGTGTGGGCACCGGCGGTGTCGGCGATGGGATCGCTCACGGGCCGACCGCCGCCGACGGGATGCTCTCGGGTCGGTCGATCGTGCAGGTGGCGAGCGTGGGAACGGTGCGCCGGGCCATCGCCGACAGGGTCGAACTGGCCCCGACCTCGACGAGCGTGTCGGGCCTGAGGGCGGCCAATACCTCGAGGCTCTCCCGCCACCGCACCGGACGAATCAAGTGCTCCGTCAATCGGTCCGCCCATGAGTCGTCGGCGTGCAGCGCCCCATCGGAGTTGTGCACGATCGGGGCCACGGGGCGGCTGAATTCGACCGACTTCAGGTATTCACCAAGAGCGATCGAGGCGGGTTCCATGAGGGGCGTGTGGAAGGCGCCGCCGACGTCGAGGGTCAACGCCTTGCGCACCCCAAGCTCGCCGGCGCGCTGAACGGCCGCCTCGACCCCCTCCACAGTCCCGCCGATCACCACTTGGCCGGGCGCATTGTCATTGGCGATCCAGCAGTCGTCCCCCGAACCGCAGGCAGCCTCGGCCTGGTCGAGGTGCGCACCGAGGAGGGCGGCCATTCGGCCCGGCCGCTCGTCGGCCGCGTGCTGGGTCGCCTCCGCGCGAACCGCCACGAGGCGGGCGCCCTCCTCCACCTCCAGGGCTCCGGCAGCGACGAGTGCTGTGATCTGTCCGAGCGAGTGACCGGCGAACGCGACCGGCTCGTCGAGGGCCCCCCGGCAGCCCTCCCACGCGACCAGCGAGGAGAGAAACACGGCGAACTGCGCCTCGGCCGTGCGCGAGAGATCGTTCTCGTCGGCGTTGAGGAGGAGCCATCCAAGCCGACGATCGGTCGCCACCTCGGCCCGCTCGACGATCCGCCATGCCCCATGACCGAGCCATGGTTTGCCCATGCCCGGGCGCTGGGTTCCCTGACCGGGAAACACCACCGCGACACTCATCCGCCCCCCCGCGTTTGACTTTGCTCCGCGATGCGCGCGCACGATTGCAAAATACGTGCGCCAGAAGTCGCGCTTTTGACTTGCAAAGGTCGGCAGGGTTACATGGTTTTTTGCACAATCTTTCGGTCGGTGGGTGCGAACGCTCGGACGGTGGGACGTCGACCGCCGACCGTGGCCGCGGAGCCTCGGGGGAGCAGATGAGTTCCGACCTGGTCGACCTGTTACCCCATCGCCCGCCGTTTCGGTTCGTCGACTCCATCGAGTACTGCGAACCCGGCCAGGCCGCGCGCGGTCGCTACCTCGTCACCGGCGACGAGTGGTTCCTCAACGGCCACTTCCCCGGCAACCCAGTGGTCCCAGGCGTGATCCAGGTAGAGGCCCTGGCACAGGTGGGTGCCGTCGCCATCCTCTCCAGCACGGGCTACTCCCAGCTGTTGCCCTTGTTCGGAGGCATCGAGAAGGTGCGGTTCCGGCGGGTCGTACGCCCCGGCGACGCGCTCGTGTTGGAGATCGAGCTCGAGCGACTCAGCGGACGAGGTGGGTGGGGCAAGGGGCGCGCGACGGTTGACGGCGAGACGGCGTGCGAGGGGCGCCTGTTGTTCGCGTTCGCCTAAGACGAAGCGTAGCCACCGGTTTTATTAACAATCCTCAAGTTAGACGGGGCTGCTTTTCACCATATTCCGGCTCACTCATATGGGTAATGAGCCTCCCCGATCCAGCGGAAGGCGGAGTCCGAGCCACGCCCCCATGGTGTGGCCCATCAACCTCATCGCTTCGACCTGGCGATGAACTCGATCGCCTTGGCGCCCGCTCGACAACGAGCCGGGCCACCGCTCGACCTGGCCGCCTGACCCGGCTCGGTTCTCTCCGAATGCAATCGGGGTTCTTGCGCGCCTTCTTCTCTGCGAGCGGGGCTTGCGAGCCAATCGAGCACGAAATCGGGGCCCGATCACCGGTACCGTTGTCTTGGTTGTCGATGCGGCCGAGCAATTCGACCAGCAATTCGACAGCCCCTGGGGACGGGGACGTGGGGGCAGTTCGATAGCGCGTAACTGCTGGCCAGAGCGCTGGTGGGTCGGCCGGGTGGAACGCGAAATCGGCGAATGCGGAAGGCTTCCGTGGCGGTGTCTAGGGTATTGACATCGAAGTGTCTATTTACTAGACATTTAAGGTGACGGGCAAGCAGCTCCTCCGAACTCTTCGCAAGCGCGGATGCGTCGAGCTACGGCAGCGCGGCTCGCACGTCATCGTGCGCTGCGGGGAGTGCCAGACGGTCGTTCCGGTGCATGCCGGTGAGGACCTTGGAACCGGTCTTCTTCGCAGCATTGAACGGGATCTGGAACCTTGTCTCAGCAAGAGGTGGCTGCGATGACTCGCACACAGAAGAAGGTGGACATTCGGTTCGCGCCGGACAACAACGGAAGGTGGTTCGTGGAGGTGATCGACGAACCGCGGGTTCATTCTCACGGCCAAACATTGGAACGAGCCGAAGCCAACATCCGTGAGGCCCTCGCCCTCTGGTACGGCGGCAAGGAAGAGGACTTTGTCGTCGTGCCCGAATACGACCTCCCAAAGCAACTCGCGAGTCTTGTTGCCGAAGCCCTGGAACTGCGCCACGCCAGCCTCGAACTTGAGCGGAGCCTTCGGTTAAAGGCGCGGCGTGCGGCGAGGCAACTCACAGACCGAGGCGTGAGCCGGCGTGACGCAGCACGCCTTCTCGGGATTTCTCATCAGCGCGTTCAGCAACTACTCGATCAGCAGGCGTCGTAGATGTGAGATCCCGGTACCGTGG
>DATDOY010000188.1:0-3412 GCA_035293045.1 Acidimicrobiia bacterium
GCCGACCCTCGCCGTGACCGGTTCGCCCTTCGAACTGCTGCGGTCCTTGACGGGCCGGCGAACCGCCGACGAGGTGGCGGCGCTGGAATGGAGCGGCGACCCGTCCGCCTACGTTCCGCTCGCCTCGGCCTACGGCTGGCCGGCCACTTCACTCGGCGAATAACGCACGTCCGATACGGCGTGTGTGAGTGTCTGCCCGGCCATGGCCGGGCAGACACTCACACCGTCCCCTCGCCCTAGCGGCCTTTCCACTCCGGCTTGCGCTTCTCGGCGAACGCCTTGGGACCTTCCATGACGTCCTCGGTCGCCATCACCTCTTGCATGGCGCTGTTGGTCTGGTTCCAGGCGTCTTCTTCGCCCGAGAGGTAGGCCGCCGCCTTCATCAGGCGCTTCGACACCTGCACGGCGACCGGGGCGTTCTCGCAGATCTTCTCGGCGAGCGCGACCGCCTCGTCGACGACCTTCTCTCCGGGCACGACCCGATTGATGAGGTTGAGCTCAAGTGCGCGCTGCGCGGAGATCGGTTCGCCGGTCATGGCCATCTCGAGGGCCAGCGAGAGTGGGACGCGCTGCGGCAGCCGGAACATGGCACCAGCCGCGGCGACGAGGCCGCGCCTGACCTCCGGAATGCCGAACTCCGCATGCTCGGCCGCCACGACCAGATCGCACGAGAGCATCAGCTCGAGCCCGCCGGCGAGGGCGCGGCCGTTCACCGCCGCGATCAGCGGCTTCTTGAACGGCCGGTTGGCGGTGCCGCCGAAGCCGCCCTTGGAGGTGATCGGCAGTTCGCCGGTGATGAACGCCTTCAGGTCCATGCCGGCCGAAAAGGCCTGGTCGCCGGCGCCCGTCAGGATCATCGCCCAGCAGCCGTCGTCGGCCTCGGCGGCGTCCCACGCCGCCTCGAGGCCCTCGGCCGTCTCCCGGTTGATGGCGTTGCGTGCTTCGGGGCGGTCGATGGTGACGATCTCGACGCGGCCACGGCGTTCGATCTTGACGCTCACAGGAGGTTCCTTCTTTCGGGTGGGGCCAACGGTCGGGCGCCTGGAATGTAGGCCACGGGTGGAACCGATTTCACCTGCGGAGCGTCTTCCCGGCGAGGGGTACGCGGGAATGGCGCGCCTGGCGCGTCTCCTCACGGTCTCCTCACGGGTTCGAACGCCGTGGTTGACGAGAACGGATGCATCCCGTTGACCACACCGGCGGCCCGGCTCGCTCGTCCCACGTAGGCTCCGATGCCATGCCGAGCTTTCCCGAACACGGTCTGGCCCCCGCGGAGTTGATCGCCGAGATGCGACGGCGCAAGGAGGGCGACGCCGATTGGCGAGGCGGCAAGACCTGGAGCCTCGTCTACAAAACCGACGACGACGACGTGGTCAAGGTGCTCGAGGACGCGTACGCCCTCTACCTCTACGAGAACGCCCTGAACCCCTTCGCGTTCCCGAGCCTGCGCGAATACGAGAGCGAGGTGGTCGACTGGGTCGCCGACATGCTGCACGCGCCCGCCTCGGTAGGCGGGTCGATGAGCTCGGGCGGTACCGAGAGCATCTTTCTCGCCATGCAGGTGGCGCGTGACCGGGCCAAGGCAGAGCGGGGGATCACCCACACCGAGGTCGTGGTCCCGATCACCGCGCATCCGGCGTTCGACAAGGCCGCGCACTACCTCGACATCGACCTCAAGAAAGCCCCGCTGCGCGATGACCTGCGGGTCGACGTCGGCGCGCTCACCGACCTCATCACCGACAACACCGCCCTCGTCGTCGGGTCGGCGCCGTGCTACCCCTTTGGCGTCATCGATCCCATCGAGGAGATCGCCGCCGCCGCAGCGGCCCGCGGCGTTCCCTGCCACGTGGACGCATGCCTCGGGGGATTCGTCCTGCCGTTCTGGGAGCGCCTCGGCGAGCCCCTTCCCCTCTGGGACTTCCGGGTCGAAGGGGTGACGAGCATCTCGGCCGACGTACACAAGTACGGCTACGCGGTGAAGGGCGCCTCGACCGTGATCCACCGCAGCGCCGACGCCCTGAAGTACCAGCTGTTCCTGGTCAGCGACTGGGTCGGCGGCATCTACGGCTCGATGACGACGGCCGGCACGCGCCCGGCGGGCCCGATCGCGGCGGCCTGGGCGGTGCTGCGGCACCTCGGCGTGGAGGGATATGTGCGGCTCACCCAAGTCGTGCTCGACACGACTCGCGCCCTCCAGAAGGGGATCGACGCCATCGACGGACTCCACGTGAAGGGCGAACCCGACGCCAGCACCTTCGCCTTCGGCTCCGACGAGCTCGACATCTTCGCCGTGTGCGACGTGATGGACGAGAAGGGATGGCGCCTCGATCGCCAGCCGGATTCGCTGCACGTGATCGTCATGCCGCAACACGCCCGCATCGCCGACCAGTTCCTCGCCGATCTCGCCGAGGCCGTCGCATCGCACGGCGAGAGCAAGGGGAAAGAGGCGCGGTACGCATGACCCGGACCGAGGCGGTCTGATGCCGGTCAAAGACGGGATCGTCGGGCCGATCCCCGAGGGCCGCGACCCCGACGAATACGACCGGCTGCGCCGGCGTGTGCTGTGGACGATGCCGTCGGGCCTGTATGTGATCGGCGCGCGGGACGGCGAGCGGCGCAACGCCATGACCGCCAATCTCGTGACCCAGGTCTCGACGGATCCGAAGTGGCTCGGCGTGGCCGTGGAGACGGACGCGCTGACGCACCAACTCATCGACGCCGGCGGCGCGTTCGCGCTCAACCTCATCGACCGCGAGGACCGCGCCATCATTCGCAAGTTCACCAAGCCCGTCGAGGCGGACTTGGGCGCGATGACCTTGAACGGCTTCGCGTTCCATGACGCGCCCGGCACGGGTGCACCCGTTCTCGACCAGGCGGTGGCGTTCGTCGACTGCGAGGTGCGCGAGCGGGTGGCGACGCCGAGCCACACGTTCTTTCTCGCGGAAGTGGTCGACGCGGGGTTCCAAAAGGATGAGGACACGCCGGTCCTGCGCATGGAGGACACGCGGATGAACTACGGCGGCTGACGCGCTCCGACACCCCCGGCCTCGTAACCTCGCCGGATGCGCCGCACCCTCCTCGTCGCCGCGGGCAGCCTCTCTGCCGTTGCGCTTGTCGTCGTGGCGGTCTTCGCGCTGAACGGCGACGACGAGACGGCGATCACGTCGGCGACGACGACCACGGCCACCGGGGCGGGGCAGGCACCGGCCGACGCCGAAACGACCACCACGGAAAAGGGCGCGCCCGTGACGTCGGGGGGAGCGGCGCCGGTGAGCGGCGCCATCCTCTCGCAAGCCGTGACCGACACGACCGCCGTGGACGTCGGCGAGGAAACCGACTGCCGTGCGCTCGACGCCGCGCTCGACCCCGTGTCGTGCACGCGCGAGAAGGGCTCCGGCGGCGAGTTCCTCGT
>DATDOY010000189.1:0-5290 GCA_035293045.1 Acidimicrobiia bacterium
GTGTTCGGCCTCGGCCTCGGCGTCGACGAACGGCGCGCCGCTGACGTCGACGACGACCTCGTGCAGCGTCCCGGCGAACGGGAACGGGGCGACGAACTCGTCGCTCACCGCGGGAGCGAGGGCGCGGCCGCACACGAGGCCGTGACCGGTCAGCGAGAAGCGGGTCCACGTAGGAAACGGGATCTCGCCCTCGCCGGTGACGACGCCGTCGATCACGATCTCGACGCGGTGCGGCGGGCCCGCGCCGACGGAGTAGCGGAATCCCACGGTGTGCTCGCCCGCGCTCAGGGCCTCGGTCGAAGCGATGCGATCCTCGTGCTTGCCCGACGCGTTGTGGACGTAGCGCGGTCGGCCGTCGAGCACGTAGAACCCCCACCCGCCCAGGAACGACCCTTGGGAGATGAGGACGCCGTCGGCCCCGCCCGGCGGGATCTCGACGCGTGCCGTGACCGTGTGGTCGCGATTGCGGACGTTGACCGCCACCGCCTCCGGGATCATGCCGCCGGCCGGTCGATACACGTAGCGGTCGCGGGCTGGAAGTCCCTCGGGTCGCTCGAAAACGAGTTCGGAGAACGGGCGGTTGTCGAGCGGCAGCACCTGGTATCGCTCCGCTTGCTCCCACCACCGCGCAACCAGCTCGGCAAGCTTTCCGGGTTCGGAGGCGGCGAGGTCGTGGCACTCCGAGGGATCGGCGCGCAGGTCGTACAGCTCCCATGGCACCTGGTCGAGGCCGGGCTCGGCGTCTTGGATCGGGTGGTAGACGACCGCCTTCCAACCGTCGTGGTAGATCGCCTGGCACCCGAACATCTCGTAGTACTGCGTGATGTGGCGTTCGGGCGCGCCGGGGTCGGCCAGGGTTTCGCGCATCGAAACGCCGTGCACGGGCATCTGCTCGACGCCGTCGATCACGGCGGGCGCCTCGATGCCCACGGCGTCGAGGATGGTCGGCAACAGGTCGACGGCATGCACGTAGTGGCGCCTCAAGCCACCGGGATCGGAAACGCCGGGAGGCCAGCGCACGATCAGCGGGTCGGCGACGCCGCCCTCGTGGGTCTCGCGCTTCCACCGACGGAACGGCGTGTTGCCGGCCACCGTCCAACCCCACGGGTAGTTGTTGTGGGCGCGGGGCCCGCCGATCTCCGAGAGGCGGTCGAGGGACTCCTCGACCTTGCGCGGGACGGCGTTCCACAGACGCAGGTCGTTGATGGATCCGGTGGGACCGCCCTCCGACGACGCGCCGTTGTCGGAGAAGAGCAGGACCATGGTGTTGTCCCACTCCCCCGTCGCCTCGAGGAAGGCGAAGAGGCGGCCGAGTTGGTCGTCGGTGTGCGAGAGGAACCCGGCGAAGGCCTCCATGTACCGGGCGTAGACGGTGCGCTCGTCGGCGGTGAGCGCGTCCCAGGCCGGGACCCACTCGGGGCGCGGCGAGAGTTGGGTGTGGGCGGGGATGATGCCCTCGGCGATCTGGCGGGCAAACGCTCGCTCGCGCCACGCGTCCCAGCCGTCGTCGAAGGCGCCGCGGTAGCGCTCGAGCCAGGGCGCTGGCGCGTGGTGCGGCGAGTGACACGCCCCGGTGGCGAACCACAGGAGCCACGGCTTGCCGGTGTCGACGTGGCGCAGGTCCGTGAGGAACTCGGTGGCCTTGTCGACGAGGTCTTCGGTGAGGTGGTACCCCTCTTCGATGGTTCGGGGAGGCTCGACGAAATGGTTGTCGTAGACCAGCTCGGGCGCGTACTGGTGGGTCTCGCCCCCGTTGATGAAGCCGTAGTAGCGCTCGAACCCGCGACCGAGGGGCCAGCGGGCTCTCGTGGCGGCGAGGTGGGTCTCGTCCTCGGGCGTCAGGTGCCACTTGCCAACCGCATAGGCCGCGTAGCCATGGGGCGTCAGCATCTCCGGGAGGAACCCGGCCGACTTGGGAATGCGCGACATGTAGCCGGGGAAGCCGGTGGCCAGTTCGACGATACGGCCCATCCCTACGGCGTGATGGTTGCGCCCGGTGAGCGCGCAGGCGCGGGTGGGAGAGCACAGGGCCGTCGTGTGGAAGTTGGTGTAGCGGAGTCCGCCGGCGGCGAGGCGATCGATGTTGGGGGTGGCGATGTCGGAGCCGAAGCAGCCGAGTTGAGCGAACCCGACGTCGTCGAGCACCACGACGAGGACGTTGGGCGCCCCGTCGGGTGGACGGGGAGGATCAGGCCACCAAGCCTCCGAGTCCCACCAGTACCTCCCGATCGTTCCCCCGAACGGCGGCACCGTCATCGGTAGTCGGGGTTGACGAAGTCGAAGCGGCATCCGGCGTCCCACGCCGCCCGCTGGTTCCCGTGGGCGGGGATCCCACCGGCGTCCTTGATCATGCGGGCGAGGTGGAGGAGGTTCCAGGTGAGGAAGGTGGTGTTGCGGTTGGTGAAGTCGTTCTCGGGACCTCCCGAGCCGTCGTCGAGGTACGAGGGGCCCGGCCCGGCCTCGCCGAGCCACGCCGAGTCGGCTTGCGGAGGAATCGAGTACCCGAGGTGTTGCAGCGAGTAGAGGATGTTCATCGCCGAGTGCTTGGCGCCGTCCTCGTTGCCGGTGATGATGCACCCGCCGACGCGGCCGTAGTACGCGTACTGCCCGTCGTCGTTGAGCACCCCCGAGTTGCCGTAGAGGCGCTCAATCACGCGGGTACAGACGGACGACTTCTCGCCCAGCCAGATCGGGCTGAGGAGGACGAGGATGTCGGCCGCCATGACCTTCTCCCAAAGGCCGGGCCAGTCATCGCGGTCCCAGCCGTGCTCGGTCATGTCGGGATACACACCCGGGGGGATGTCGTGGTCGACCGCACGGATCGTCTCGACCGTCACCTTCTGGCGCTTCATGATCTCGATGGAAATGTCCGCGAGGCCCTGGGTGTGGGACCGCTCGGGCGACTTCTTGAGCGTGCAGTTGATGTAGATGGCCCGCAGGTCGGAGAAGTCCCACGCGCTCTGGCTGCATTGCTCCTCTTGGATCTCGTTGAGGGTCGTCATCCCTTCCCTTTCGTCGCGTCATTCATGGCGTCGATCCAGCGGACGCCGGCCGGCGAACCCGTGGGCGGCCTCGTGATACCAGCCGATGGCGTCCTCACCTTCGAGCCAGCAGAGCAGGACCGCGCCATCCGGTTCCATGGGGAAGTCGAGGAGCAGCGGCGCCCACCCCTTGACCTCGAGGCCCCGGGCGCGGAATCCGTCGAGCACTTCGCTCAGGCGGGCCTCCATGCCCTTGAGGTCGGCGAGCGGGGTCGATTCGTCGCCGTGCTCGTGCGCGGCGACCGCGACGGTGAGGTCCGCTCGCAGCTCGACGACTTCGGCGATCTGGCCTCGGAGCTCGTCGAGGACGGCGCGCGCCTCGTCGAGGCTGAACACCCGCTCGGTCATGGGCGGGCAGCGTATGCGGCGCACCGGTCAGTTGCGTGGGCGGCCGCCTACGAAGGCGGACGAACCTGATGGACGGCGAGCCCGCTTTGAAAGCTGAAGAACGACACCTGGGTGCCGTACGCGACGAGTCCGGCCTCGGGGTCCCACAACCGCATTTCGAGCGAGACGTACCCGTCGCCGGCGTGACGCGCTCGGTTGTGGGCGAGGAGCCACTCCGACCGGCTGTCCTGGAGAATGTGGACGGTGAGGTCGGCGCTCGGGCAGAACCCGTCGGGAGCATCGGGCCCCATGCGCTGGTAGGCCGCTCCGGGCATGGTGTCGCAGAGCGCCACGAGCGCCCCCGGATCGAGGGCGCCGTCGTCGCGGCGCGGGGGTTCGACGAAGCGATACCAGTAGGCCCGATCCGACGCGCCGTTCGGCTCCCAGTCCGTGGCCCCCCAGTAATCGCCGAGGGCGAGACGGCTCTCCACGTGCTCGAAGAAATGCCCGGGGTCGTCTTCGAGCTCGGGCGGCGGCTCGAAGATGCGCGCGTCGTCGAGCGACGCCGCGTCGGGTGGCTGGATGTCGGTGAACTCGAAGCCGGCCCGGTGCGCGCCGAACACGGCGACGACGTGGTGGCCGGCGTCCGCGTCGGCGTTGGCGAGGTCGACGACGACCTGCGAGAGCGATCGCCCCCGACGCAGGACGGTGACGTCCATGCGGAGCGGCCCCGGGTGGACCTGCCCGGCAAACACCGTGGTGACGCTGCGGAGGGTCTGGGCTGGCTCGGCGAGTTCCTCCTCGGCGGCCCGCAGAGCGATGGCGGTGGCGACGCCGCCGTGAGGCAGGACGGGCGCCTTCCAGTCGGGCGGCATGAAGCCGGCGTAGCGCCCGGCGCCCTCAGGTTGGACGGTCGTGGCGCGGCCGAATGCGGTGGTTCCCATGGAGGCCATGCAATCACCTTCGCCGGTCGGGACGCGCGTGAATTTGGACACGTGGCGAAAACCGCCGTTCGTGGGGTCCGCTCGGAGTACGGTCATCGCATGGCCGAGAAGTCATTACGCAAGACCGCCGTCAAAAAACAGGGCAAGTCGCTGAAAGAGAAGCGCGCCAACAAGAAGGAAAAGAAAGAGACCAAGAAGGGCTTCGGCACCCCGCAGTAAGTCGGCAGCGGCTCGCGCCGGCGATGGTCAGGGGGCGAGCGCCTCGGTGAGCCACTCGCCGACGGCTCGATCGATTGTCCACTTGCCGGGTCCCATCGTGGCCAGTGCCGCCACGGCCATCCGTCCGGGCGTGACCGCCACGAACCCCTGAAAGCTCCCCGTGGCGCCGTTGTGCCACAGGGTCGAGTTGCGGCGATGCCACGCGAGGCCGATGGAGTCGTCCTGGTGGGACGCGTGCTCCTGCTGTGCGAGGCGGATGGCGTTCGCCAGTGGCGTCGAGTCGGGCACCAGGTTGGCCCTCGCCCACGCCGCGAGGTCGGCGATGGTGCCGTCAACCCCTCCGGCTGCGGGGAGCGGCTGGTGCCACCGCCGGCCACCGAGGAGGAGTGAGCCATGCCCTCTGAGGAGCCCGCGGCGCGGACACGGTTGGCAGCGCGCGGTGGTCATGCCGGCTGGGACGAGGACCCGGGACTCCATGAGCGTCTTGAACGGCGTGCGCGCGGCGGCTTCGAGGCAGTGGCCGAGGAGGTCGAAGCCGAAGTTGGAGTAGGCGATGGTTCCCGGGTCGGTGAGGGTCGTCTTGGCGAGGCCCTTCACCAGTCGTTTGGCGTCGTAGAAGCGATACGGATCACGGGGCCAGAACGGGACGGTGAACGCGTTCGGCGCCAGGCGGGGCAGCCCGCCGGTGTGGGTGGCGAGTTCGCGCAGAGTGACGTCCGGGATCGCGCCCGCTTGCTCTCCGAGGATCGCGCCGACGGT
>DATDOY010000190.1:0-9295 GCA_035293045.1 Acidimicrobiia bacterium
GTTCTCGATCTCGGCGGGATAGATGTTCACCCCACCTCGGATCACCATGTCGCTGGCGCGGTCCGTCAGGAAGAGGTAGCCGTCCTCGTCGAGGTACCCGATGTCGCCGACGGTGTAGAGGTCGCCGCTCCACGCGCCCCGCGTCTTCTCGGGGTCGTTGTGGTACTCGAACCGGCCCCCGGCTGGGGTGACGTAGATGACGCCCGGCTCGCCCGCCGGCTGCTCGGAGCCGTCCTCGCCGACGATGCGGATCTCCACCCCCGGCCAGGGCTTGCCGACGGTTCCGGGGCGTTCGAGCCACTCGCTCGGCGACACGCGCGTCGCCCCGCCCTCGCTCATGCCGTAGAGCTCCCAGATCTCCGCCGGCTCGAGCGCCTCGATGATGCGCCGCTTCACCGACTCGGGGCACGGCGCGCCCGCGTGGATCACCAACCGCAACGAGTCGAGGTCGTAACCCGAGCGGTCGGCCTCGGGGACCTCGAGCACGCGGATGAAGTGCGCCGGCGCCATGAACGTCGTCGTGACCGCGTGGCGATCGACCGCCACCAACCAGATGCGCGGGTCGAACGAGGGGAGGATCGCCACGGTGGCCCCGGCGTAGAGATGTGCGAAGGCCCATCCCCCCGGACCTGCGTGGTAACCGGGGCCGGTGAGCAGGTACACGTCGTCGGCCGTGATCCCCCACAGCCCGATCAGACCCTGATTCATGAGATCGAGGCGCTCGGCGTCCACGTTGCCGTGGAGCACGCCCTTCGGACGGCCCGTCGTACCCGACGTGTAGAACATGTAGCCCGGCGCCGGCCACCCGTCGCCGGGCCAAGGGTCGGCGGCCGCAAGGGCCGGCTCATAGGAGCATGCGGGGCTCCCGACGGTCAGCACCTCGAGATCCGGATTCGCCGCGGCGGCCACGTCCACCGGCCCACCGAGCGACTCGTGGGCCACGAGGACACGGGCTCCGGAGTCAGCGACGATGTACGCGAGTTCCTCCCCCTTGAGATGCCAGTTGATCGGGAGGAAACGCGCTTGCAACGCGGCTGCGGCGCAGCCGGTCTCGAAGAACTCGAATCCGTTGGGCAGCATCGCCGCCACCGGCTGGCCGGGTCCGACCTCATGCGCGGCGAAGGTCGAAGCGAGGCGGCGTGACCGATCTCCGAGGGCTCCGAAGGTCCGGCTGTCCTTGCCCATGACGAGCGCCGGCTTGTCGGGAGCGTCGGAAACGTGGGACCAAACTCCGGGCACGTCGGGACCTTACGTGACTCCGGACATTCCCACACATGCGTCCGGTACAGTCCCGCGCATGCCGGTGATCGACCTGTGGGCCAACGTCGTCTCGCCGGCCTTCGCCGAGCGGTGGACCCAGAGCGACGAGGCCCAGGGCGCCAAGCAACTTTTCGGCGACGGACTGTTCTCCGCCTCGCAGTCGCTCGACGATCTGCTGTCGGTGATGGACGGGGCGGGCGTCGACGGCGCCGTCATCACCCTCCCTTTCCGTCCCCCGGAGTCGTGCCACCGTGACGGCCTGTTCGCTGCGGAGGATCTCCTCGAGGCCGCCGACGCACACGCCGCCGCCCCCGTGAGTGGCCTCTACGTGGCGGCGTCGGTCAACGAGCCGAATCGACCCCCGCCCCGCCCGCGCAAGATGGTCGAGCGCGTCCGCTCGCTCGCCGCGCACCCGCGGTTCGTCCTCGTGCGCGTCGCGCCCTTCCTCGACCAGATCGCGCTCGACGACGCCCGGTACTACCCGCTCTACGCCGCGTGTGAGGAGCTCGAACTTGCGGTGGCGATCAACGTCGGCGTGCCCGGCCCCCGCGCCGACTCCGACTGCCAACACCCACGCCGACTCGAGCGGGTGCTGATCGATTTCCCGGATCTGACGGTCATCGGGGCGCACATGGGCCACCCGTATGAGTCGCTGCTCGTCACCTTCATGCTCAAATGGGAGCACCTCTACCTCTCGAACTCCGCCTATCTCGCCGACTACATGGATGAGGGCCTCGTGCGGTTCATGAACTCGTCGCGGGGGCGCGGCCGCGTGCTCTTCGCCTCCGACCACCCGGTGATTCCGATGGGCCGAGCGCTCGAATCCGCCCGCAAGCTTCCACTCGACGAGGCGTCCATGAACGAGTTTCTCGGCGACGCGACCGCGCGGGTCCTTCGCCTCCACGACCGGACGCGATGAGAGAGCACCGGTACACCCTCGACATCCCACACTCGTGCGAGCGAATGTGGGCGCTCTTCCAGGACTACGACCGGTGGACCGAGTACGCGCCCATGGTGATTGCCGTCGAGATCCTCAATCCGGGCGACGAGGGTGGCAACGGTCTCCTACGGAGGGTGATCTACAAGATGCCGCTCGGTCGCAAGGGATCCGCACTCGAACTCGTACGCGACGTCGAGCGGGCGAACAATGCGACGGGCGGCGGATACACATACACAATGATCAGCCGGGAGCCGGGCAACGATCAGACCGGCACGGTGCGCCTCGAGCCCACCGGACCCAACTCGTGCCGTCTCCGTTTCGAGGAGCGGTACCACTTGACGAAGGCGCCGTGGAAATGGTTCGAGGGGACGATCTACAAGTTCATCAACAAGCAGAACGAAGCCTCGATGCACCGCGCCGTCGAATGGCTGAGCGAGCATCCGGAGTACCGGCCGGACTTGATCGAGGCGTCCGCCTCCTCGTAGGGGTCTTCCTCGGCGCGGTTGGGTACGCCCTGACGCTGCGCGCCGACCTCGGTCTCGGGCCCTGGCACGTGTTGCAGCAGGGATTAGCCGAGCAACTCGAGGTCTCGATCGGAACCGCATCGATCTTGGTCAACGTGGCACTCCTCGTCGCCGCGATCGCCCTCCGGGAGCGCCCCGGCGTCGGGACGGTCGCGGCCACGGTTCTCGGCGGCGTGTTCCTCGATGCCGTCCTCCCCGCGCTTGGCCACCCGCACGGAACCCCGGCCGAGGTGGCCGCGCTCGTCGCCGGACTGGTGGTCATGAGCTTCGGCGGCGCGCTCTACATGTCGGCCCTCCTCGGCTCGTCTCCTCTCGACGCGGTGATGACCGGCGTGTACCGCTGGACGCCGCTCTCGCTCCACACCGCGCGCCTCGGCCTCGAAATCGCAGGCCTCACCCTCGGGTGGTGGGCCGGCGGGACAGTCGGGATCGGATCCGCCGTCATCGGACTCGGTATCGGCCCCGCCCTCCACGCCTGGCTCCACCTCCTGCGTTCGGTGCCCGAAAAAGCGCCCACGGCAAACTTCGCTTGATGATTCGCCGCGGCGTGGCACGATATTGAACGTGCCCGAATCAGGTCCGGTGACCGCTCTGATCGTCGACGATGACATCGACATCCGGGCACTCGTGCGGGTCGTTCTCGAGGCCTCGGAGCTCGGGATCCACGTGGTTGCCGAGGCCGTTGACGGCGAGGAGGCCGTCGCCGTGTTTGAACGGCTCGTGCCCCCGCCAGTCCCCGCCATTGTGATCCTCGACAATCGGATGCCATACCTCAGCGGGATCGAAGCCGCCGAGGAGATGCGCCGCATCGTCCCCCTCCAACACATCGTCTTGTTCACCGCGTACCTCACGCCCGCACTCGCCGCGCGGGCCAAAAAGGCGGGGATCGACGCATGCCTGAGCAAGAGCGACGTTGAAGAGCTTCCCGCCCTTGTGATCAGCCCGACGCGTCCGGGATCACCGGCATGACACCGTGATGCCTGCGTGAGCGATCTCCCGCAGACCCGCTACGCCGAGACGCAGGACGGCGTGAACATCGCCTATGCGACCCTCGGCGAGGGTGACACGGACTTCCTGGTCATTCCGGATTGGATCTTCCAGATCGAGCAGGTCTTTGGGGCGCCCGAGTCCGAACGGCTCATGCGGCGGGTCGCCAGGCTCGGTCGGCTCATCGTGTTCGACAAGCGCGGCATGGGACTGTCTGACCCGGCTCCCCTCGCCGACATGGCCAGCCTCGAGCTGTGGGCCGAAGACATCAAGGCGGTGCTCGACGATCTCGGCGCCGTCGAAATCACCGTCCTCGGCCACGGCCAAGGAGGGCAGATGGCGGTGTACTTCGCCGCCACGGCACCCGAGCGAACCCGCGCCCTCGCACTCGTCAACGCCTACGCCTTTCTCGGCCGGGACGTCGCCTACCCGTGGGGAGTTCCGCTCGACGTTCAACACCGAATCGTGGAGCTGGCCGGAGAACACTGGGGGACGGGATTTCCAGCCGACAGCATGGCCCCGAGCCGCGCCGGCGATGGGGCGCTGCGGGACTGGTTGGCGCGGATGGAACGTTACGCCGCCAGTCCCCGGATCGGCCGCGCGCTCCAGGAACTGTCGTTTCGTATCGACGTCCGCCACCTCGTGGGCGCCATCACGGTGCCGACCCTGGTGATGCACACGCGCGACAACGCATCCGTGCGCGTCGGCCATGGACGATGGCTGGCCGAGCACATCTCCGGTGCCCGCTACGTCGAGGTCGACGGACCCGACCACTGGTTCTGGGTCAATGAAGGCGCGTTCAACGCGGTGACCGACACCCTCGACGAGTTCCTGACCGGCGAGATCCACCGCGCCGAAGAGGACCGGATCCTCGCCACCGTGCTCTTCACTGACGTGGTCGGTTCAACCCAGCGTGCGGCGGAGGTGGGCGACACCCACTGGAAAGAGACTCTCGACCGGCTCGACGACATCGTGCGGCGCCAGCTCGAACGATACCGGGGCGATCTCGTCAAGCAGACCGGCGACGGCCACCTCGCCACCTTCGACGGCCCGGGCCGGGCGATCGCCTGCGCGCAAGCGATCCGCGAAGCGGTTCGAGCCTTGAACATCGAACTTCGGACCGGCCTCCACACGGGCGAGGTCGAGGTGCGGGGCCCACCCGGACACCGGGACGTCACCGGCATCGCCGTCAACATCGCGGCGCGGGTCATGGCCGAGGCCGAGCCGGGGCAGGTACTCGTGAGCAGCGCCGTCCCTCCCCTCGTCGCCGGCTCGGGCCGGGAGTTCGTCGACCGGGGAACCCGCGAGCTGAAGGGCGTCCCCGGTGAGTGGCAGCTGTTCGAAGTTACATCATGATGTAGAGATCTGTTATCATGATGGTATGATCCGGACGCAGATCTCCCTGACCGAAGAGCAGATGCGGCTGTTGCGTCGCGAGTCGAAGCGGACCGGCAAGTCCATGGCGCAGCTCACCCGGGAAGCGATCGACCGCTCCTATCCCGACACCGAGCGAACCGAGATCATCCGACGTGCCCTCGCGATCGCCGGGAGACACCGATCCGATGTCGATGACCTGTCCGAGAACCACGACGAATACTTCGTGCAGGCGATCGAGGAGCGGATCGGCCGCCGCCCTCGACCCGACTTCGATTGAAGGTTCTCATCGACACCTCGGCGCTCATGGCCTACATCGACGTCCGCGACCGCTTCCATCGCGATGCCGTCCTCACATTCGAGCGTCTCGCTGGTAACGGGTCGCTCGTGGTCCATAGTTACGCCGTCAGCGAAACCATCTCGCTCGTCCAGCGACGGATCGGGATGGAGGCGCTTCGCGACTACGCGATGTTCCTGGAGCCCGCCCTCGAGGTCGCATGGGTAGATGATCGTCTCCACCGTCGGGCGCTGGCTTCGCTCCTCGCCGCTGATCGCCGAGGGATCTCGTTCGTTGATCACGTGAGCTTTGAGGTCATGCGGGATCTCGACATCGACACGGCGTTCACGTTCGATGGGGACTTCGCTGCCCAGGGATTCACCGTCGTCCCGTAGATTCACTCTCGTGCAAAAGACCATGCCCGCAGCCGTGTATCACGCGCCGCACGACCTGCGCGTCGAAGGCGTGCCGGTCCCCGACGTTGGCCCCAACGATCTCCTCGCCGAGGTGGCCTGGTGCGGCGTGTGCGGGTCGGACCTTCACACGGTCATCGAAGGCTGGGGGCGCCCCGGCACCATCGGCGGACACGAGTGGTCGGGGACGGTCGTCGCCGTCGGTGACGGCGTGGCCGGCTGGTCGGTCGGCGATCGCCTCGTCGGCGGCCCCTCGGTCACGTGCGGGGTCTGCGGTCCGTGCGAGGCGGGACGACCGTCGCTCTGCGTCGATCGCCCGACGCCGGGGATGGACGCATACCGAGGCGCCTTCGCGCCGTACAAGCTCGTCGCCGCTGACGAGGCGGTCGCCGTCCCCGACGGCCTCGACCTGCGCGCCGCCGCCCTCACGGAGCCGTTGGCGGTCGCGCTGCACGCGCTGACCCAAGGCGGGGTTTCGGCGGGCGACCGGGTACTGGTGACGGGCGCGGGCCCCATCGGCGCGCTCGTCATCGCCGCGCTCGTCGCCCGGGGGATCGAGGACATCGCCGTCAGCGAACCCAGCGAGACCCGACGCAAACTGGCCGAGCGACTCGGTGCGTCGGAGGTCGTCGAACCGGCAGCCCTCGACGTCCCGTCGTCGTTCGAACCGATGAAGCTCTCCGCCAATCCCTTCGACGTTGTCTTCGAATGCTCGGGGAAGGACGTCGCCATGGAGGCGGGGCTCGCGCAGCTCGGAAAGGGCGGCCGGCTTGTGCTCGTGGGTGCCGGTGTCAACGCGCCGCGCTTCGACCCGAACCGCATCCTCTTGAACGAGCTGGTCCTCACCGGCGCCTTCGAATACGACGCCTCGGGCTTCGACGACGCGCTGGATCTTCTGGCGACCGGCGCCATCCCCGTGGACGCGCTCGTCGAGCCGGACGACGTTTCGCTGGCCGAGTTGCTCGAGACGTGCGAGCGTTTGTTCCGCGGCGAGATCGCCGGGAAGGTGATGGTCAACCCTCGGGAGATGAGAGGCGAATGAGCGAGCGACCCCCGCGTTTCAACCATGTGGCGATGAGCCTCCCCGCCGACGCCCTCGACGAGGCGGGACGCAAGGAGATCGTCGACTTCTATTCCAGCGTGTTCGGGTGGGAGGAGCTGCCGACCCTCACCAAGGATCGCGAGATGCTGGTCCTGCAGGCCTACCGCTACGACCAGTTCGTCTTCCTCATCGCCGAGGACCAGCCCATGCAGTCGCCGCGGATGGACCATTTCGGAATGGCCGTGCATTCGATGGAACAACTCGACGAGCTCCACGAGAAGGCCCAAGCCTGGAAGGACGAGCGCGACTCGGGGGTCGACATCATCGACAAGCACGTCGACGATCACGGCGTCCTCAAGATTTGGAGTTTCTACGTCCGCCACCTGCTCCCGATGATGATCGAGGTTCAGTTCTACGAGATCGCCGAGAACGCCCGCGAGCTCGTCGACGAGTACAACCGCTCGCTGGCTGAGAAGGACGCCGAGGCCGTCGCCGAGAGTGCGGCGGCCAAGCGCGGGCGTGACGTCGCCCAAGGAGAAAGCGCGTGACCCTCAAGTACGGAGCCTTCATTCCCCAGGGGTGGAAGCTCGAATACACCGGCGTCGCCGCGACCGACGCGTGGGAGCGCTCGGTGGATATCGCGCAGCAGGCCGAAGCGATGGGCTACGACCATCTCTGGGTCTACGACCACGTCGAGACGGTGCCGCGTCGCGAGCCGACTCACGTGTTCGAGGCGTTCACGATGCTGGCGGCGATGTCGCAGCTGACGACCCGAGCGCGGCTCGGGCAAATGGTGACGTGCGCTGCCTACCGCAACGCGGGGCTCCTCGCCAAGCAAGCCGCGTGCATCGACGTGACGTCGGCCGGACGGCTCATCTTGGGTCTCGGCGCGGGGTGGTACGACCGCGAGTACCGCGCGTACGGCTGGGAGTTCCCCTCGGCCGGCGAGCGCCTGGCGATCCTCGACGAGACCATCCAAGCCGTCCGACTGCTGTGGACCGAGGAGCGCACCACCTTCGCCGGCGAGCACCTCCAGTTCGACGGCGCGCTCTGCGATCCCAAGCCCTTGCAGGGTCTTCCCCCCGTGTGGGTCGGCGGCGGAGGCGAGAAGGTGACGCTTCGGATCGCCGCGCAACACGCCGACGCCACCAACTGGCAGGTTGGCCTCGCCGACTTCGTGCGCAAGAGCGAGATCCTGCGCGACCACTGCGAGGCGGTGGGGCGCGACTTCGACGCCATCACGCGAACCCACGCACCCGACTGCCGCCTGTTCGATTCCGACGCCGATCTCGAGGCGTGGCTCGCCACCGACGGCGGCGGCTCCCTGTGGGGCACGGTCGACGACGCCGACTACGTGGCAAACAACTTCGTCGGGACCGTCGAGGACGTGATCGAAAAGGTGCAGGCCTTTGTTGACGCGGGCGCGCGAGAGTTCGTGCTCTGGTTCCGCGACTATCCATCGAGCGATTCGCTGGCTCGGTTCATGACCGAGGTCGTTCCGAAAGTCGCCGCGTGAGCGAGCACTCACGGGCGTGCGACTGCGGCGTGAAGGTCACCGTCGGGCGCTGGCTTCACTGACGTGGGTCCACAGGCCGAGGTTGTCGCCGAAGGGATCCACTTCCCCGAGGGGCCCGTGTGGTGCCCCGACGGGGCGCTCGTCGTCACCAGCGTGAGCGCGGGAGCGCTCTATCGCATCGATCTCGCCGAGGGTCGAGGCCGCTTGCTCGCCGACACGGGCGGTGGCGCGAACGGCGCGGTCCTGGCGTCCGACGGCGGCTTCGTCGTCACCCAGAACGGCGGCATCGACCTGCGAAGCACCGGCGTCATCCCCGACGCGCCGTCGCCCCGCCTCGGCCGGGCCGGCCTCCAGCGCGTGCTCCCCGACAACTCCGTCACCTACCTGTGCACCGACGGCTTCCACGCACCCAACGACCTCGCCGTTGGACCCGACGGCACGATCTACTTCACCGACCCCGGTCACTTCCCCCCGCCTGAGCCCTCGATCGGCCGGGTCATGGCCTATGCGCCCGACGGCACGGTGACGACGGTGGCGGAGCCGTTCTGGTACTGCAACGGGATCGCGCTCGAGCCGTCTGGCACCCTCGCACTCATCGAACAGACCGGGCTGTTGCGCATCAGCGTCGACGGCAGCGAGCGCGAGTGGATCATCGAGGAACTGGGGCCGGGCGCGGGCGACGGGTTCTGTCTCGACGCCGACGGCCGCTTCTACGTGGCCTCGACCGTCGAGCACGGCATCCGGGTGGTCGAGCCCGACGGCGACGTCGTCGACTTCCTGCACATCCCCGGCGACGGACTCACCACGAACTGCTGCTTCGGAGGCGCCGACGGGCGCACGCTGTTCGCCACCGACGGTCTGCCGGGGCGCGTCCTCGCCTTCGAGGGCATGCCGACGCCGGGTCTCGCCATGACCCCGTGGCCCGTGCCCTGAACTCGCTGTCTCACGCCTCGCGGCTGGGG